>NZ_CP060393.1:3927500-4254614 GCF_014274685.1 Edaphobacter sp. 4G125
AAGAGAGAATCCGCGGCGTTGCCGTACGGACACCGCTTTACCGTGTGGAGCGCGCGCGGCTGCGGATGGCAAAGCTGCCTGAACCGGAGTTCGATCTCTATCTCAAGGCCGAGAACGAACAACCCATCGGAAGCTTTAAGCTCCGCGGAGCTTACAACATGGTGGCGCAGCTCTCGCCCGAAAAACGTTCGCGAGGCGTCATCACCTACTCCAGCGGAAACCATGCCCAGGGCGTCGCCTATGCCGCAAAGGCACTCGGTGCAAAGGCCGTGATCGTGATGCCTGCGAGCGCTCCGGAGGTTAAGAAGGCCGCCACACGAGCGTTGGGAGCGGAGATCGTAGAGGTTGGTCCAGCATCTTCCGAAAGGCTCCGAAAAGCTGAGGAACTGGTAGCGCAATTCGGCTATGCCATGATTCCTCCTTACGACGCGCCGCAGATCGTCGCAGGGCAAGGCACCTGCGGGCTCGAAATCGTAGAGCAGCTTCCGGATGTCGACCTTGTGCTTTCGCCTGTCAGCGGAGGCGGATTGCTCAGCGGAGCAGCAACGGCGATCAAACTGGCCGCTCAGGAAGGACTCGCCAAATCTGGTGTCAAAGTCTGGGGAGCGGAGCCCGAGCTGGCTGCCGATGCGAAAGAGAGTTTCTACTCGAAAAAACTTGTGGAGTGGCCTGCAGAAAAGACGACACGAACCATCGGAGACGGCCTGCGCACGCAGAGTCTGGGCCAGGTGAACTTCAAGCATGTCCTCGAGTACGTCGACGGCATTGTCGCGGTCACTGAAGAGGAGATTCTCTCCGCCATGCGCGTAATTCTAGCTGCTACAAAGCTGGTCTCCGAACCCAGTGGGGCCGTCGCCCTGGCGGCAGCACTCTTCCATGCCCACGAGCTTCCCACGTCGCACAAAGTCGTTGTAATTTTGAGCGGAGGCAATCTGGAACCCTCCCTGCGTCAGCGACTGGAGACAGAGATCGCAGCCACTCCATTGGCGTGAGGCTACACGTTTTCTAGCCCCGTGGACCTCAGCGACGAAAGCCGCTTGAATCTATAACCTTGTGGCACCCTTCGGCTTCGCTCAGGGCAGGCTCTAAACCGTGCCCTTAACACAAATCTCCCGTCTAATATGTTGCTATGCGAAACGATCGTCTGCTCTGGATGGGTTTAGGTGCCGCCCTGCTTCTACTTCCGTCAACCGTGTGGGGCCAGAAACGCAAGAACGACGCAGGATACGATCGTGCAGCGCGGGCGACCGTACTGCACGATGCCAACGTCTACGTGTCCTCGGATGCAGACTCGCAACGAGTATCGATGGTGGCTCCAGGTCATGAGGTTGTCGTCGTCGAACGCAGCGCTCCCTGGGTCAAAGTCTTCGCCAATACTGACGTTCAGGAAGATCCCGAGGATAAGCCGGAGTTCGGTGACGATGCTGCTCCTACACCGTCCTCGGGCTGGATTCGCGACAAAGGAGTCGTCGGCCCTACGACTCCGCAGGGCGATTTGATCCTGTACGGGGCCGCGGCAAATCTTGAAGACGCTGCCAGCCGCCCCAACGCTCCGAAGGATGCCGCAGTAGAAGCCCAGTTGCTCTATAGGAGAGTGGTGGACTACTTCCCTCAGTCTTCTCTGGCTTCTGAGGCAGCATGGCGCTCGGCAGATATTCGCTGGCAGTTGGCGAAACGGGATATCAGCACGTTGCCCTCGGCAAAGGAGCAGGATCCCATCTTGCGCCCAGCGATCTTCGAAGGCGAGATGAAGAAGATTCTCAAGAACTATCCGGGGACGAAGTACGCAGCAATGGCAGCCTACGAGATGCTCGATAACAAGCTGTGCGGCGATTGGCAGGGCCTGCCGAAGTGCCCCGAGAAGGAAGCGGAATTATATGAGAAGTATGCGCGTCAGTTTCCCGATGGACCTCGTGCTGCAGAGGCCCTATACAACGCGGTCTATCGAACAGCCGTAACTGTCACGATGTACACCGTGCAGGAAGACAAGAAAAAAGCAGACTCCGCTACCGCAAAAACCCAGACGCTCGCAGCTGATCTGAAGGCAAAGTATCCGCAGACAGACTATGCGGCACGCGGCGCCAGCATCGCATACAAAGTCCAGCAGGGAATCTCGATCTATGGCAACGACCGCGACTGAAAAACCTCTCACCATACGCGAAGTAGAGATCGGCGATTCCATTGCTGTTGCTGAGCTGAGCGGACAGCTCGGCTATGCTTCCTCTGTTGAGGAAGTCAGAGACCGAATCGAAGCTATGCAACCCCTTCGCGAAGACCATCTTGCCCTCGTTGCCTGCGCAGGAGACGAAGTGGTCGGATGGATCGGAGCAGAGATCGCGAGGCATCTGCAATCCGCTCCGCACACCTTGATTACCGGATTGGTTGTAAAGGATAGCGCTCGCTCGCTTGGCGTGGGCAAGCAATTGTGCGAGGCAGTCGAACAATGGAGCAATCAGAAAGGTATTTCCGTCATCCAGGTGACCTCGAGGATGACACGCGAACGAGCGCATCGGTTTTATCGTCGTGAAGGTTTTACACAGATCAAGACCTCTGCGGTGTTTGAAAAGATACTCTCCAGCTAAGCCAGGAACATCTTCACGGAAGATTCAGGGAGTGCATGTAGCATGGTGCTATGCCGATTCTGAAGGTTATTGTGCTCGCCATTGTGCAGGGGCTCGCAGAGCTTCTACCAGTCTCGAGCTCCGCTCACGTCGTCGTCGCTGAAAAACTGATGGGCCTTGACCCTTCTTCTCCCCAGATGACGCTGCTGCTGGTCATGCTACACACCGGCACCATGTTCGCCGTTATCGTCTATTTCTGGAAGCAGTGGAAGAAGACCTACTTCGCCAACGCCGATGCCTTCAAGCGGTTCCTGATCCGCATTATCTGGGCGACATTTCTTACCGGCCTGATCGGTGGAGCTTTGAAGGTAGCCATCGAGAAGACCATGTTCCACGGAGCTCCTAAAGCAGAGATCGAAGAGCTCTTCGGCAGGCTCGACCTGATTGCGCCTGCACTTCTGGCCGCAGGTGTGCTGATCCTTATCGCAGGACTGCGTGAACGAAAGGGCCAGCCCGTCGAGCAGGCCTATGGCAACAGCGTAACCATGCGGCAGGCGGGATGGATGGGTGCGGTTCAGGGCCTCTGCCTTCCTTTTCGCGGTTTCTCGCGCTCTGGCGCAACCATCTCCACTGGAATGCTGGCCGACGCGAGTAAGGACCGCGCCGAGCGATTTAGCTTCGCACTGGCCGTCGTGCTCACTCCGCCTGTTGTGCTGCGTGAGGCCATGCGCCTGGTCAAGGCGTCGCGCGAGGCTTCCACCACTGGCGCTGCCATCGATCTACATAGCAGCGTAGCGACCAGTCTGATCGGAATGGTTCTGGCATTTTTTGCGGGTCTCGTCGCACTCCGATGGTTGAGCGCGTGGCTGGAAGAAGGGCGCTGGTATCTGTTTGGAATCTACTGCCTGCTCGCTTCAGGGGCCGTCTTTTATCTGCATCATCTCGGGTATTGAGAAATAGATGAGATCTTCGGAGTGAAGATATGGACTCAAAGATCCCATATCTTCACTCCAGGCTTACTTTGTTACCGCCACATCGCGTTGACCTTTAACATAAGTGTGCGAGTCCAGAACATGGGCTTGCTGCTCGGCTAATATCTGGCGAATTGGTAGTGGAAGCTCCTGACGCAGGGCATCCTCATAGGCTTCTTTCACTGTGTCCTCGCCCTGCTCTGCGGTTGCAAGCAGCGTATGATCGCCGCCCCCGAGCTTTGCCTTCAGATCACCCCATACGCGATTCAGCGCCCCCACCGCAGTCCCTGATTCGGTAATGTCGTGAACGCCATTCTGGTGGAGAACTTCTTCCAGGTCACCACGAAACTGCGCCCGCTTGAGAGACTCGGCCAGAAAGTATTTTTTGATTGCCGCATCTTTCAGGTGGTCGCCGATTTCGGCGAATGCCTTTTGGCTGTCATGCAGAGTATTGATTACGGACAACAAAGCCCGGCGCATCTCATTACGCTTGGCAGCATCTGTGGCCATGCCTGAACCTCATTCGAAATGATGAAAACCAGTTGGCAGGGTCCGCCGGCTGTCAGCGATTCTCCTTCACCGGCGGCAAGCAGGAGAAATCGCGAAAATCCCACTCCCCTGCCAAACCGATACTAAGGGCCGCCGAGATAGCTCGGCGGTAAGTTGTAAAGATAGATGCACCTTCTTGTCATCAGGTTTGCATTCGGATACCTGCATTCAGTTTTTCGATTTTGTTTCGCATTTTGCGCAACCGACTCTGGGATAATCAAAGTTGCTCTGGTGGTTAAGCCTCAATAGCAGCATTTTGCTATGGCCCGCCTGCACGGAAAGGCTCGCCGCCGGCAGGCAAGAGAGGCTGTGCGAACCCCCTGATGAAGACCCTTAGGCTCGTCTCGACCCCAACCCGTAATCGCCGTTTGAATGAGATTCTTGGCCTTATTGTCCTGGTGGCCGCGGGGCTCCTGCTGCTTGCCCTGGTGAGCTATACGCCGACGGACCACTCGTTCAACACCGTGGGGGCCTACGCCACCGGAAGACCCGCTCATAATTGGACCGGAATCGCCGGAGCCTACGTCTCCGATGCACTCTTCCAGGCCATTGGCATTGCC
Source organism: Edaphobacter sp. 4G125 (assembly GCF_014274685.1). Lineage (NCBI taxonomy): Bacteria > Pseudomonadati > Acidobacteriota > Terriglobia > Terriglobales > Acidobacteriaceae > Edaphobacter > Edaphobacter albus. The sequence continues at coordinate 3,932,142 of NZ_CP060393.1, forward strand.
GCTTTCTTTCTGCCACTGGTTCTGGCAAGAATCGGGATCTGCTGGATGATGTCGCGGCCCGCCGGATCGCCCATCGCCAGGGCCGTCGGGTTGGCACTGTGGGTTGTCTTTGCTCCTGCCGCTGTCGCTCTCCTCCCCGGACATATCCTGTGGCGCGGTGCCTTGCCCATCGAGGGCACCAGCGGACGTCTGCTGGCCGATATGCTGGTTGAGTTTCTGAATCTTCCGGGAGCCGCGATTGTGCTGGCCCTGATGGTGGCGCTCTCGTTGTATCTCGCTACGACCTTCACTTTCAATACAGCTCGCGAATGGACCACAGCACGTTTTGGCTTTGCCCAGAGAATATGGGAGCGCTGGTCGCAGTGGCGCGAGAGCCGTCATGGCGCAGATCTTCCAGCAGAGACCTACGGTAGCAAGCGTGAACGGGCTGAGCTGCGGGCCCAGAGAGCGCGTGAGCAAGAAGAGCGCAAGGCACGTGAGACAGAGGCTAAACTCGCCGAGCCCAATTCCACACTGCTTGGAAGCCTCTTTGGCTGGCTCAGCCGCCGTAAAAGAGCCAAGCTTGCTACACCGGAATCCGAGGAGTCGCTTCCGTCAACGGACACCTCCATATGGCGAGGGATGCCGCGCACCATGGTGGATGCTCCTCCGGTTACACCGATCAGTACAGCAACAGCGGCAGCGGCTCCATTTGCCGAAGCGTTGGCCAAAGCGGCTGCCCCTGTGCGGGCGATCGACGATGTCTCAAACTTTCGCGACAGCCATCTTCCTACGCTGGAAGACCGCACTGAAAAGTCTGTTCCGCAGATTGCACCGCCACGCACGGCGAAAAGGCCTGTTGAAACTCCAGCAGAGACTGCGGAAGATGGTATCTCCTTCGGAAAACGCGCCGACGCCGATATCAAGGCCGTCGCCATTACGCCGAAGAGCGTGCGTGGCTACAAACTTCCGCCGTCATCACTGCTGTATCACAGCGACGAACAGACAGCAGTCCGCGAAGATGCTCTGCGCGAAGAGGCCCGGGTGCTGGTGGAAAAGTGCGGAGAGTTCGACGTCAATGGACAGGTCACGCACATCAATCCCGGCCCGGTCGTTACCACCTTCGAGTTCAAACCCGATGCCGGCGTGAAGTACTCACGGGTTGCCGGTCTGGCAGACGATCTCTGTCTGGCGATGGCCGCCGAAAGCATCCTGATCGAGAGGATGGCCGGCAAGTCCACCGTAGGGATTCAGATTCCCAATGCAAAGCGGGAGACCATCTGGCTGCGCGATGTGGTCGAGTGCGAGAGCTTCGCGCAATCCAAATCGCGACTGCCCATCGCGCTTGGCAAGGACATCAATGGCCGCATCGTAACCGGCGATCTCGCCGCAATGCCACACGTCCTGATTGCAGGTTCCACCGGCTCGGGTAAATCCGTCGCGATCAACGCGATGATCATGAGCGTGCTCTTCAAATCGACGCCCGAACAGGTACGCATGATCCTGGTTGACCCGAAGCGCGTCGAGCTGGGCATGTATGAAGGGATTCCGCATCTCTTCACCCCCATCATCACGGAAGCCAAGCTCGCTGCCAATGCGCTGCGCAATGCCGTGCGCGAGATGGAGCGGCGCCTCAAACTGCTGGCTGCAAACCATGTTCGCAACATCGACCAGTTCAACAAGCTCTTCGATAGCGGCAGCGGACATCTCTTCGAAGATGTGAACCAGGAACCGCTGCCCTACATCATGATCATCATCGATGAGTTGGCCGACCTGATGATGCTGGATCGGGCCAACGTCGAAGAGGCCATCACCCGTCTTGCCCAGATGGCCCGTGCTGTAGGAATCCATCTGGTGCTGGCGACGCAGCGTCCTTCGGTCGATGTCATCACTGGACTGATCAAAGCCAATGTTCCCACTCGTATGAGCTTCCGCCTCGCAACCAAGGTTGATTCGCGCACCATCATCGACTCCAACGGCGCCGAAAGTCTGTTGGGGCGAGGTGACATGCTTTATCTCCCCCCCGGAACCAGCCGTGTACAACGCGTCCACGCCCCCTTCGTTACGGAGAAGGAGATCTCCGCGGTCACCGAGTTCTGGAAGGCGCAGGGCCAGGCCGAGTACGTGGAGGGCTTCCTAGAAGGGCCGAAGGATGAGGCTGGACGCGATCTCGATGGCGGCTCGGATGGAGACGACAACGATCCCCTGTATGACGATGCGGTTCGTCTGGTCTATGAGTTCGGCAAGGCGTCCACCTCGCTGCTACAGCGCAGGCTGCGCATCGGCTATGGACGCGCCGCGCACCTGATCGACATGATGTACAACGATGGTCTGGTGGGACCGGCGGATGGCTCAAAGCCGCGCGAGCTGCTGAAGTCGGCCAACTGGATCAATGAAGTCGATACCGCTGTGCGATAGAACACCGCCTATCGCGGAAGATGGCGCGACGAACGCAGCGCGATCACTCCCAGGATGCAGATGACGGCAAGAAACACCACCCAGATCAGCTCCGGGTGGCGTTCTGTCGCAGCGCGCGTATCCGGACGTGGCGTATACACGGGATTCTTCTGTTCCGGCCCCAGACGCGCAAGAGGCACCTGGTTGGTGATGGACACTGTGCGCGAAAAATCATAATGCGGCGGCAATAAAGCGGCATCGCCATAAAAGATGGTCAGAGCATCCGTGGACTGCGCATCGAAACACAAACGCCGTTGCCGCATCTCCAGACGGACGGCAGTAATTGGCAGAGGTTGATCGTCGCCGTTCTCGACCGCAACCTCCACTTCGGCTGAGCTTTGCAGATTCGACCCCAGTGTTGCGGGAAGGTTTAGTCTCTGCTGATGTATTTCACGACCTGCTTGCGACAGATGAACGCGAAAGATCGTTCCTGAGATCGTTTCTCCCGACGAAGCAGGCGTACCGGTTGCATAATCGCTGATCGTGACATCGCGGCTGAAGTTCCCTTTGTACGTCGGCGAAAGTTCAAAAGTTACCCGTTCCACCGGAACACGCTGAGGAAGATGAAACGAAGCGACGGTCTGGCGTCCGCGTTGGGTAATAGCGCGCGTCTCTGCTGCTTCCTCGAAGATCGTCTGCGCCTCGCGACTGGGAGGGACCGAGGCCCCTCGCACCATCACCGGCGAAACCTGAAAGCTGCGCGTCCCCGGAGCAGGCGTGATGTTCAACTCGACGTGCAGGTAAGGAAAACTGGACTCCTGCAAAGGCAGCGTCGTACTGCGTGAGAGATGCTGCGAGCTCAGGTCGAACAACGTGAATTCTCCCAGGCGAGTCCCCCCCTGGGCTCCAGGAGCATTGCTCCCCGTGACCGTAGCAGCAGCGATGTAGTCCGTACCGTCGAGGTCGAGCACCACCTCGGTGTAAGGGCGGTGCGGCATCGCGAGATCAAAACTCAGCGAACGGCCCTTTAAACCACTGTTCAGGACGCGTGCCGGCTCGGAGTCCAGCTGTGCGGACTCACTCAAGGCAATCACGTAAGGCACTTCATGCGCCTGCGCCGTCTGGGGAAAAATCCGTACATCCTTGAGCGATGCAGAGGCATGCGCAAACGTCTCTGCATCCAGCACTGCGCAGTTAAGACCTGCGCCCGCGGGAACAACAGAGCGCTGATAGAGAAAGTACTGCCGTTCAACAGCGGGCGCCTGCCAGAAAAGAAGCAGGAGAGCGAAAAGAAGCGACTTCATTGGTCACTTCCAGCTGGGTTGGAGGCATTAGAACCGCGCAGCGACAACCAGTCCTTCTGATAAGCAAAGCTCACGGCCATCAGCAGGACGCCAAGACCGAGGAAACTGACGACCCGATACCCCTGGCTAAGGTTCCGCATGTCATAGAGAAAGGTTTTGCCAATCGTAAAGACCAGAAGGATGAGCGCCTGCCAGCGCACAAACGCCGTGCGCCGCCAGAAGCCAACGGCGAGTAACGCTGCTCCATAAACCATCAGAAAAGCAGAGACAGCAAGCGCGCGCCGCAGCTCCAGGTCGGGATTCGCTCCCGTCATGGGCCAGATGGATTCAATTTCGCGAACGCCTGTAAAGATCGCAATCAGGTTCAGCGCGATGATCGAGCCGCCTGAGAGATGCGCCCACAGTACCGAACCTTCTTCAGCAAGAGCCGTCCGCCAGGAAAACCGTGCCACTGCTGCGAGCATTCCCAATCCAACCAACGCCATGCCGAAATCGGCATTCCAGAACGGCTCATGAGGCAGGCTGGACCATGTTGTCCCGATCTCGCGAAGACTGAGCAGAAGAGCAACCAGGTCAACGGCAATCACTGAAAGAAATGCAAACTGCGACCATGCAGGCCACGCAGCACGATCGACACGACGTGTGCGCAGAGCCAGCCATCCGACTGCCGCATAGGCAGCCGCTGCAATCACCGCGGTCGCAAGATTGCGATTGAAGAAGGACGGCGAAGTCCCGACTCCCAACCAGAAGGTTTCCGAAATCAACCCTGCAAATCCGAGGACCAAAGATGCACCCGAAAGCCAGCGCAACACATTGCTCGCATCCGAGGCCGGTCGAGGTTGTTCCGCATGGGATGACGTGATTCGCGCGGCCACCCAGAGGATAGCAACACCCTCAACCAACCACGCAACCGTAATCCAGTGACCACTCGCCTTCAGTGGAATCGCAATCGTAAGAAAGACCACGGCCAGCGAAAGGTGCAGCGCCGCCGGTACGGGCGACTGCGGTAGCCGCGTAATCAGCAGATAAACCGCCGACAGGATGAGCATCAGCCACGGAACGAACCAGCCGCGATCCGAGTCCTTCATTGCCAGGTAGAGCGCGAGCGAAACAAACGCCGCGTTCCCCAGGGGAAGCAGAATATGCGGCGTAAATCGCCCCAGCCGTTGCAACAGACCTCGCCGCGCATCGGGCTCAGCCAGAAGGCCGCCAACGGAGGCACTGACAAAGACGAGAAAAAACAATCCTGCAAAGATCGTTGTGATCGCGAACGCAGGCTCCTGGTAGTACTTCGCGTACCAGGCAAAAAAGTAAAACACCGTTGCCGGAAAAGCCCCGAGCAACAGGCGAGGCCAGGACTTGATCTTTACCAGCGCAACAATCGCAACATCAATCGCCAGCAGGTACGTGAAGAGGAAGATCTCATGGTTGCCCCCGCTCGACAGCAGCAGTGGCGTCGCGACTCCTCCAGTTAACGCATAGGCCGCCAGCAGCTCCGAGTCCTGCGCCCACGCCATGTAGGCGTTCCATGCCGTCACCAGAATCATTCCGGCAAGCGCAGCCTCGGACGGAAGCAGATGGTATAGCTGATAAGCCGCCCACAAGGAAAGGTAAAGAACCCCCGTCCCAATCGCCTTTAGCGAATAGGAAAAGGCCGAGAAGCCTTTCCTGCGGAATCTCTCCGACCAGACCACCACTCCCGCGCCAGCAATCAGGCCGATCAGGATACGGCCCACCGGACCAATCCATTGGTTGTCGATAGCTAGCTTGAGGAACCACGTCGCCCCGACCATCAGGGCCAAGATGCCGATCCGGTTGAAGACATGTGCTCCCAGCCTGTTCTCAAGCGACGGGCGAGAGCGGCCCGCAGAAGCCATCACCGGCCCAGGCACAACTGATGGGAAAACCTGCTCAGGCATCGGCGGAGGGGGTGGCGACGAAGCAACGCGCGGCGCAACTTCCCTGGTCGCCGTTGCTTCCATCGGTTTTGCGGAGGCCCGCATCGCAGCGAACTCACGCTCAAGCGCTTCGACACGAGCGGTAAGAAGACGTAGCTCATCCGTCATGGAGGTTTCGCCCACTCGGTCTGGCTGCTGCGGAAACTCCTCCGAACCCATAGCAACTACTGTACCCTCTGCCAAACACAAGTGGCATGGAAAACGCCCGCTTGATACTCTTCTCCCCATGGCCGAGTACGCACAGCGCCGCATCCTTGTCATCGATGATGACCCTATGATGTGCGAGCTGCTTGATCGGCTGCTCACCCTTGAAGGGTATCGAGTGGATTCAGCCGAATCTGGCGAAATGGCTCTTCGGTTCATACACGCTCCCGGCCCCGCTCCGCATGCCGTGCTCACCGATCTGCAGATGCCTGGACTCACAGGCGCATCGCTTGCCGCACGGATGCGCGCTGCCTGGAGCAATGTATGCATGATCGCCATGAGCGGCGCCGAGGCCAATGCAAAGATGCTTGCGGGATTCGACGGTTTCCTCCGTAAGCCCTTCACCATAAGCGCCCTTAACCGGCTGCTGACGAACGGAAACCCCGACCATCAGGAGCTGGACAAGATTCAGAACGAACTCCGCATCCTGAATGAAAACGTGTATCTCCAGTTGAAAGACGCTATGGGAGAGCAGAAACTTACAAAACTCTACTCTCTGTGCCTTGACGACACTCGAAAGCGGATCCTGCAGATGCAGCAGGCTTGTCAGCACAACGACGAAGCGACCTATCTGAAACAGGCTCACGCCATCAAAGGAAGTTGCAGTATGCTGGGGGCCCTGGAGGTCCAGGCCATTGCAGAAGAGATCGAGGATAGCGGTGCCATGATTGAACCCGCGACAAAACTCGACAGACTGTTACAGGCCTGCAATCGTCTTGAAGGTATGCTGATTCAATACAGATCAACGACTGCAAACCATACGACCAGCGAAACCGCGAGGAGAAGTCACGCATGAAGGAGTTCGGCAAGAGATCCACCGAGAAGGCCATTGCAACTCCGCCGGTTCGGGTCGTCGTCGCAGACGATCATCCCGTCGTACGCTTCGGCGTGCGAAACATGCTCGAGAGCGAGCCTGGCTTTGAGATCGTCGGCGAAGCCGAAGACGGTGACGTTGCCATCACCGAGACACTGGAACTGGAACCCGACGTCCTGCTGCTGGATGTACAGATGCCGCGTCTGCCTGGCCTCGAGGCGATGCGGGCCATTATGGATCGATCTCCGAGAGTGAAGATTATCCTGCTCACCAGCACACTCTCCCTCCAGGAGATCATTGAAGCCCTGCAGATTGGAGCAAGAGGAATCGTCCTCAAGGGCTCCGTTGTCGGCGATCTCACCGATGCTATGCGCGCCGTGGTTGCAGGAGACTACTGGATTGGCGGAGAGCGCGTCATCAACCTCGTCGCTGCGCTCAACAACCTGATCAAACAGGCCGCTGTAACACCCGAGAGAAAGACTTACGGGCTCACGCCGCGCGAACTGGAAGTCGTTACCTGCATCGTCGAAGGATGCAGTAACCGCGATATTGCCAAACAGTTCGCCATCAGCGAAGAGACCGTCAAGCGCCACCTCTCCAACGTCTTTGACAAGACCGGAGTCTCGACCCGCCTCGAACTTGCTCTATTCGCCATTACGCACAAGCTCGTTTCGCTGGGGTGAGCCATCGATTCATCTTCAGTAAGATGGATTTATGAGTGAGCAAACAGCCCCAAACGATGGGATTTTCGACCTGGCGGTCATTGGAGCCGGCCCTACGGGAATGGCCTGTGCCATTGAGGCACAACGGGCAGGGTTTTCCGTCATCCTGATCGACAAAGGCTGTCTCTGCAACTCGCTCTTTCATTACCCATCCAATATGACCTTCTTCACGACTCCGGAGTTGCTGGAGATCGGAGACATTCCCTTCCCCAGCCCCAACCAAAAGCCCAGTCGCGACGAAGCCCTGGAGTACTACCGCAAAGTTGCCGAACACTATCGTCTGGATGTACGGCAGTACGAGACTGTCGAAAAGGTGGCAGGCAGCGACGGCAACTTTACTGTCCATACGGTCGATCGCTTCAGTCGCCCCATCACGCACCCTGCACGGAAACTGGTCGTCGCTACCGGGTACTATGATCTACCGAATTATCTCGATATTCCAGGCGAGGACCTGAACAAGGTCTCACATTACTATCACGATCCTCACCCATACTTTGGGCTCGATGTATTGGTCATTGGCGGAAAGAACTCCGCGGCAATTGCGGCGCTCGATCTATGGCGGCATGGAGCGCGTGTCACGTTAGTACACCGTGGTCCGGAGATGCACCGGCACGTGAAGTATTGGATTCTTCCGGACATCAACAATCGCATCAAAAACGGGGAGATTACTGCCTTCTTCTCGAGCCGTGTTGTGCGGATCACTGAAGATGACGTTACGCTGGCAACTCCCGAAGGAGAGCGCGTGCTGCCGAACCAGTTTGTTTTCGCGCTGACAGGCTATCAACCGGACTTTAGTTTTCTGGAGTCTCTCGGGGTCCGGTTGGACGAAAGCAATGATCGCTGCCCGGCCTGCGACCCTGCAACACTCGAAAGCAACGTCCCCGGAATCTATCTGGCGGGAGTCGTCATCGCAGGAGAGCGCACCAACGAAATCTTTATCGAGAACGGCCGCTTCCACGGCAAACAGATCGCCACGGACTTGCTCGCCAAGAATGTCTCGGCTGCGGCCTTCGACTGAAGTTCTGTCAAGCTCCCTATTTCTTCAAGAAGTCGGTAAACGATATAGAACAAATCTACTTATGCGGATAAATAAACCCGTTTAAAGTGCATTTTTGCTCCATCGTTCTCGCTAAAATTAAAAACAGAGAAGAACTAATAGAAAAAGGGCCTCTGTTTCATCCGCACCCTCGAAATTGTCATCCACGCTCTTGAAGAGTGGCATCCTTCGGCTGCATTTTGTGACTGCCCTGCGACAAGCGCGATCACGATAACTCTTTTGTTTTCTATATTTTTATGTTTAAACCTTTTATTTGGAATATTTTACGAGAGAGAATTTCGTTAAATAGCACAAAATAAACGATTTACTTTAAAGCAGGGGAGGGGGGCCTTCCCTACGGTCCTAACCGATCACTCGGCGCATAAATCCACGGATTCCCAACCAGGTCAGCAGAATCAGGAAGAACGTCAACATGCCCAGGATCAGGAAAGGATTCATGTGCGGCAGTGTTGGCGTGAGCGCAGAGCGTAGTCCCTCGCTCATATACACAATCGGATTCACCAGAACTCCAATCTGGAGCCAGCGGATGTGGCTAAGCGCCATCCAGGGATAGTAGACGCAGCCCAGGAAGGTGATCGGCATTACAACGACACCGAAGATCAGGCCGATCTGCTTTGGTTCGACCGTCGTGCCGATGGTCAGGCCGAGCGCCCCCGACGTTACCGACGCCAACACAAGGATCGCAATCAGATAAGGCCAACTTGAGACATGCGCCACCACTGGAGTGGAAGGAATGTAGTATGCCAGTGGAAAAACGACCGCTGCCGCAATCACGCTCTGCATGGCAGAAAAAACGACCTTTTCAATCGCAACGGCTGCGACCGGCAAAGGACACATCACACGGTCATCAATCTCGCGGGTAATACCGAACTCTTGAGCCAAGGGAAGCGCCACTGCTGCAATTCCGCTAAACATGATGGCCACGGCCATCAAGCCGGGTAGCAATACCGTGCTGAAGTCTTGCCCCATCGCGCTTGCAGTTGGATTCATCGATGCTCCGCCACTCATGTTCGGCATGATGAAGGTGAATACAAAGAGAAACAGCATCGGGTTCATGCAGACGCGGATCACAAAAGGAAAGACCTCACGGCGCAGAACATGTAGATCACGCAGAAATAATCCCGCAAAGGCGCGCAAGTATTGAGTCTGTATTGAACCGGTCGTTGCCGCCGGCGCGGAAGTCTGAGATTCGATCGTGGCTAATTCTGACATGGACGTTCGTCCTACTCGCGAAGGTCGCGGCCCGTGAGCCGGATAAAGACCGTCTCCAGGCTCGGTTCAGTGATGGTCAAATCGCGCAAGCCATAGGGATTGGCAGCATGCACGACCTCGGAGAGCAGCCCTTCGGTTCCCTCGGCAAAGATGCGTACTCCTTTGGATGTCATCTCCGCGCTCGAGACCCCGGGCTGGCGCTCAATTTTTTCGAGCAACCGTGGTGCTCCCTGCAGATCGCGAAGATCCAGCTCGTAGATGCGCTGCGCTCCGACAGAGTTTTTCAAAGCAGCCGGAGTATCTTCTACAAGGATCTTGCCGTGATCGATAATGGCGACCCGGTCACAAAGCTCATCGGCCTCTTCCATATAGTGCGTCGTCAGGACAACGGTGATCCCCTCCTGACGGAGGTTCCGAACCGCCGACCACATAGCGATGCGGCTCTGCGGATCCAGTCCCGCGCTGGGCTCGTCCAGGAAAAGGACCTTCGGATGATGCGCAATCGCACGGGCGATCTGAACCCGTTGGGCAAGCCCACCCGAAAGCTGCGCTGGATAAGCTCCTGCACGTTCGGTCAGATGAAACTGCTCAAGCAGGTGGTCCGTACGCTTTTTGGCATCGGCACGGGAGAACCCGAAGAAAAGGCAATGAAAATGAATATTCTCGAAGACCGTGCAGGCACGATCGAGAGTGTTGTACTGCGGTACAACTCCAATACAACGTCTCGCTTGCGAAGGAGACTTCACGACGTCGATCCCTGCGATCCGGACACGCCCTGCGGTCGGCAGAGCGCGGGTCGTGCAGATGCTGATGGTTGTGGTCTTCCCCGCCCCATTCGGCCCCAGAAAGCCATACAACGCTCCTTCGCGCACCGAGAGGTCAATCCCGTCGACCGCGACGACCCGTTGCTTGCCTTCGTAGACCTTCCTGAGGCCCTCGATCTCAACGATCATTCGATCTCCTCTCCTACGCGACCTTCAAATTATATGGAAGCTGAAGTGTTACCTCATATTCCATAGACTTAGAAGCTCGCCGCAAAGTCACAAATGCCTTCTGTCATACTCGATCGTGATCGGCTGAGCGTAAAATGTGCACATGTCGCGTGGATGGGAGAGTAAATCCGTGGAAGAACAACAGGCCCAGGCCTCCGCTCCAAAGCCAGTAGCACAAGATAACAACGCCGAAGTCGCCGAACGTAAACGTCGCGTTCAGGCGCTTGAGCTGCAACGGGAACGCATCCTTTCCGAACGCACTTCAAGTCCGCACCGGCGCTCCGCACTAACCAATGCGCTGGCCGATATCGAAGAGAAGCTCGCCGAGCTGGGCTGGACTGTCCACATGTAACTTCAGCTATGCCGATGGAAGACGACGGAGTTCGCCTGATCGATAGTCGTCATCACTACGGTATGGATGTTCACATGCGCCGGACGTGAAGCGGCCCAGACGATGGCATCGGCAATGTCTTGTGGCTGCAACGGCGTAATGTTCTGGTAGACCTTCTCTGCTCGCTCCTTATCTCCCCGAAAACGAATCTCGCTGAACTCTGTCTCCACCATTCCGGGATCGATCGAGGTCACGCGCACAGGAGTTCCCATCAGGTCGATCTTCAGTCCTTCGCTGATCGCTTTCTCTGCCGCCTTGGTTCCACAATAAACAGCGCCATTGGCGTAGGTGATGTAGCCCGCCGTCGAGCCCATGTTGATCACGTGGCCACGCCCGCGCTCCACCATGCCGGGAACGACCGCTCGCGTGACATACAGCAGGCCCTTGACGTTGGTGTCGATCATTTCTTCCCAGTTTTCGTGATCGTCTTCATAGACCTTCGTAAGGCCGCGGCTGAGACCAGCATTGTTGACCAGAACATCGATAGCCGCCCACTCTCCAGGAAGTGCAGCAATTGCCTGCTCTACGGAGACGCGGTTGCGAACATCCAATATGAAGGTGTGGACCGCAGAAGCGCCTGCCTGACTCAACTCGCTTGCAAGCTCCTTCAATCGCTCTTCACGACGCGCACAAACCGCAACACGGGCGCCCTCTCGCGCAAATGCTAATGCAGTTGCCCGGCCGATGCCGGAACTTGCCCCTGTAACCAGAACCGTCTTGCCGCTCAAATATCCCATAGCCCTTTATAAACAAAAAGCTGGAGGGCCGTCAGATGGCCCTCCAGCTTTCAATACAATTCAGCAGTTTTTTATTCTTGAGGAGGATTAGAGACCCCGCGCGAAGCGGGAGCAGGCGTTGGAGCCGGTTCTGGAGTGGAATCCGCATCCGGCCCCTTCTGCTGAACACCGATGGCATCGCCTGAGACGACCAGCTGGACACGGCGGTTCTTTGCTCGCCCCTGTGCAGTGTTGTTATCCGCCACCGGCTTAGCCATGCCGTAACCCGTGGCGGCAATATTGTCTGGGCTAACCCCCTGCGTAACCAGAAAATCACGAACCGCTCCAGCGCGGTTTTCCGAGAGCTTCTGGTTGAACTCTGGACTGCCCGTGCTGTCCGTGTATCCCTCGACCTGCAGTTTCAAGCCAGGGTAGGCCTGGAGGATCCCGGAAACCTTCGCAAGACTGAGCTGCGTGGTCGGTTTGAGCGTGTACTTTCCGGTATCGAAGAGCACGTCCGACATGTTCACAATGAGTCCGCGGGCCGTCTCGCTGGTCGCCAGCACGCTGTTGAGTTGTGCTCGCAGGCGTTCGCGAGCTTCACTCGCCTGATCGGCGCTCTTGTTCGCCGCCTGGGCCTGTGCTTGAGCTTGCGCTGCTGCCGCTTCAGCTCGCGCACGTTGCGCATCGGCCTCAGCCTGCGCTGCACGAGCATGTGCAGCGTCGAGTGCGGACTGCTGCGCCTGCGCCTGGGCTTGCTGCTGGGCCAACTCGGCATTGCGTTGACGTTCGGCTGCCTGCTTACGCAACGTCACCAGACGGGCATCCTCGGCTCGCTGGACCGCCTGACGCGCATAGGTGATCCCCATTCTGGTGTTGGGCTTTTTGCCGGACAGAATGTCGGTAGCGTTCCGCAAATCCAGCATCGCTTCGTTGTAGATGTCGGAGGCATACTTCTGTGCGCCGGCTTGCTGCGCGATCCGAAGAGCGTTATTGGCCTCGTAGAGCTCAAGCGGCATCTTTTCGTCGCGCGTGATGGGATTCGCAACCGAGTTGGCTCCGCCGGTTTCGGCATAGGTTCCGCGTGGCAACAGCATGTAGTGCGCGTTTACCTTTTCGAGTACGCCGGTCGTCTTGTCCTGGATGATCTGGTTCTCCAACACCACCACGTCGCTCGGCTGCGTTACCGAGAAGTAGGGCTCCGCCGTAACTACCAGGCCGAAGGACTGAAGCGCCGTTGTAACTGTAATGTCATTCTTCGTCCCGGCAGGAAGGACCTCGCCAAGATTATTCGGACGTCCGTCCGGCGTAATCGCCCACAGGACATAAGTGAGGTACTCGGGGCCAAATCCATTCGCCGGGGTCAACCCCTGAAAACGCGCCTCAATGGTGATGCCTCCGCGTTCGCTCGTCACCTTGGCCTCGCCCTTGGCCATGGGAAGCAGCGGAGTCCCTTTGAAGGCGATCCGGGTCGATCCGCTGCGATGCAGGTAATTCACGGCATCGAGGTCGCGCTGGACCACCTTCACACGATAGAGATAGACTCCCTCCGACTCTTTAGTGATCTTGTTATCGTCCGGGGGCGCCTGCTGCGCCATGGGACTCATCTCCTGGGCCAGCAGTCTTGCCGGATGAGAAAGAAAACAACCCGCAAAAAGAACACCCGGCAGAACAAGTGCAATAGGAATCATTCGACGTTCGATCTTAATCAATGCAGTCTCCTTGGTCACGTGCAGCCCCTGGCTCCTGCCCCAATCGACAGGAAGACGAGGTGAATTACTGATCTGCAAGAAGTTGCGATGCGTTAAAGAAGAAAAAAGTAGTCTGAAGCCAACGAAAGCAGGAATAGAAAAAGCGCCCTTGAACGGGCGCTTCTCCTTGATTTCTCAATGCTCAAGCCGAGTGCTGGTGCGTATTGGTGCGATGAACAAAGTGATATGGGGGCCACGGTCCGGAGAGCTGCATCTGGCACTCCTTCATCTGTTGCATCGCAGAGGTGTATTTGTTCTGGTAGCGCTCGATGGTCTTGTTATCGATCAGGTGAGCGATATCGAGAAGCATCTTGCCGGATTCCATGCGGCGGCAGGTAATTTCCTCGGCCAGGGGAAGGAACATTCGGTGCATCTGCACCGAAAGGGCCCGAGCTTTGGATTGGCGTTCGCGCTGACGGCTGGCACTCTCGCGAAGGCTGGACAAATATTGCTGGCCCACCGTCATATCGCGATGTATCATGCCAGGGCAGATATCGTCGACCAGCACCTTGAGGTGCATCTCGGCCTTGCCCCGCAATCGTTCAACGTTGGCAAGAAAGTGGCGCTGATTCGAGCGGACCGAGCGACGCAGCGCGTCGTCGTCCTGAAACGTCGTCCCAAAGCGAAAAGGCAGAACCGTGGAGTGCTTGAAACAGTCAGCGATCACGCGGGCGTGGTCTTTCTGGGCCTGCTGATCCATCCGGGCGCTGTCTTCGGCATTATGCTCAGTGACGATTACGGCTAAGTCACTGGCTGGAAAAAGAAAGGTTTGATTTCCAAACAAGCCTGTCACCCCGGCCAGCGGCATCGGGCGACGATGCCGGCAAAGTTCCGGAAAAGCCTGTCTCTCGGCAATACAGTAGGCGTACCATGCCATCGTTTTTTACCTTCCTTGTTGCGCGACAAGGCTTTAGCCGCCCTGGCAAGCAGTTGTTATGAACTCACACCGAAACGAAAGGTTTGGACAAATGAATCATTGCAACGCTTTCGACTCCCACACTTGCGCGATAAGCGCACTTATTGAAGCCGAAACGGATACTATGCTGATCGAATAACGGTTGGCAAGTGGACTGTCCAAAAAAATGCATCCAAAGCGAAGCAAGAAGCATCTCAGACTCATTTCGTCGGCTTTCCTTCGCTTTCTTTTGGGAAGGTAAATCAAAGTAAATTCTGCTATTTCTCTCCATTCAGGAGGGTCCTTCGTGACAACTCCGCAGGCAGAACCTGTGTCTAAGATTGGAGTTAGAGCAAGAATCAAATTTCAGGTAAGGCCAATTAAACGCAATGAATATTCTTCTGCAGAATTCTTCCCCTTTCTGCCCTCGCCGTTATCGAGGTTTCGCGTACGGCGTTGTGGCCGCAGCCATCTTCGCCACTTTGTTCTCCGTTTCGTCCCGAGCACAGGACAAGCCAGCCGCCCCCGATGTGGTTGTTCTGAAAAACGGAGACCAGTTGACCGGCAAGTTCGAGCGGAGCGTTGGAACCGATATCACTTTCAAGAGCGACATTGTGGGCGAGGTCACCATCCCCATGGATAAGGTGAGAGAGCTGCGCTCCAACAGCAACTTCGTCGTTCTACAGAAGAATGAAAAGATTACCCGCCAGCCCAAACAGGCCGGAACCCTCGCCCTGGAGGACAGCACCCTCACGGAGACAATTCCAGGCATCGCGCCCCAAACGATTCCCGCGAAAAACGTTGCTTATGTCGTCGATGGCGCGACTTACAACAAAGAGTTGAATGGGAATCCCGGCTTCTTCCACGGATGGAACGGCGCCATTACCGGCGGAGCGACTGTACTACAGTCCAGCTCTTACGGCCAAACCCTTACTGCCGGCATCTCCTTGATTCGCGCGATCCCGTCTGTCGCTTATCTCCCACCCCGCACCCGTACGACCTTCAACCTGCTGGAGACTTATGGCAAGCTGACTCAGCCGGTGATTCCCAACCCCACAAACCTGCCCGCTGCGGTGGCGAAGACCAGCATCTTCCATACTGACTTCGAGCACGACAAGTACATTACCCCGCGCTTTTACATGCTGGGAGATCTGTCTTTCGACCATAACTTTGCTCAGGGCATGAACCTCCAGCAGATCTACGGCGTGGGCGCTGGATACACGATTCTTCAGGATGCAGTTCAGCAACTCGATGCAAAGGCTGATCTTCACTACTCACAGTTGAAGTACATCGCTCCTATCCAACCACCGCCACCGGCAGGACCTATTCCTCAGACACCCGATTTGAACCTTATCGGTTCCACCTTCGGGGAGGCATACAAGAGAACGCTACCGGGCAAGATTCTCCTAACCCAAAGCGGGACTTACATTCAGTCGTGGAACAACACGGATGCCTGGTCAGCTATTGGATCTTTGGGCCTGGCGCTTCCGGTGTACCACCGTTTCAGCCTGAGCATGAACCTGCTGGATAACTATCTGAATCTTCCCAGTCCGGGATTCAACAAGAACAGCTTGCAGTTTGTAACGGGAGTGACCTACACACTGCGCTAATCCCAAGCCAATCGAAACAAATCAGGGCGATCCGAGCTGGGTCGCCCTGATTTGTTAACCACCCCATTCAAAGCGATTATTTGCCTTGAAGAATCTTCAGTACCGGATCGGGCAATCCCTGGTCGGCATTCTTGAGCAAAAGGCTCACCTGCCACATCTCGGTATCAGAGAGCACTCCTTTGAAGGCTGGCATTCCAGTCAGGCGAATTCCATTCGCAACCTTCCAATAAGTCTCGCCGGGGTCGTCATCACTGACGCCTACGACACCTCGATGTCCGTGTTTCTTCCAAAGCGGCGGGGCCTGGGGATACATGTGCTGGGCAAAGCTCACATCCTGCCCTGGTGTTCCATGACAGGCCGCACATTGTTCGTGATATACCTTTGCTCCTCCTTCGAAGACGTCTTCGCTAATGCCAAAAGGGGGAGTTTTCTTCTCACCATCGATGCGATTGTGCAGGGGAAGCTGAACAAGAGCCTTCTCAAAGGGAAAGGGAGCATCTTTAACTGCGACAGGTAAAGCACCCAAGCGGAAATAAGCCAAACCCGCGAGTGCAACTACTCCCACGCCCAGGACAAACCCCAAGAACAGTTTTCCCAGACCTCCGCCGTTGCTTTTCTTCGCCATATCCATACCCTTTCAGGGAGTAAAACTGCTTTTGATTCGCCGTGGATGTTCTAATAAGAAAGGCCCGCGGTTCGACTTCCGGCGGCGCGCCTCAGGTTCCACCATAGCAAGAGCCTAGCTAGTGCAGGAGTAATCGTTGATGTTCGGTTTCAGGTTTCGTGTGAAATATGCGGCAGCCGCGCTGGCCGCCGTCTTTGTCGCCAGTGGAGCGAGCTCCCTTCAGGCCCAGTTTTTCCCTCATCCACGACGGGAAACGAATGCCAATCGCAGAGCTCGTATCGAGCGGACCATTCAGGATACGTACAGCCATAAGTGGGAGGTCGGCGGAGGCGGCGGCTATCTCCGGTTCCGCTCCGGCGAACTTCTGCAGAAGAACAATGAAGTTACCTTCTTCCTGTCAGGAACCCGCTTCTTCGATCCGAAGTTCGGCATCGTGGGGGACGTGCGCGGAGCCTATGGCCATGCCAAGGTTGGGAATACGATCTATAACATCAACAACCCCCAGATTTCTCAGTACACCTTTATGGGCGGCCCGCTTTACCGCTTCTATCGCGGAGAAAAGTTCGGCGTCAGCGTTTTCGGTACAGCGGGCGCCGGGATCGGAAAGTTCGACAGCGGCTCCAAGGGAATCCCTGCGCAGAATCTGGGCCTCTGGCCGTCGGAAACACGAGCGGTCTTCTCCGCAGGCGCGAACCTTGACTACAACTTCTATCCGAACCTCGCGTTCCGGATCACCCCAACCTATCTGGGGTCGACCTGGGGAGGAACCGTTCAGAACAACCTGGGCGTAAACCTCGGAGTCGTTTACCGCTTCGGGCGAATCAATAAGTAAATTCGCTCGTACAAAAATCAGACCGAGCCCTTGCATCAGGACAATTTGATGTGGGGTTCGGTCATATTTTGGGGATCGAGAATTTCTGCAATCTGGTCTTCATTGAGCAGCTTCTTCTCCCGAGCGAGATCGACGATAGAGCGACCTGAGGCAACCGATTCTTTTACCAGTTCAGCCGCTTTCCGGTATCCGATATACGGGTTCAGAGCAGTTGCAAGCGCGATCGTGCTTCCGGCGTAGAACGTCGTGCGCTCGCGGTTGGCGGTAATCCCGCGGATACAGTGGACGTCCAGTTCGCGCAACGTGCTGGTCAGGATCGTAATGGATTGCAGCGTGTTGTGCACCATCGCAGGCATCATCACGTTCAGCTCAAGCTGTCCTGCCTGCACTGCCATTGCGGTTGCAGTGTCGTTGCCGACGACCTGAAAGGCGACCATTGCGGTTAGCTCCGGCAGAACAGGGTTGACCTTACCGGGCATAATGCTCGATCCGGGCTGCAGGCTGGGAAGGTGAATCTCGTTGAAGCCGGTGTTCGGCCCCGAGGAGAGCAGACGCAGGTCGTTGGAGATGCGAATCATCTCCAGAGCAAGCCCTCTTAGAGCCCCCGAGACATCGGCCATCGGAGCGCAGGACTGCATCGCGTAGCGCAGGTCGTAGGCAGAGTGCAGCTCGAGCTTGGCGATTCGGGCGAGCTTGGCGACAACTTTCTCGCGGTAGTCGGGATGCGTATTGAGGCCCGTGCCGACGGCCGAGCCACCCAGGCCAAGCGAGTGCAGGGTTACGGCGTTGCGGCAGATTGCCGCGGAGGATTCGCGAACCGCAGCGGTATAGGCGGCGAACTCCTGCCCCAGCGTGATGGGCACCGCGTCCTGCATGTGAGTGCGTCCGGCCTTGAGGATGTCTTTGAACTCCTCGGCTTTCTTCCCGAAACTCGCGGCCAGCGAGTCGAGCACTGGATACAGATCCTCCAGCGCAAGCAGAACGCTCAACCGCATCGCGGTGGGAAAGACATCGTTCGTCGATTGACCATAGTTGACGTGATCGTTGGGATGGACCTTCTTATACGTTCCCAGCGGTTCGCCAAGGATCTGGTTCGCCCGGTTCGCCAACACCTCATTGGTATTCATGTGCAGGCTGACGCCGGCTCCTGCCTGAAAGACATCGACGACGAAGTGCTCGTGATGCTGGCCGTCGAGCACCTCCTGCGCGGCTTGCGCGATGGCCTTTCCTTGCTCGGGCGTGATGAGGCCAAGCTCAGCGTTAGCCTCGGCAGCGGCGAGCTTGATCATCGCCAGCGCGCGGATCAGGAAAGGACTCGCCTTTAATCCACTGATGGGGAAGTTCGCAACAGCGCGAGTGGTCTGGGCTCCGTAGAGGGCTGCCTCTGGAACTTCGACTACTCCGAGAGAGTCGGATTCAGTGCGTACCTTTTTCATGCTCTAGCCTCTAAGCATTAGATGACATACATCTCCAGGAAAATCGAGAACATTCGATAACCGCTCATCGGAGCCACTGTCCGGCGACAATCGTGCTTTGCAACCCCTAGAATGAGGGTGTCATGGCCACTATTAAGCAAGCCGATTTCATTCAGTCCGTCGCGGACGCTTTGCAGTACATCAGCTACTACCACCCTGAGGACTTCATCACCAACCTGACTCGCGCCTACGAGCTGGAGCAGTCTCCGGCAGCCAAGGATGCGATGGCGCAGATCCTGATCAACTCGCGCATGTGCGCCGAGGGGCATCGGCCCGTCTGCCAGGACACCGGGATCGTCACCGCTTTCATCAAGCTGGGGATGGAAACGCGCTGGGACAACGACGGCAAGCCGCTGATGACCGTGCAGCAGATGGTCGATGAAGGTGTGCGGCGCGCTTACATGCTGCCGGACAACAAGCTCCGCGCCAGCATTCTGGCCGATCCGGCGTTTTCGCGTAAGAATACAGGCGACAACACTCCGGCGGTCGTCTCGGTCGAGATGGTCGAGGGCGGCAACGTCGATGTAACGGTCGCGGCCAAGGGCGGCGGCTCGGAGGCGAAGTCGAAGTTCGCCATGCTCAACCCATCGGACTCGATCGTCGATTGGGTGCTGAAGACCGTGCCGACGATGGGCGCGGGATGGTGTCCTCCGGGAATGCTCGGCATCGGCATCGGAGGAACAGCGGAGAAAGCGATGGTAATGGCGAAGGAGTCGTTGATGGACCCCATCGACATGCAGGAGCTGATCGCCAGGGGGCCGCAGAACAAGCTCGAAGAGCTGCGTATCGAGCTCTACAACAAGATCAATCAGCTCGGCATTGGAGCCCAGGGGCTTGGTGGTCTTACGACGGTGCTCGACATCAAGATCAAGGACTATCCGACGCACGCAGCCAACCTGCCGATTGCGATGATTCCGAACTGTGCGGCGACGCGGCATGTGCATTTCCATCTGGATGGCTCAGGGCCGGTGGCGCTGGAGCCGCCGTCGCTCGAGAGCTGGCCGGAGCTGACCTACGACACCTCGAAGGCCCGGCGCGTTAATCTGGACACCGTCACTCACGACGAGGTGAAGACATGGAAGCCGGGCGAGGTCTTGTTGCTGAACGGCAAGCTGCTGACGGGCCGCGACGCCGCGCACAAGCGCATGACCGACATGCTGAACAAGGGCGAGAAGCTCCCGGTCGACTTCAAGAACCGCTTTATCTACTACGTCGGTCCGGTGGATGCTGTGCGCGACGAGGCAGTCGGCCCGGCTGGTCCCACAACGGCTACTCGCATGGACAAGTTCACTCGCCAGATGCTGTCCGAAACCGGGTTGCTAGGCATGGTCGGCAAGGCCGAGCGCGGACCGGTGGCGATCGATGCCATTCGCGAGTTCGAGGCCGTGTACCTGATGGCCGTAGGCGGAGCCGCCTACCTGGTCTCGAAGGCGATCCGCAGCTCCAAGCTGCTGGCCTTCGGTGACCTTGGCATGGAGGCAATCTACGAGTTCGAGGTGGTCGATATGCCGGTGACGGTTGCGGTGGACTCCAAGGGGACCAGCGTCCACCAGACCGGGCCGGAGGAGTGGAAAGCCAGAATCGCGGGCGCGCTGGGCGGAGTGCCGATCCTCCAGTAGCCCCCTCCCCCGTACTTTTTCGCGCAAAGTATTCCAAAAATGACACTTAGCTTTGGACTTCGGTTTGAATGCAGGTAGAAAAGCCAAACGCCTCGGATGATCCGAGGCGTTTTCTATCTATTTCTATTTTAGCGGGGACCAGAGGGTGAATCTGCAATAGACATCTTATTGTTTTTATGTGGCTTATGTTCGCATAGTACTTGACAGCAGTTCGAGCCGCACTTTCTGCCACTTCAACGGATAGCAGACGCTTCTCAAACAAAACTGGACAAAGTCCAGACTTTCCAAAGCGAGGACAAGCTAGCTTGACATTGCTTCGTTGTTATGTAAAGTTAACTTGTCTAAATGGAAAGGAAACACGTCATGGCCTACACACTCATATCCCGCGCGACGCGTCGCTATCTCTTTCGCCTCGTCTCTGCGATGGTTGTCAATGTCGCCTTTGTTTTCTTCACGAAATGGGCGTTCCAACATCTTCATCCCACTGGACTCATGATGTATCTCCTCGCCATGCTCCCGGTATTGCCGATGGTCGGCTCACTAGCCATCGTCGGCCTCTATATCGCAGAGGAGACGGACGAGTTTGAGCGTTTCATCATCGTCAAATCCGTACTCTGGGGACTGAGCGGAGCGCTCGCCTTCAGCACCATCTGCGGTGCGCTCGAAGACTTCGCCCATGCGCCCCATCTCTCCCCCTTCTACTCCTACCTTTTCTTCTGGATCTTCATGGCAATCTCCGGGGCCATCATTCGCCTGAGGTACCGATGAAGAACCGACTCCGTATCCTTCGCGCCGAACGCAACTGGTCCCAGGCAGACCTCGCCCAGAAGCTCGAGGTCTCCCGCCAGTCCATCAACGCCATCGAAACCGGAAAATACGACCCTTCGCTTCCTCTGGCTTTCAAACTAGCGCGCCTCTTCAACACCACCATCGAAACCATCTTCAATGATGAAGCATAAACTTCTAGAACTCCGTAGTTGCTTGAGAGCACCCTATTGCGATTAGTTCGAAAGAGACGTACCTCAGCGGCTGAAGCCGCTTTCTTATTGCGATCGATATGGCACGGCTGAAGCCGTGCCCTTAAGCGCTACGGTTCGCGCTTGTGCGAATACCCACTCATGCGATGAACCCGCATGAATGGACCACCCGGCGACGATGTACTCCCTGTATGGGCACCCGATTTGAATTTTAAGGACGAAATGCGGGGAATTTCTCCACTTCGGCCCTATGGGCCTTTGGTCGAAATGACACTTGGAAATGCAGGGGATTCTTCGTCCTTCGTTCTGAGCTTCGCTCATATCTCAGTCCTTAGAATGACGGACAAGGAGGATTCCCTCACGTATAACGTTCATGTCAATCAGTCCACAGACTAGCGAACTACGAGATGCGGGAGGGATGTTCGGGGCTGGGCTGAGAAGGCTTTGCCTTGCGGCTGAGCACGACGCGACGGCGCGTACGGGCCCGCTCTGAGGCGTGGTCGATCTTCTTCCAGAAACCGACGAAGTAGTCGACTGCGGAGATGATGGAGACAATCGTCATCCAGTAAATGGCCGTGATCGCGATAAAGTGCACGCCAATGACGAAGCCGCCGTGGAAGTTGGGGAACCAGAGCCAGTAGTCCCAACGGTGGGCGAGAATCGCGGCGACCACAGAGACGACCTGGATGACTGTCTTAAGCTTGCCAATCTCGGAGGCCTCGATGGTGAAGCCCTCGGTGGCAGCAATCGAGCGCAGGCCGGAGACGAGAAACTCTCGACCGATGACGACGACGGCGATCCAGGGTGGAACGATGCGTGGGTTATAAGCCACCAGCACAATGTAGGCGGCAGAGACCAGGAGCTTGTCGGCCAGGGGATCGAGGAGCATCCCCATGGTGGTGATCTGGCCATTCTTCCGGGCCAGGTATCCATCCAGGCCGTCGGTGATGGCAGCCGCGATGAAGAGGAGCGAGGCGATAACCTCCTGCTCTCCGCCGCGCAGACCGATCTGACCATGTCCCTGAAGAGGGAAGGCTGGCGAGAGAATCCAGATGAGCAGTGGGATGGCTGCAATCCGGCTCATCGTGATGGAGTTCGGTAGATTCATCGCTCAGTACCTTAGACGCGCTGGCGGGGTCGTGCAGGGCAGCCAATGACACCATTCTGCCATAGTGGGCATTGGATCGGCAGACCACAGAGGAAAAGCTGGACCTCGACGACTGTTCCTTTTATCTGACGCGCCGATATAGAAAGCACAATGGCATTTCGCATATGGTTTCTGGCGATCTACGCATCTTTGCTTTTGATAGCTACTGCCCTGATGGCGCAGGACAGCAGCGACACGAACCGAGTAAAGACCGAAGATCTAGCGGTTGGAACAGGAACGGTTACGGTAGCAGCAGGCGATGCGATTAACATTCCCGTAACGATCTATGGCAGCAGCATTTTGGCGAAGACCTTCCGTCTGAACTGCGTTGGTCTACCGAAAGAAGCGGCCTGCCAGTACATTCCAGGAACAACTGACGATGAGGTGGCCGCGATTTTGAGGATCAGCACCTCAGCCCCAAGAGACTGTGAAGCAGCGACTCCATATGGAGTTCCGACGAAGAGCGCAGCACTGCCGGGAGTGGGTCTGCTGCTGTTCGCTGTTTCGAGGAAACGCCGCTGGAAGGGGCTGCTTGCGGTTGTGTGTGCAGCGTTGGCGATAAGTTCAATGGCCGGATGCAGCTTTGGGAACTGCACGGACCTGGGGACGCTGCCGGGAGACTACATCGTTACGGTCGTCGGCAATGCGGGCGGTGCGCAGGTTTCGCAGAAGGTGAAGCTGGTGGTGACTCCGTAGTTGTTCGTTGCCAGGTGTTGGTTGCAGGATCACGTTTGAAGAATCCCAGCTCGAATGGCACACACGAGACGAACCGCAGATCCTCGACTACGCGCGTCCTTCAGGACGCTTCGCTCAGGATGACACATTTCAAGGGGATCGAAATTTGTCGATCCCCTTAACAACTACGCGTAGATGCCACGCTGGCGCGTCGTGTAAGCCACGCGATCGATGGCGAGCATGTACGCTGCGATGCGGTTGTTGACGTTGTGATTGGCGGCATAGGTCATCACATCGCTGAAGCTGGTGGACATAATGTGGTCGAGACGCTGGTTGACCTCGGCCTCGGTCCAGAAGTAGCCCATGCGGTCCTGGACCCACTCGAAATAGCTGGTAGTGACACCGCCAGCATTGGCAAGAATGTCGGGAATGATGAAGACCTTCTTGTCGGCAAGGATATCGTCGGCGATGGGGGTGGTGGGGCCGTTCGCACCTTCGCAGAGGATCTTGCAACGGAGCCGGTCGGCGTTGCGACTGGTGATGACATTTTCCGTGGCTGCGGGAAGAAGAATCTCGCAGGAATAGGTCAGCAGCTCGTGCGGATCGACAGCTTCGGCTCCTTTGAAACCAGTGATCGTGCGAGCCTGCTTGCGATGCTCGAGAAGCGCGGGGATATCGATGCCTTTGGGATTGAAGAGGCCGCCGTCATATTCGGCGATACCGATGATGGTGTATCCCCTCTCGGCCAGTAGGCGAGCAGCGTTGGAACCGACGTTACCAAAACCCTGCACGATGACGCGGCATCCTTCAACGGGCATGTTGAGCGCCTTAAGAGCCTCGTCGCAGACAACCGAGAGGCCGCGGCCAGTGGCGGCGGTGCGTCCGCGAGAGCCGCCAAGATTGACGGGTTTTCCGGTGACAACCGCGTTAACGGTCTGACGCATGTGCATGGAGTAGGTGTCCATGATCCAAGCCATGGTTTGCTCGTCGGTGCCCATGTCGGGTGCGGGGACGTCTTTTTCGGGGCCGAGGAATTCAATCAGCTCGGCGGTGTAGCGGCGTGTGATGCGCTCGAGCTCGCCCTGAGAGAGCTTCTTGGGGTCGCAGATGACTCCCCCCTTGGCCCCGCCGAAGGGAATGTTGACAACGGCACACTTCCAGGTCATCCAGGAGGCAAGGGCGCGGACTTCGTCGAGGGAAACGTCGGGAGCATAACGGATGCCGCCCTTGCCGGGTCCCCGGGCGACGGAGTGCTGAACACGGTAACCGGTGAAGACTTCGACCGAGCCGTCGTCCATGCTGACGGGAATATGGACAATGAGCTCGCGGGTGGGCTGACGAAGGACCTTCCAGAGTCCCTGGTCCAGGTTGAGTTTTTTGGCGGCGAAGTCGAACCGAGCAGCCTGGGCCTCCCAGGGGTTGGTCTCCTGCTCGAGCGTGAGAGTTTGCATGGTTACTTCCTTTTGTTCCGTTGCTGGGATCAGCGATTCTCCGGCCATCGTTCTCTCCCTTGAATGAAAATCCGACGAAAAGCAGCATACAACTTTGACCAAGCCGGTCTGTGGCCAAACCCTCCGGAGTATAGGACGCGCAAACAGCCGTGGCAATGCGACGAAACAGGCGGGCGTACCACGTTTGCTATGGATCAGGCAAGCAATGGAGTGATCGTCATGGCCGTTTGAAAGAGTACCTCAGGGGCTGAAGCCCCTTCTTCTTTTAGCAATATTCGGCACGGCTAAAGCCGTGCCCTTAATGTCAGAGACATACGTTGCCCGGGTATGATGGAGGCAACTATGCCTGTTTCCGCCGCAAATTCCCTGCCCTCAGAGAGCGACTTTCTACGGCTCTGCCGCTCACATACTCTGGTCCCGGTCTATCGGACCATAGCTGCCGACCTGGAGACCCCCGTTTCGGCGTTTTTGAGGATTGCAGCGGAAGAGCCGGAGGCGTTTCTGCTGGAATCCGTCGAGGGTGGCGAGCATGTGGGGCGGTACACCTTTATCGGGATTGAACCGTACAAGAAGATTGTTGCTCGCGGTACGGAGCTTACGGTGCGTGAGGGCAAGCGTGAGAGGAAGTTTACGGGCGACATCTTCGAGGAGCTGAAGCAGGCGCTGGGAGGACATAAGCCGGCAAAACTGGCGGGGCTTCCTCCTTTTACCGCCGGAGCCGTGGGGTTCTTTGCCTATGACGTGGTGCGGCAGATCGAGAAGCTGCCTTCGACGGCCAAGGATGAGCTTGGGGTTCCTGACGCCTGCCTGATGTTCTTCGACCAGGTGCTGGCCTTCGACCACGTAAAAAAAGAGATTCACCTGATGGTGACGGCCGACCTGACTCGCGAAAAACGCGAGGGAGCTTATGGACGCGCAGTTCGCAGGCTGAACAAGCTTGAGAAACGACTGGCAAGCTCGCTTCCCTCGCTCAAGAAGAAGAAGCTGACGGGCAAGCTGAAGCTGACTTCACGCACACCGAAAGCGACGTTCCTGAAAGCTGTCGAAAAGACGAAGGAGTACATCGCTGCAGGAGATGTCTTCCAGTGCGTGCTTTCGCAGCGGTTCGACTGCGAGCCCGGAGTGGATGCGTTTGAGGTTTATCGCGCGCTCAGAATTGTGAATCCGTCGCCGTATATGTATTTCCTGCGATTTGGGTTGGAGAGTAAGGCAGGTAAGAAGGGTTCCACCAAAGAGACGACGCATCATATTGTGGGCTCATCGCCAGAGCTTCTGGTGCGGGTGCATGGTCACGATGTGGAATACAGGCCGATTGCAGGTACGCGCCAC
The DNA here is from genome assembly GCF_014274685.1 of Edaphobacter sp. 4G125. NCBI lineage: Bacteria > Pseudomonadati > Acidobacteriota > Terriglobia > Terriglobales > Acidobacteriaceae > Edaphobacter > Edaphobacter albus. The sequence continues at coordinate 3,958,274 of NZ_CP060393.1, forward strand.
CGCAGCGCGGATGAAGTGGAAGACCGCAGAATCGAAGAGGAGCTTCGCAGCGACGAAAAAGAACGCGCAGAGCACATCATGCTGGTCGACCTGGGCCGCAATGATGTTGGCCGCGTGAGCGAGTTTGGGTCGGTGAAGGTGAAGGACCTGATGTTCGTGGAGCGGTACAGCCATGTGATGCACCTGGTGAGCAAACTGGAGGGCACATTGCGCGGGGACCTGGGGCCGATCGATGCCTTCCGCGCCTGCTTCCCTGCCGGGACACTGAGTGGCGCTCCTAAGGTGAGGGCGATGGAGATCATCGAGGAGCTGGAACCGGCGCGGCGCGGCGTTTATGGCGGCAGCGTGCTGTATGCAGACTTCAACGGCAATCTGGATTCGTGCATCGCGATCCGCACACTGTATATGAATGGGCCACACGGGCATATTCAGGCAGGCGCAGGGCTGGTTGCAGACTCGGTGCCAGAGAAAGAGTTCGAGGAAACACGGAATAAGGCTCAGGCGGTGGTGAGAGCGATTGAGAAGGCGCGAGGCTAGCGGCCAATCTCGCGAGCCATTTCGTACTCCATGATCTTCGGATCATTGGGGTACGGCTCTGTCTTCCCTGTCATTACAAATCCAATGCTTCGGTAGAACTCGACAGCGGAGTCATTCACGCTGGTCACCATGAGCAGTAGTGTCTTGATGCCCTTGTCAGCGGCCCATACTGCAATCTTCTCGATCAGTTGGCGTCCAACACCAAGTCTGCGTGCCTCCGGGGCGACCCACATAGAGACAACCTGGCCCTTCTCTGGATCGCTTTCATCGGCAAGGCAGAGGGCAAGCCCCGCGTAGCTGCCATTAGAACGGGCAAGGAAGCCGATATCGCGCCCGTTGGTAAGGCGCGTTACACGAATCAGCCACTCTTCGTCTGCCATCTGAGATTCGCGAGCATAGGTACTTCCAAAAGCTAACGGCGTATCCTGCAGGGCCCGTAGGCGCACAGTCTTGTAATCCTCAACCAGCAATGAGGTGATGGGAACAAGCTCCGTCATGAAGCTGAGTTTAAGCCAGTCGGCGTAGAGAAGACATGGATTTTACTGGAGTTGCAGGCACAAAAAATTCTTTTACGAATAGCCCTATCTCGCCCTGGGTCAGGGGTTAGCAAAGAGAGCGTACGCGCATCTCTATATAATGCAAAAGGTTTCATCGAGCCCCATCTCGAAAGCAGGATGGGCAGGAGTCGACCCCTGCATGGTCCACGGAATCTGATTCAACTTACTGGAGGCATTGAGTGCGAAAACACCAGTCGTATATCTGTAGGGTTACCTTTGGAATTCTTTCTGCCATGGTTCTTTCTATTAGCCTGGCACCCTTTGCCTTTGGGCAGGATTCTCTGGTTGAAGGATTGAAACATAAATATCGCCTTTCAGAGATCAATGCACAGGGCGTAGTCGCGAACCCCGGAACCGTGCTGACGATCGAGGCCGACGGAATCAACGCCGAGCCTTATCCCACGATGATCACTTTCGAGAACCCCGTGGTCGACGGACAGGTGAAACAACGTTCCAAGGGGCTCGGCTTTCTGAAGAGCAACAATCTCCAGATTCTGCAGCCTGGGCAGAAGGTCTATATCACTAAGATCAACAGCGGCACCTCAGCTCAGGAGGATTCTCTTAAGATCACCATCCTGACAAGTGACGCCATCCTGGCTCGATTCGGCGGCACCTACAGCTCGTATCAGACCCCGAAGCGATATTCGACGACCCTGGCTTTCAAAGTTCCTAAAGGTTCCCTCTCGACGATGTCCGTAGACGATGCGGAAAAATTGATCGGGGCCGTTCTGTCAGTGAACCCTGCCGACCAAGAGCGGACGCATGACGCTGGTGTCGTGACCCGTTCGTGCGAACCGCACTGCGCCGTTTCCGCAACCACGGGAGCTCCGGTAGGAACACCAAGCAGCGCATTCGCCCCGCCACCAGCTGGGGCGCCAGCCGGTGCTGCTCCAGCCAGCGCACCAACCATTACATTGGGGCAAACACCCGAACAGGTGACTGCAATTATGGGTGAGCCCCAACAGATTATCGATTTGGGCGCAAAAAAGATCTTCAAGTATCCCGACATGAAGATCGTTTTTAATAACGGCAAGGTCAGCGACGTGCAATAACCACCGTACTGTCGTGTAGTTCAAGGAAAGCCAACAAGATCGAGGACAAATTCCATCGCAAAGCTGATTGCTAGGCTATGCGGCGGGAAGAGTCCTCGATCTTTATTGGGGCCTTTGCAGCCGTCTCACTCTTGCTGGAGTGCAAGACCCATAGAATTCCACCGACGACCTGGACAGCCGAAAGGGCTCGGGTAAGGTTTGGACGATCCTCAAGCGACTGCATCAGGTTCTGCCATGGCTTAGGACCGTACTCCCAAGCACGGGCATCACGGCGCGGATTGATGACTCCCATAATGCCGTCGCCGATGATGGCCATCGCCGTGAAGTGCTTCCAACGACTGAAGTCGAATTGCATTTAAATACTCTCCAATCGTTCTATAAGACGCCGATGAGCTGCTCACGTTTGCCCGCAAAGATCCATTACCGAAAACTTCTATACATCGCAAAGATCAACTGCCTGCCTCAACGAGGTCAGAGGGTCGCGCTTCGGAACAAACTCGTGAGCGACATAGCCGGAGAATTTGAGATCGACAAGAGCTTTCATCAGTGCCGGGTAGTAGATCTCCTGTGTATCGTCGATTTCATTCCGGCCGGGAACACCTCCCGTGTGGAAATGACCAAGAACATCGATGTTCTCGCGGATGGTGGCGATCAGGTCACCTTCCATGATCTGCATGTGGTAGATGTCGTAGAGCAGTTTCACTCGCGGCGAATTGACTTCTCGCATGACATGCGCGCCCCAGGCCGTGTGGTCTGCCATATAGTCCTTGTGATTGCGTTTGCTGTTGAGCAACTCAAGGCAGATGGTCACGCCGTTATCTTCGGCGATCTTCTTCAACCGGTTCAGTCCCGCGATGGTGTTGCGGGCTCCCTCTTCATCTGACATGCCGCGTCGGTTCCCGGAGAACGTGATGACGTTTGGGACACCGGCCTTGGCTGCGAGGGGGATGTTTTTACGGAAGGCTTCTTCAATCGCCGCATGGTTCTCCGTGCGGTTGAGAGCATCTGGAATCGTTCCTCCGCCAGCGTAGCCCATCGTGCAGAGCAGACCGTAACGACACGGCACGTCCCAGTCTTTGATATCCAGCAGGTCGATGCCTTTCAACCCTATCTGAGCGCCATAGGTGCAGAGCTGATCGAGGGTAAGCTCTTTGTAGCACCAGCGGGAGACAGATTGCTGGATACGTCCTTTGCGTTGTATGGGCGAGGGTTGCTGGGGGGTGTTCGTCTGCTCAGCAAGGGACGATGTTGCAGTCAAAACTGTTGCTGCCAAGCCTGATTTGAGGAAAGTGCGTCGATTTGCCATAACCGCAGATCATGGTACAAGGCCCAGCGCCCGGCGTACAGGAGCTAGAATCGTAATAGCCATGGTCTTCGTTCTGGATAATTACGATTCGTTTACCTACAACCTGGTGCAGTACATGGGTGAGCTGGGCGCCGAGATGGTCGTTAAACGCAACGACGAGCTGACGCCGGAGGAGGTGGAGGCGCTTGGGCCTGACCACATCCTGATCTCACCCGGACCCTGCACACCACAGGATGCAGGCATCAGCATGGAACTGATCCGTCACTTCGCCAATGCCAAAAAGGCCGTGCCGATTCTAGGGGTATGCCTTGGACATCAGGCCATCGGCGCAACGTTTGGGGGAGAGGTCATTCGCGCACCCAAGCTGATGCACGGCAAGACGAGCGAGGTGGAACACGACGGCCGCACCATCTTCCGGGGTATTCCGAAGACGATGACCTGCACGCGCTACCATTCGTTGATCGTGAGCCCGAAAGGCCTGCCAAAAGAGCTGGAAGTTTCGGCCCGCACCATCGATCCGAAGACAGGCGAAGAGACGATTATGGGGCTGCGGCATCGCGAGCTTCCCATCGAGGGCGTACAGTTTCACCCCGAGAGCGTGCTGACCTCGCATGGCAAAGAGATCATCGCAAATTTTCTGAAGATGTGACCGGCAACGAGAGTGACTCAAAGCAAAGGCAAAATACAGGGATTCTTCCTCTTCGACTCGCCCTGCTCGCTCAGAGTCAGAATGACGCCCCTCTGTGTATGTGCGAGTGTGGCGACAGTTTGCTTGCTACTCTCTGGTGGCGCCTACGGAATTGCACAGCAGATCGGCTCAGTTGGGGTACAGGATGCGACGGTCTCAGGCGCGCTGGAGGTTTCCAATGGCCGCGCCAGACTGTTAGGAGCCTCGACGGTTACAGCGCGAGATCACACAGCCGAGGTGACGCTTCAGCGCGGCGGCACGATACGGGTATGTTCGACCAGCGGACTACATCTGGCAGCGGGCAAGGGAGCTGGAGATGTTCCCCTGATGATGTCTCTGGACCGCGGTGCGATTGAGATCGCAACCCATGCCACAGCGAGCGATGTAGTTATGACTCCAGACCTGCGATTCTCGATGAAGGCAGCAGGGCCGCTGGACCTGAGTCTACGAGTGGCGCGTAATGGCGATACCTGCGTGGAGAATCGCGGCGCGGGAGCCCCGGCCCTTGCTGTTACTGACCAGTTTGGCGAGTCAAGTTACGAGGTCAAGGCGGGGCAGCACGTACTGTTTGAGCATGGGAGCCTGAAAGAGGTCGTCGACAATGAGCGCGAACCCTGCGGATGTCCGGCTGCGCCGGTGGTCTCCGTCGCCGATGCCGGCGTGACAGGGGCGACTCCAGCCGCACCCGGAAGTACCGTAGCCGCAAAGACAGCTGCCGAACAACACCCCTTCCCCGCAGCAGTCAGCGCAGGGTTGGCTCCGACGAGCGGCCCGCCACAGGCTCCAGCAGGCACAGTCCATGCGCAGATCTCGACCACGATGAGCTACGGCGGCGAAGCCGGCAGCGCGAACACAGGTGATGGCGGTTCAAGCGGAGGCTCGACAACGGTGCCTGTAGCTTCGGGAACTTCTGCCCCGGCGTCGAATGTTGCTACGACTCCAACCACAACACCTGAGGATGCTTCTGCTTCGACCGCGACTGCAAAGGCTCAGGCCCCGCCACCAGCCCCTGCGCCGCCTCCGAGCGATGTGTTTCATTCCATTGGACGGTTCTTCAAGAGGTTGTTCGGAGGCCATTGAAGCAAGTTCGCAGAACCGCTGCGATACAATAGACAAGGTTCGGATGATCGGACGCCAGGGCTGGCGCCTCCGCCGGCCAAACTCTCAAAATAGCTGAATACCAGCCAGGATCAGGGGTTTTTCTATGTCGATTCCCGCAACGCAGATGCGCCCGGGCATGATTATCAAGTTCAAAGACGATCTCCACCTCGTGTTTTCGGTGGAGCACCGAACGCCGGGCAATCTCCGCGCCTTTATTCAGGCGAAGCTGCGTAACATCCGTACAGGCGCCATGTTTGTGGAGCGCTTCCGCTCGCCCGACCCGATTGACCGTGTGGTTGTAGATGAAGTGAAGATGGAGTTTCTGTACAACGACGGGGACGACTACTACTTCATGGACATGGAGACCTTCGAGCAGACGCACCTGAAGCGCGAGACACTGGGCGATGCCGTCGATTACCTGCTGCCGAACCTGACCATCGCGGTCAGCTTCCACGATGGCAAGGCCGTCGGTATCGAACTGCCGCAAGTGGTCGAAATGACCGTCGTCGAGACGGAGCCGGGCATCAAGTCGGCTACTGCATCTTCAGTGACGAAGCCTGCGAAGCTTGAGACCGGCCTTGTCGTTCAGGTCCCCCCGTTCATCAACGAAGGCGAGAAGATTCGCGTGGATACGGCCGAAGGCGCTTACATGAGCCGCGCATAAAATTGTTTCGATAAACAAAAGGACAGAGCTTGCTCTGTCCTTTTGTTTTGTTCCCTTGCAAGCATCAGGAGCGCTCTGCGAAACTGAAGGCTCGATGGTTCGCTATTTTCTCGTCAAAGGCCGGGTGCAGGGCGTAGGTTTCCGCTGGTTCGTCCATCGCGAGGCCGCAGAACTCGGCTTGCGGGGTTGGGTTCGGAATACGGACGAGGGCCATGTAGAAGTTGTAGCCTCGGGCGATCCGGAGGTTCTGGACGAGTTAAAGAGCGCCATTAAGAAGGGATCGCGTGGCAGCCGTGTAGATGCCGTGATCGAGCAGGAGCTGGACGAGAGTGAAGATGAAAAGCTCGGTCCATTTGTGATTGAAGGAGCCTGGTAAGAAAGAATGCTGAAACCAACTCAGATTAATTGTGAGCCGCTGAAGGCTCTTGTACGAACGGTGCCGGACTTCCCCAAGCCGGGAATCCTGTTCTATGACATCACCACGCTACTGAAGGACAAGACTGGGTTCGCGCAGCTGATCGATGCGTTCGCCGCCTACTACATTGGCCGCGAGGTCGATCTGGTGCTTGGCATCGAGGCCAGAGGCTTTATCTTTGGGCCGGCGCTGGCCTATCGTTTGAACGCAGGCTTCGTCCCCGTGCGGAAACCGAAGAAACTGCCCGCAAAAACAGCCCGCGTGAGCTATGACCTGGAGTACGGCACCGACTCGCTGGAGATTCATCTGGATGCCATCCAGCCTGGCCAGCGCGTTGTCATCGTAGACGACTTGCTGGCGACTGGCGGAACGATGCAGGCGACCGTGCAGCTGGTGCGTCAGATGGGCGGCGAGATTGTGGGTTTGGGATTTGCTGTCGAGCTGGATTTCCTAAAGGGCCGCGAGAAATTCCCGGAGTACGACGTCTTCAGCCTGCTGCACTACAGCGAGTAGAGGACGCCGCGATTCTAAATCCGGAGGGTGATCTTCACCCTCTTTTATTTTTACAGGCGTAATTTGCATACGAGATTGGCGTAATCTGCAAGTTCGCCTACATTCGAGTTCACATCCAATGGATATCCACTGTAAAGAAACGGAGAGACTTCAATGATTGCAACTAAGGGATACGCTGCTCAGGCGGCGACAACTCCTCTGGCTCCTTTTGCCTACGAGCACCGTGAACCGGGTGACCATGATGTGTCGATCGATGTGCAATTCTGCGGAATCTGTCACTCGGATATTCATCAGGCGCGGAATGAGTGGGGTAATTCGCTCTATCCGATGGTTCCAGGCCATGAGGTGATTGGAACAGTAGCCCGGGTGGGCTCGAAGGTGACGAAGTTCAAGGTAGGTGACCTGGTGGGCGTGGGCTGCATGGTGGACTCCTGTGGCGAATGTGCTTCCTGCAAAGACAGCGAGCAGCAGTACTGCGAGCGCGGCCAAACCGTCTACACCTACAATTCCCGCGGCAAGGACGGCAACCTTACCTGGGGTGGTTACGGCAACCACATCGTTGTGGAGGAGGGTTTTGTGCTCTCCGTTCCGAAGAATCTCGATCCTGCCGCCACCGCTCCGCTGCTGTGTGCTGGAATTACGACTTATTCTCCTTTGAAGCACTGGAACGCGGGTCCCGGCAAAAAAGTTGGCATCGTTGGCCTGGGCGGACTCGGTCATATGGGCTTGAAGTTTTCGCATGCGTTTGGCGCGAAGACAGTTCTGTTCACCACTTCGGCTTCGAAGATCGAGGATGCAAAAAAGCTCGGAGCTGACGAGGTGATCCTGACCAAGGCAGAGGGCTGGGCAGCCAAGCACGCCGGAACCTTTGACTTCATCCTCGACTGCGTCTCGGCCGATCATGATCTCAACACTTATCTTTCCTTGCTGAAGCGCGACGGGACGCTGTGCCTGGTAGGAGCTCCGGAGAAGCCTGCTTCGGTGTCGGCATTCTCGGTGCTAGGCAGAAAGAACCTTTCAGGCTCGATGATCGGCGGTATCCGCGAGACGCAGGAGATGCTGGACTTCTGCGGCAAGCACAACATCGTCTCGGATATCGAGATGACGAGCTTCCCGAAGGTGAATGAGGCCTGGGAGCGCGTGCTGAAGAGCGATGTGAAGTACCGGTTTGTGCTGGATCTGAAGACCTTGTAAATCGTGTAGAGTTGCTCAAAGCAAATGCAGGGATTTCTCGACTTCGTTCCTTCGGGACTTCGCTCGAAATGACACCCCCAAAACTATGCGGGCTCGGAGACGCAGATGCGCTCTTCGGGCCCGATGTAGTTTTTACGGCGGAACCAGTCCTGCATACCCGCCTCCAACCGATCGAGCGGAACGCGATACCCGGCTTCCAACAAGCCATCTGCGATCGGAAGAGTGTCGTCGAAGATGGCATCGTTGGTGAAGTTTCGCATGGCAAAGCTATCGATCCAGCGAATGGGACACGGATGTGCTGCGCCGGCGGAATCGATGCGTTCGATGCGGAGCCGACGAGCAAACATATTCAGGCAAAAAGAAGGAACAACGGAGAGTCGACCGGAGCGCTCTGGAGCGGCCCCATCAGCTTGCCGGTGCCTTCGTCGCGCCGAAAGATGGTGATTGAGGCAGAGTCCTGATTGCCGCAGAGAATCCAGCGAAAGGTGGGGTCGAAGGTGAAATGACGTGGCGTTTTGCCTCCACACGAGATGCGCTGAATCTCCTTGAGCGAACCATCATCCGCAATGGAAAAGACGACCAGGGTATCTTCTCCACGGTTCGAGGCGTAGAGGAAGTTGCCATCGGGGGAGATCATCACCTCGGAGGCCGTATTCTTCGCCACCGGGAAATCGGGAGCGATGGTCTTAACGGTCGTGTTGGTGTTGACCAGAAGCCCCTGGGGATGCGCACTCGAATGAGTTGTGGTCCACAGCAGATGATCGAGCGTAGAGTCGAGTTCGTTGACCAGGTAGATCCAGCGACCATTGGGATGGAAGGCGATGTGGCGCGGCCCGGAGCCCGGCCGAAGCGTTGTCAGAAGAGGCTCCGCAGGTGTGAGCTTCGCTGTCATGCGGTCGATATGGAAGACCGAGAGGGCATCATTGCCGAGATCATTGACCAGAAGAAAGCGATCATCGGGCGAGACCATGACGGAGTGAGGATGCGTGGTGTCCTGGCGTCCGGGTACTGGGCCATGATGCCCAAAACGAGCTTCTTTGTAATCGAAGGTGTCGACCGGCTGCGAGAGGGTTCCATCAGGCTGGATCTTGTATGAAGCAATGGTGCCGCCAAAGTAGTTGGCGACAAAGGCGGCGTGACCGGTAGAGTCCACGGAGATGTAGGCTGGGCCCGCACCTGCAGAGGTCACCTTGCTCTTTTCTGTCAGTACCCCGGTTCTGGGATCGAGATCGAAGGTTGTAACCGTGGCAGAGGGATCCGGAACAGCATTGACCGCGTAGAGTGACCGGCGTCCGGTCCGCAATGGCGAAAGCGCGAGATAGGACGGCCGCAGGGTCCGGGCTACGAGGACAGGAACTGTAAGCTGCCCTGTCACGCTGTTAAATGTGCAGTGATAGATACCTTTGCTGACGCCCTTCGCCGTATCGGTTCCCACGAAGACACGAGTAGGAGGAGGGGGAGCAAGCTGCTTCTTGCGGAAAAGCGATTGCGCCGATGCCGTATAGGCCGGAAGAAGCAGGAAAAACCGGCGACGAGTAATCATGACTGCTAAGCAGGCTCTCCGGGAAGATGAATTCCCATCTCATCTTCGGCCCGGATATTTTCGTTGATCACGGGAAGGCTGGGCAGGTTGGTAGTGTGTCCTGCTTCGCGGACGACCTGATCGGCGAGTTCGAGGACCTCATCGACCGTCATGGTATACATCTCGCGACCGTTATCGTAGCCAGACTCGATGGCCTGTTTGAGGTATCGGCCAGCGACCTGGGCGGCCAGATAATCCGTGATTACATGGCCCGTCCTGCGCTTCTGTTCGACCCAAGCTGCGTTGGGCAAAGCGATCCAGACGGTACGGCCGTTAACCGAAAAACGGATGTCGGTCGCGTCCGCATGGCGCGTCGCAATAGCGACGATAGTTCCATTCCAGGCGCAGTGAAGCTCCTCGCCGGTCCAGCGGTCCTTCACCTTGAAATCTTCGTACATGGCTGAATTTTATCCCAAGGGGCTGGCCTGGCGTGGGCTGCGCGATTTTCGGACTCATCCTCGCGCCCCGGGAGGCTGCAAAACCCTGCGACGGCTATAGGAACGGACAATAGCTGCGGGAAGTGACGGCATCCCGACCCCAGGGTGATAGGGGCCTCCGCGATCCCACCACCCGTCCCACAGACCGGCCAGAATCGCGTCCTGGCTCTCGGACTTTGCGCCCAGACGATTCCAGTGACGCAAAAACCCATGAAAGCTATACCAGGCCAATCGCATACTGCCGAGCAGGCCGCGGTGTTTCCTCCAGAAACGGCTCTCGTTTCGGGCCATGTAGTACCAGTAGTGCGGCTTGATCTCGAGCGGCCTGGTATTGCGGTTCTTTTCCAGGTGCCGCACGGTTGAGGCAGAATCGACGACGTTCCTGAACCCCGCATTCGCGCTGCGTGCTGAATAGTCGATGTCTTCGAAGTAAGCGAAGAAGGCCGTGTCCAGCATCCCGATCTTCTGCACCAGGTCGGTGCGGACCAACATCGCGGTGCCGATTACGAGGCCCGCATCGGGATACTTCGTGTTCCATTCAGAAGCCTCCGATGGATCGTGCGTCTCGTTATAGAGCCCTTTCTTCGTAGAAATCACTCCTCCGGCGAAGGTCAGCCGGTCTTCATCGAGCGCTGCGATCCGTGGAGTGACCAAACCGATGGAAGAGTCCGTCTCCGCCAGGGCGACGAGAGAGGAGAGTGTATGCGGCGGAACGATGGCATCGTTATTCAGAAGCCAGATGTACTTCGCGTCCATTTCCAGAGCGCGCTTCATCCCCAGGTTGCAGCCGCCGGTATAACCCGTATTAATGGGAGATTCCAAAAGTTCTACACCGTCTGCAGCCAACTGCTTCAGGCGAAGCACGGAGTCATCCGCAGAGGCATTATCAACAATGAGGATCCGGAAGTTCGGATAATCCATGCCGCGCACAGAGGCGACCGCGGCGATGGTCTCATCCGCGCTGTTCCAGTTCAGCAGAACGATCAGGACCAGGGGAGCACTTCCCTGCGATCCCCATGAATTGGTGTATTCCATCTACGCTCTTTTAAGATGCCAATTTGCGGACATCAGAAGTCGGTCCAAGTCTCTTTATATTTATCAGTATTTACATCGGTTGAATCAATCGACCATACTGTTCCCCACTCTAGTTTTTTGCATTGGGGGCATGCATCCTTTCTTCTCTCTCCATTCCAGCCTTTGGCGGCAATGTATTCGTGTGCGCCTTTCTCGATGCTCCTCGATGGGCGCAGAACTACGACCCTGCGCACCACTGGCTGCTCTCTGCAGCATGGGCCGCTTTGCCTCTCTGCGTTCTGCTAGTCACAATGGGCGTATTCCGCGTTAAAGGACACCTTGCGGCGCTTGCTGGACTGGCCACCGCCCTCGTCGTTGCAATCGCGATCTTCCATCTCCCCTTGCACCTAAGCTTGCTGGCTGCCATCTACGGAACCGCGTACGGGTTATTTCCGATTGCATGGATCGTCTTCCCGGTCCTGTTTCTCTATCAGCTCACTCACCGTTCTGGAAGTTTTACGCTGCTGCAACAGAGCATGGTGGGCGTTACACAGGACAGCCGACTGCAGCTACTGCTAATCGCCTTTGCCTTTGGAGCTTTTTTTGAAGGCTCAGCAGGGTTCGGGACTCCGGTCGCCATCTGCGGAACTATTTTGATCGGACTTGGATTCCCTCCACTCCAGGCCGCTGGGCTTTCTCTGCTGGCCAACACGGCTCCGGTTGCATTTGGTGGGCTCGGTATCCCCCTGGTCGCCCTGCACGGAATTACCGGACTGGATACGCTTCTGCTGTCGCGCGTAGCCGCCCGCATCATCGCTCCTTTCTGCCTGCTGGTTCCTTTCTGGCTGATCTGCGCCTATGCAGGCTTTGCCGGGATGCTTGAGGTCTGGCCCGCAATCCTGGTTGCGGGGGCAACCTATGGGCTCACCATGCTTCTGGTTGCAACGCTGCATGGCCCATGGCTGGTCGATATTCTGTCCTCTGGCTTCACCATCTTTGCGCTGTTGCTGCTGTTTCGCGTGTGGAGACCAAAGCGGGTCCTCAGTCCTGCGCTTGAGGCCGTCTCGCCCATCTCCCGCGGTTCAGAAGAACGGCAAAGAGGAGCAATCTGGAATGCCATTCAGCCCTGGGCCATCCTCACGCTTTGCCTGATCTTCTGGGGATTGCCGAAGTGGTCGCAGTGGCTGGACTCCACCACCAGCGTGCATTTCATGATCCCCGGACTTCATCAGGCTGTACTGCGCATGCCACCGGCTGTACCTACTGCTGCCGCCGAGCCCGCGATCTTCAACTTCAACTGGCTTTCGGCAACCGGAACAGGGATCTTTATCGCGGCGATCATCGCAGGCTTTGCGATGCGGCTTCGTCCTCGCGTCATGGCACAGACATGCGTGGAGACCTTCGTCTCCATGCGCTTCACCTTCATCACAATCGCAGCCCTGATGGCGCTCGGTTTCGTCACGCGCTATGCCGGCATGGACGCCACCCTGGGCCTCGCCTTTGCGCGCACCGGCAAACTCTATCCCTTCTTTGGAACCCTGATCGGTTGGGTTGGCACGGCCTCTACAGGTTCCGATACATCATCGAACGTCCTCTTTGGAAGCCTCCAGAAGCTCACGGCACAGCAGCTGGGCATCTCGGCCTTCATCATGGCAGCGGCAAATACGGCTGGCGGAGTGATGGGCAAGATGATCGCTCCGCAGAGCATCGTGGTTGCGACGACGGCCACCGATCACTACGGAAAAGAAGGCACGCTGCTACGCTTCGTCATCCTGCACAGTTTTGCGCTGGCCTGCCTGGCGGGACTTGTGGTGCTGCTCTATACCTCTGTCCCTGTTATTACGAACCTTGTGCTGCGTTGAGTTATGGCGCAAGCAACACACGCAGATCGCGCAGATTATTTCCTGTTGGACCTGTAACGATTGCGTCTTCCAGACGCATTAACAACGGATAGCTATCGAACGCGGCCAGAGCCTGCTCAACCGAGTAGCCCTGCCGCACTGCGCGATCCATCGTCGTTCCATCCGCGATTCCTCCAGCGGCGGGACTGTTGCCATCGACGCCATCGCTTCCCATGCTGAGCACAGCGATCTCGTCGTTGACGATCAAACGGCTCGTCTCCAGGACAAAATGCTGATTTCTGCCGCCAGAGCCATTCGCTCCATGCGGAACTGTAACTGTGACCTCGCCGGCGGAGAGTAAGCAGACGCGCTGCTGTGTTCGGCGCAACTCCCGCAGACGATCGACGAGATAGCGAGCCGCGTCTTTTGCATCCCAGTCGTCGCAGGTATTGTCGACCGCCACATGCCAGCCAAGCTCTGCCGCCCGCTTCCCCGCAGCAGCTTCGAGCGATGTACTGTCCAACAGAATTGACCAGCGCGAGCGCGCAAAAACAGCATCCCCTGGCTTCGGTGTCTCCACGAGTGAACGTTCTGCAAACTGAGCAGCAACACTGGCCGGAAGACGATTCATCAAGCCATAGCGGTCCACAGCAGCATAAACATCCGCAAGCGTGCTCTCGTCGGGAGTCGTCGGGCCGGAGGACAAGGCATCCAGCCTTCCCGCAGGCACATCGGAGACTGCGATCGTTAGCTGCTTCGCAGGAGCGGCGGCAGCAGCCAGTCTTCCTCCCTTGACGGCCGAAAGGTGCTTCCGTATCGCGTTGATCGCCGTAATCGGCGCGCCACTCTCCACCAGCGCTTTGTGGGTTGCGGCGATGGTTTCGAGCGACGTTTTCGGATCGAGGAACTGTTCCACCAGCGACGAACCGCCACCGCTGATGAGGAAGACCACCAGATCGCGTTCCGTAAGAGGCTTTAACTTCTCAAGAATGGCTTCGGCGGCCTGAACTGAACCGGCGTTTGGAGTTGGATGACCTGCGTGAAAAGCAATGAACTTCTCTGAGGGAAGCGTGACCGGATCAGGAGCGACGATGATTCCTTCAAAACGCTTTACCTCTTCGCCGCTGCATGCAAGGAACGATGTGACCATGGGATCCGCTGCCTTTCCCATCGCTATCACAACACAGCGCTCAAACTCTCGCAGACAACAAGAAGAACCATCTACCTGCATGAGTCCATCGGTAAAATGAATTCGTTCCGGAATTGCCCGCTCTACCCGCGAAGTATCCAGGGCGTATTGTGCGATCTTGAGAATCTCATGACGTACATCTTGCATTGCTGATTCAAACTTCCATTCGAGTTAAGGGCACGGCTAAAGCCGTGCCGTAATTATCCGACGCTCAAAGCGGCTTTAGCCGCTGAGGCCATTCCCTACCCTCAGGGGCTAAAGCCCCTTTCACACCTCTAATCCGCTACGGCATGGCTAAAGCCATGCCCTTAATAAAACGATAACTTCACTCACAGGAAAGCGGCAGAAACATGTTGACCACTATGACACGTCCATAGAAATCAGATTCGGCGCTATGCTTAGCTTCGCTTCCGTACGTGCCTGCACCTCGGTTGGGCTGATACCCTCGGCGATTTCAGCCAGAACAAGCCCCTCGTGAGTCACCTTGATCCAAGCCAGCTCCGTAACGATATCATGCACTACGCCGGTTCCCGTCAGGGGCAAGGTACATTGCTTCAGGATGCGAGACTCTCCCTCTTTCGTCTGGTGCTCCATTGCAACGATGACTCGACGCGCTCCGGCCACCAGATCCATCGCGCCGCCCATTCCCTTCACCATCTTGCCGGGAATCATCCAGTTTGCAAGATCCCCTTTTTCGTCCACCTGCATCGCACCGAGCACGCTCATATCCATGTGTCCGCCGCGAATCATCGCAAATGATTCGTCGCTGCCGAAGTAGGAGCATCCTGCCAGTTCGGTCACCGTCTGCTTGCCAGCATTGATCAGGTCAGGATCGGCCTTGCCCTCGGCGGGTGGAGGCCCCACGCCCAACATGCCGTTCTCCGACTGAAAAACTACATCGATTCCGTCAGGAAGATAGGACGCGATCATCGTCGGCAGGCCGATGCCGAGATTTACATAGAAGCCATCTTTCACCTCACGCGCAATTCTGCGGGCAATCTTTTCTTTGGCGTTCATACCGTACCTCCCGCCACATGCTCTTTGATGAACTGCGATTCGATGGGCTTGAGGTATCGCTCTCCGACAACGATTCGTTTCACGTAGATCCCGGGAGTCACGATGAGATCCGGATCAAGCTCTCCGGGTTCGACCAGTTCTTCCACTTCAGCGATTGTCATCTTGGCCGCAGTCGCCATCACGTGATTGAAGTTTCTTGTCGTCTTGCGATAGATCAGGTTCCCCATCCGATCACCCTTCCACGCCTTTACCAGCGCGACATCAGCGTGCAAGGCTGTCTCCAGCACATAGGTGCGGCCGTTGATCTCACGCGTCTCTTTGCCGTCGGCAACGATGGTTCCCAATCCGGTCGGGGTATAGAACGCGGGGATACCTGCACCGCCTGCACGAATGCGCTCGGCCAGCGTTCCTTGCGGAACCAGAGTCAGCTTCAACTCTCCCTTCAGAACGAGCTGTTCCAGTCTGCGATTCTCACCGACATAGCTGCCGATGTGCGATGCGATCATTCCGGCTTCAAGCATCAGCCCCATGCCGAAACCGTCCACGCCCATGTTGTTACTGATCGTGTTCAGTCCTGCAATACGCCGCCTGACCAGGGCGGCGATCAGATTCTCGGGAATTCCGCACAGGCCGAAGCCGCCAAGCATGATCGTCGATCCGGCCGCGATATCCGCGACCGCTGCATCCGCCGAGCCAATCACCTTGTTCATCGCTTCCGCCTGTGCTGTTTATTTCTCCGTCGAGAAGGTGAAGGTCGTCGTGCTGTGCCGTGACTGCCCTGGCTTCAGCTCCGTGGTCGGGAACGAAGGATGATTCGGGGAATCCGGAAAATGCTGCGTCTCCAGGCAGAGCCCCGTGTTCTTCCCGTAGGCCACCCCTCCCGGCCCATGCAATGTGCCATCCAGAAAGTTCCCCGTGTAGAACTGCACGCCCGGCTCGGTCGTCGTTACCGTCAGGACGCGACCGCTTACCGGATCATGCACACGAGCCGCTGTCTTGATCTCACCGTTCGATCCGCGAAGCACCCAGTTCTGGTCATACCCACCGGCGATCTTCAACTGTTCGAAGTTGTCATGGATTCTCTTGCCGATTACGGTGGCCTTACGAAAATCCATCGGCGTCCCCTCGACTGGAGCAAGTTCTCCAGTGGGAATCAAACCTACATCCGCTGGCGTGTACTTGTCAGCGGCGATCATGATCTCGTCATTCAGAATCGTCCCGCTGCCGATCCCGCCCAGATTGAAGTAGGAATGGTTCGTCAGGTTGACCACCGTATCCTTATCGGTCGAGGCGCTGTAATCGATCCGCAGCGCGTTGTGATGCAGGGTATAACGCACATGCGCCGTCAGCGTGCCGGGATATCCCTGATCACCATCTTTGCTGACCAGAGTCAGTTCCACACCCTCAGGAACCTCGCGCGCCTTCCAAACATGCTTGTCGAATCCTGTCGTTCCGCCGTGCAACGAATTTCCACCGTTGTTGATTGGCAGGTGGTAGGTCTTGCCGTCCAGTTTGAATTCACCGTGTGCGATGCGGTTCCCATAACGGCCAACCACCGCACCAAAGTAGGCCGTATCCGCCAGATAGCCTGCCAGCGTGTCGTATCCCAACACGACGTCGGCAACTTTGCCATTCTTATCAGCCGTCTTGATCGACACAATACGTGCGCCATAGTTCGTAATGCGCGCCTCGACTGTGTCGCTCTTCAGCGTATAAACGTCCACAGCCGTGCCATCCGGCGTGGTGCCAAACGAAGCCTTCGTTACCGATCCATGTGCAGCCATCGCAGTTGTCATGCTAAGCAGCATAACCGTTAGCCATCGCATCGTCATTCTGCGGTTCCTCATTTCCTTGATCGGAGAGTACTCATACCCTCAAATGATCTCTTCCTTCAACCCTCGCCAATATACTGCACCGGCCGCCATCACAGAAGTTCTGTGCCTGGCCGCACATAAATTTCGCACGGCGGGCATGAAAAATCGCGATAGCATGGGGTCGTCAAAATTTTCCCGCAAGGAAGGCC
The DNA here is from genome assembly GCF_014274685.1 of Edaphobacter sp. 4G125. NCBI lineage: Bacteria > Pseudomonadati > Acidobacteriota > Terriglobia > Terriglobales > Acidobacteriaceae > Edaphobacter > Edaphobacter albus. The sequence continues at coordinate 3,975,404 of NZ_CP060393.1, forward strand.
ATGAATCTGCACAAGAAGTTTCTTTGCCTCGCCGCACCCCTGCTTGCTCTCACCCTATCGACCACCCCCTCCTCCGCCGCCGCACCCGACCATTGGGTCGGCACCTGGGCCACTGCCCCCATGGGCCTTCCGAACCACGACGAAAAATTTGGGGCCGCCGAAACCACCTATCGCGAGATCGTGCACATTTCGATCGGCGGGAACACCTCCCGGATTATCCTCACCAACGAGTTCGGCCTTACGCCCCTGACCATCAACGCCGCCTATATCGCCCTGCGCACAAAAGACAGCGAGATCGATACCACTACGGCGCGCCCCATCACCTTCGGCGGACGCACATCAATTACGATTCCTGCCGGAGCTCTCGCCGTCAGCGATCCGGCAGCCCTGAAGCTCCCCGCGCTTTCCGATGTGGCCGTGAGCTTCGTCGTGCCTGCTCAGCCCATCACTCAGGTCAGCTATCACAGCTTCGCCGACCAGACCAGCTACACGGCGGCAGGTGACGTCTCCGGAGCAAGATCCCTCGACAACCCTGAGGAGATCAAAAGTTGGTTCTTCCTCAAAGGCATCGACGTCCGCGTCGAGGACAAGAGCGGCGCCATCGTCGCTTTTGGCGACAGCATTACCGACGGCGCTCGCAGCACTCCGAATACCAACCAGCGCTGGCCCGACGTGCTGGCCAAGCGTCTGCAGGCCGACAAAAAGCTGCGTAGCCTCGGCGTCCTGAATGAAGGCATCGGCGGCAATCGTGTGCTTCACGACGTCGCCGGCCCCAGCGCGCTGGCACGCTTTGACCGCGACGTCCTCGCGCAGGCCGGCGTCAAGTACCTCATCATTCTGGAGAGCATTAACGACATCGGCCATGCACAAGATCCAGTCAAGCCCTATGATGTCGTCTCTGCCGACGACCTGATCCAGGGAATCAGTCAACTCGCCGCCCGCGCCCATACCCACGGCATCAAGGTTTATGGAGCCACGCTAACGCCGTATGTCGGCGCAAAGTACGCCTCCCCAGCAGGCGAAGCGATGCGCCAGGCGGTCAACCAGTGGATCCGCACGACGAATGTCCTCGACGGCTTCGTCGACTTCGATAAGGCTACTCAGGACCCGGCAAACCCGGCTGTCTTCTCCTCTACGGCCGACGGAGGCGACCATCTGCATCCCAGCGACGCAGGTTATAAAGCCATGGGAGACTCGATCGACCTGAAGCTGTTCACCAAATAGGGTAACCACCAAAAACAGGAATAGCGGTTAGAGACTGAACTCTAACCGCTATTGTTTTAATCCTACTAAATCGAACTACTTCAGTTCGAAACCGGCAAAGAAGTAACCGATCTCAAACGCAGCAGTCTCTTCGGCGTCAGAACCGTGGATCGCGTTCTCCCCGATAGAGGCTGCAAACTTCTTGCGGATGGTTCCCTCTTCGGCCTGCGCCGGGTTGGTCGCTCCCATCAGCTTGCGCAGATCGGCGATGGCATTCTCCTTCTCGAGAACCATCGGGAAGATCGGCCCGCTGGACATAAATTCCGTCAATTCACCGAAGAACGGACGGTCCTTGTGAACGTAGTAGAACCCCTCGGCCTGGGCCTTGGAGATAGAGAGCTTTTTGATCGAAACAATCTTGAATCCGGCCTTCTCAATTTCGGCCAGGATGGCGCCGGCGTGTCCCTTTTTGACTGCATCCGGCTTGATGATGCTGAATGTGCGCTGTGACAACGTGGTTCTCCTTGCTGTTTTCCTACTCTTTTCAGTGTAATGCACCCAGAGGCGCAAGCCCTGCGGCTGTTCTCATGCATCCAAAGGCTATGCGTTGGGTGGCATGGATCTGGTTCGTTGGGTTCGCAGTCTGGATAGTCGATGCCGCAATTAGCCTGCGGCTCCACTCGATGCAGCATGCACAACTTGCCTTTCTGGTAGCAATGGTCTTCCTGGCGGCAGGATTCTTCTACCGTCGCCAACAGCGGTAAATGCAAAAAGGCACGGCCAAAGCCGTGCCTTTTGTTCATCAACAATTAACTAAGCCTTACCCAGCACCTTAGCCATGGCATCGCCGATCTCAGCTGGGGACTTGACGACTGTAATCCCGGCAGCCTCCATCGCTGCCATCTTGCTGGCCGCCGTACCCTCACCGCCCGAGATGATCGCGCCTGCATGACCCATACGACGTCCTGGAGGCGCTGTCTGGCCCGCGATAAAGCCGACAACCGGCTTCTTCACGTTGGCCTTGATGTACTGCGCCGCAGCCTCCTCGGCCGTACCACCGATCTCGCCAATCATGATGATCGCCTCGGTCTCCGGGTCCTCATTCAGCAGCTTCAACGCGTCGATGTGGGTCGTTCCGATGATTGGGTCGCCGCCGATGCCGATCGCTGTTGACTGGCCAATGCCACGCTGCGTCAGCTGGTACACCGCCTCGTAGGTTAGTGTGCCCGACTTCGACACGATGCCGACGTTGCCTTCCTTGTGGATGCGGCCCGGCATAATACCGACCTTGGCTTTACCTGGGGAAATCACACCCGGGCAGTTCGGCCCAATCAGACGTGTCTTCGACTGGCGAACCACTTCCCAGGCCTTCACCATGTCAAGCACTGGAATTCCTTCGGTGATGCAGATGACCAGCGGCAGACCGGCAGCGGTCGCCTCAAGAATGCCGTCCGCAGCAAACGGTGGAGGAACGAAGATGACCGAAACATTCGCACCCGTCTCCTTCACCGCCTCCTCGACGGTGTTGAACACAGGCCAGCCCTCATGCGTCGTACCACCTTTACCCGGTGTCACACCACCGACAACCTTGGTGCCGTACTCCTGGCATGCTTTCGCGTGGAAGGTGCCTTCGCGCCCTGTAATTCCCTGAACGATTAGCCGCGTCTCTTTATTAACCAGAACTGCCATTACTTCGCTCCCTTCGCCGCGGTAACAGCCAGTTCAGCTGCTTCCTTCATGGTTGCGCCCACACTGAACTTCAGACCGGATTCCTGCAGAATCTTTCGGCCCTCTTCAACATTCGTGCCTTCCAGACGCAGAATGATCGGCAACTGCACATTCAGCTTCTTCGCCGCAGCAACCACTGCCGTTGCCAGCACGTCTACGCGCAAGATACCGCCAAAGATATTGATGAAGATCGCCTTCACATTTGGGTCGCTTAGCAGGATGCCGAACGCATTCTCGATCTGCTCCTGATTCGCACCGCCGCCTACGTCGAGGAAGTTTGCCGCCTTGCCGCCAGCGTACTCGATGATGTCCATCGTCGCCATAGCAAGACCAGCGCCATTCACCATGCAGGCGATTGAGCCATCGAGCTTGATGTAATTCAGCGCGAACTTCGACGCCTCGACCTCGAGCGGGTCTTCTTCAGACAGGTCACGCAGTTCCTTCAGATCCTTGTGGCGGAACATCGCGTTGTCGTCGAAGTTGATCTTGCAGTCAAGCGCCAGCAGCTTGTCGTCCTTCGTCGTGATGAAGGGGTTGATCTCCATCAGAGTCGAGTCCGTCTCGACGAACGCTTTATACAGGCCGAGCATGAACTTCACCGCATCATTAATCTGCGTCGGCTTCAGCCCCAGTTTAAATGCCAGTTTGCGCGCCTGATAGGGCTGCAAACCGAGCGCAGGATCGATGTACTCCTTGTAGATCTTCTCCGGCGTCGCATGCGCAACTTCTTCGATCTCCATGCCGCCGGCCTGCGAGGCCATGAAGACTAGTCGGGCCGCCGCGCGGTCGAGCACGATGCCCAGGTAAAGCTCGCGATCGATGGCCGACCCCTCTTCGATCAGCAGGCGCTGCACCTTCTGCCCCTGCGGACCGGTCTGGTGCGTGACCAGCTGCATTCCGAGGATCGTCTTGGCCGCCTTCGAGGCATCGTCAAGCGACTTGACGACCTTCACACCGCCACCCTTGCCACGGCCACCGGCGTGGATCTGCGCCTTCACCACAACGACAGAATTGCCACCATCAAACAGGTCCTTCGCGGCACGATCAGCTTCCTCGAGCGTCTCGACCATTACACCGTTTGGAACCGGCACACCATACTTCCGCAGAATCTCTTTTGCCTGATACTCGTGAATTTTCATAGTTTGTCTTCGGAATACGCCCGCGAAAAGTGTAGCGGACGCCAATAAGGCCCCGCAATGCGAAACGCGAACAATGGTGCGGTTATCGCTTCTTCGTAGGTCAATTTTCCTAGAAAATCGCCATCTTTACCTTGTTTGAGCGATCATGCAGCGCTGTCCTTCGTGTCGCATTAGGAGGACGAAACCTGCATGGGAGCACCACTTCGAACCGAATGCAGTATCTCCTCCATATCGCTGGCCACATCTGCCCAGCTCCGACTGTGGTGAGCTGAAATAGCCGCGGCGTCCCAAGAAGCCAAGAGGACCTCCTCCAGCGCCTTCGCCAGCGCCTCAGCATTCCTTGCTGGAACCAGACGGCCGCTGCGATCATCCATCAGCTCTGGAATACCTCCAACATCAGTCGCAACGACAGGCCGCCCCGAGGCCAAAGCCTCGATCACGACATTCGGACAGCCTTCACGGTAGCTGGGAAGCGTAATCAGATCCGAGGCGGCCATCCACCCGGCCACCTGTCGGGTTCCGCACGAGGGAACAAGCGCGACCTGATCTGCAACGTTGTGGGCTGAAATCGTCTGAAGCAGCTCCTGACGCGCTGGGCCGTCTCCAACGATCCACGCCTTGAGCCGTGGCCGCCGTAGACTCGCAATCGCCGAAACCAGCTCGCCCAGTCCCTTCGCCATGTCGAGCCGTCCGACGTAGACGATCGCTTCGGCATCCTGCGCGATGCCAAGTTCTGCTCGAGCTTGCTGGCGATCGCCGGGATGAAAGATCGTTGTGTCGCATCCATTCAATACGGCACGGCTCCGGTCGATGGGAGCCCCCAGGCCACGAGCCGTACGGAGCAGGTCACCGCTGACCGTCACCGTGCAATCGGCCTCGCGCAGTACTCGCCGTGTCAGCCCCTCGCAGAACGGAGCAATCAGGTTCAGATCAGAGCCGATTGCCGTGACAACAAAGGGAACCTTGAGAGCACGGGCGACACGCAGCGCGGCATCCCCATCGGGATAGACAATGTAGTTCAGGATGATGTCGGGCCGGTACGCGCGCACTTTAGAAAGAATGCTGCGGGCTGCCGACCATCCATTGAACGGCCGGGAGATCGCCGGCAGGGCCGGATAGGAGATGTACTCCACGTCGACATCGGCCACCTGATGCTGAAAGTCGATCCTACGTCCCGCCCGGCTACGCGGCGTCAGCATGGGAGGATACTCTGACTCAGGATAAAAGACCTTCAGCTCACAGTGCTTCGCGAGAACGCGCAGAGTCTGATAGGAAGAGTGACCGGCCCACGGCTCATGGGAGGTCGGAAAGTAGCGTGTGATCACAGCGACTCTCATCGGTGGATCTGCTCCTTTTGTGTCGTTCTTGCTCTAGCTACTATCTGCTTGAGCAGCTCCGCATAGCGAGCTGAAATGGGCCGACGGTGATAAGCGGCGATACGCTCATAATCCGGCTCAGGCCACATCGAGGAGGTTTCCACTGCCTGGATCAGCATTCTTCCGATCTCCTGCGAATCGTCGACATCGGCCCACAATCCGGCGCGCGTCTCTTCCAACAGACGACGCACATCGCCCTCCGGATGCACAGCTCCAAGAATGGGTTTGCCTCCGCCCAGGTAGTCGTAAAACTTTGCCGCAACATTAATCTTGTCGTGAGTAATCAGTAGAAGATAATCGGTGTCTCGAATCGCGGCCAGCGCCTCCGCTTGCGGCATAAACCCTTTGAGTTCAACCGTCTCGCCTAAGCTGAGCAGCTGTTCCCGATATTCCGGAACTTCAACATGCCCAATGAACCGGAGATGCAGGCGCGACCGGATTGCCTCCGGTAGATTACGAACTGCCTCAATGAAGCTACCAGGAGCAGTCGATCCATAAACCGTTCCGATATAAGTAAGAACAATCTTCTGCTGCAGCGCTTTTGCGGCAGAGGCTTCCTTCGGCGTCGGCGGTGCTACATCATATCCATTCGGAATCCAGAGAAACTTTTCTTGCGAAAGATCGGGATAACGCGATTGAAGCTCGCGGCGCGCAGCTTCCGTCACCAGAACAACAGCACTCGCATCATGAACAGCATCGGACTCTGTCTTCTGCGCGACTTCTCTTGCTTTGCTGTTGTTGTTGAAGCTGACAAGATCGAGCGTTGTGGTCAGCCACTCGTCGCGAAAGTCCACGATGATCGGCAGCGTTGGAAATACTCTTCGCAGGCGCGAGGCCAGTTTCACGCTCGAGAAAGGAGGCACCGTAATCACAACAGCATCAATCGCGCGCGCGCGAATGATTCGCACCGCTGCTGGAAAAGCAAAGGGCAGCCAACCGACTTGAGGATCCGGAAGCAACAAATTGCCGATCGCTCGTTTCAGCGGGTTTCCTGCTTTTGTCGGCGCTTGCGACACGGGCGCGACCTTCTGTCTTGCCTGCCCTCCAGTTACGGCCTTCTTCACCGACTTGCGAAGCCAGAACGGAAGGTCAAGCGTCCAGGTGCGATGCACCGTGACACCTGAGGGCACCTGCTGCAACAGCGTTAGGTCCTTTCCAACAGCGGGTGCATTACGAGCAGTCAACACATCGACGCGCACATCGCTCTCCGGCAGATACTTCGCCAATGAGAGCGCTCGAAGCACTCCGACTCCCCCGGCTGGAGGAAAGGAAAACGTGATCAGCAGCAGATTCAACGTCCGCGCTCTCCTACAGTAGCCGTTGTCAACTCTTCGATCGGCCGGGGTCCAGGATTCAGAGGGCCGGTCAACGCTTCGACAGCGCAAAACATATCGTAGGCACTCGCCCAGCGAAGCTCGATGCCGCGACGCTGTGTCTCCTCATGCAGCCAGCGAAACATCTGCTCTAATCCACCGGCGCGTATGGGTGTGCCAAGCAGAGCATCAGCATTGTCTTCACGGGCCCCATGCGTATGAAGCTTCAGAAACATCTCATCGCCTACCTGCGGAGCGAAGTCGAGCCAGCGGCGAACGCGATACTCCGTTGGAACATCGTTATGAGCGATTTCGCCCATCTCCACACGAGGCATTAGACGGCCCTCATAACGAAGACCAACCGGACCTGTAATCATCAGCAGGTCGCCCTGCGATCCGCCACCGACCGTAGCCTCAACCCCATAGTTGAACGCCTTCGGTCTTCCTGGAGTTCCCGTGCACCAATACACCTGGTTCACAACACGGCCCTGCGTTGGCGACGGAATGGAAGGCATTGTAAAGTCCGCATAGCAACCGAGATCGCGCAGAAGCTCGATCTCGCCAGTCAGCCCACAGTCCGTACCATCCGGTTTAGAGTTATCCAACGCCCAGTTGCCATGAATGAAGGCAAAGACCATGCGGCCACGGTGATCGTGCAACAGCCCATGATCGTTCCGCAGCGTGTTGCAAAAATCCCGCATCTTCTGGATAAAGCCTTCGCGAGTCTCGCGGTCATGGTGAATATGGACCTCAACGTCGCCAATCCCCTGTCGCGTCATCTCCGCCAAAGGTTCCAGCAGCTCTGGCCTGTACTCCTCCTGGGGGTAGAAGAAGCTATAGCAAGGAGTACGCCCCGCGGCATCCCGGGGAGCAGTCTCCGCAATCCTGGGCCAAATCTCCTGCCAGCGCGCGACTCGGCGTAGCGCTGTCTCCATCGGCACCTTCTGGCACAACGGCTCATAGTGATCTGTGATTGCAACCCATAACCGCCGAGGAGCCCGTTGCCCTAAACGGCGGATGCGGCTGCTGAGGTAGCCCGGAAACCATAATTCTGCGTGACGCGGAAGTTTCATGACGATTTGGCCCAGATGAGATCGTACGATATCAACAGGCTGCGGATACGCCTCATTTCAGGCTCCGGCTGTCCTATTTCCCCTGCGGGAAATATGGAATGCACTAGTATTGCAGTGGAGCCGTTATCCATTTTATGGGACTTTTTCTCACGCTACTGTACATTTTGACGGCTTATCTCGGCCCCGAAACCCTCTGGGGCCCGCTCTACGAATTTCATATCGAGATTATCTTGGCCGCTCTTGCCTTTGCGGCATCCGTTCCGGCCATTCAGCGCTCGAAGCTCTTCAGCATTCCCCAGAGTTATGCCCTGGTCGGCATGTGCATCGCCGTCTTCTGCTCTATGGTGATGACGGGATGGCTGGGCTCCATCCTGCCCGCAGTCCTCGGTTTTATTCCGAACGCATTTACGTTTTTCCTGGTGGTCGTGAACTGCAGGACGAAGAGACATCTTCAACTGCTTGTCCTGACCATGCTCATCTTCTGCGCCTTTCCAATCTACAAAGGCTACACCGCGCTGCACGCAGGAAATTTCTCGAGCCCATATCTTATGCCACAGGGAAGCGACGAGGGCGGATTTTTCTATCGCCTGCGCGGCATGGCCTTCATCAATGACCCCAACGACTTTGCCCAGGTGATGGTCAGCCTCATTCCCTGCCTCTTCTTCCTTTGGAAGAAGAGAAGTCCGATGAACTTCCTCTTTGTGCTGCCGGCTGCCGCATTGCTGATCTTCGGCATGTACCTGACCCACTCGCGCGGCGGAATTATTGCGTTCCTCGCAGTCCTTCTGTTCGCCTTCCGGCGTAAGATCGGGACGATTCCTTCCGCCGTCATGGCTGCGGGATTTTTTGCCCTGACCAGCGTGGTGAACTGGTCGGGTGGCCGCGATGTCTCCGTCGAAGCAGGCGCGGGACGAATGGAGGCCTGGGCCGTAGGACTGGATCTGATCAAAGCCCATCCCATCTTCGGCGTAGGATTTGGTCGATTTGGCGAATACTTCTTCATCACGGCCCATAACACGATCGTCGTTTGCGCTGCCGAACTTGGCATGTTCGGTCTCTTCTGGTGGGTGATGTTTGTCCTTCCCACCATTCGGGATGCGATGGTCTGCTCGCAAGGAAAAAAGTTGAAGCCTGTTGAAGAGGACAGCTTCTCCTATGATCGCGCCTATGGAGTGCAGCAAGGCTCTTCCGCACCATTGCGACGTGAGCCCGCAGAGTACGCTGCGCGAGAGATGTCCGCTCCCACTGCTCTCACAATCGAAGCCGACCTCCCTGGGAGATATTCCATACCGGCAGGAGTTCCGTTGCATCTTGCAACAGCAGATGAAGAAGACCCGAAGCTTCCCCCCGAAGAGGTCCGTCGCATCTCGCACCTGATGCTAACCTCGATCGTTGGCTACTTCGTCGCGGGATGGTTCTTATCGCGCGCGTATATTATGACGCTCTTCATCTATGGCGGCATGGCCCAGGTGATCTACCGGATGGCGCTAGCACAGGACCTTGCGCCGCCGAGGATGAAACCTCTCAAAATCGTGCAATATGCCGCCATTGGCTCCGTTGGGCTGATCTTTGTGGTTTACATCATGCTGCGACTGCAACACCTGACATCGCACTAGCCGATTACATCGGCCTGAAGGCTCCAAAGATAATCTTCAGGCCATGCATGGAGTTGGTGACGAAGATCAGGCCAAGAGCAAAGTACGCAAGCGTGATCGCGTTGGCAATATGATAGATCGCGCGGTTTTCCCGGTACTTTGCGTAACGCGCCTTCCCGAGCCGTTTCTTGAGGAACAGCGTGTAGTAATGCACGACGACGACACCAACGGCGTGCCACAGGCCATAGATCACGAAGTTCCACCCTGCGCCATGCCAGATGCCCATCAGAACAAAAACAATCGCAATCGCAAGAGCGATGCAGTGCGGCGTAGAGGCTGGCCCAAAGCGACGGACGAGAGATTTCGACAATGGCACGAAGACCATGTCGCGCATGTAATCGGTAAGGGTGATATGCCAATGCGCCCAGAACTCCTGCAAATTGCGCTTACTGAAGGGACGATCGAAGTTCTCATGCACGTGAATTCCGAGCAGGCCAGAGACGCCGATAGCGATATCGCAAAATCCCGAAAAATTCAGATACAGGTAAGCGCAGTATCCGGCAACGGCGATGGGAAAATCGATCCAGAGATGTGGCAGGCCATCTGCAAGCAGACCATCGTAGGTCAGCTGGTTGGCGAGATTTCCGAGAAAGATATATTTCGTGAGCCCGATGAGAATACGCGCCCAGCTTCGGCCAATAGGAGTCAACGTGCGATCAGGAGCTTCCAGCGATTTATGAAATGCGCTGTAAGGGTTAATCGGGCCAATCGAAAGTGTCGGGACGAAAAATGCGAAAGATAGGTACTCCGCAAAACTGGGCAGAGGAACAATGCCATTGCGGATCTCGTGCACCATGTAGGTGAGCCGGAAGGCCATGTATGAGAGGCCCAGAAAGAAATCGGCAAAGACCTTGTTCGAAAATGGAGCGGGTACAAAACCCTGGGTCCACTGACGCGGGACGTATTTGACCAGGATAAGAATTAGGATCGGAAAAAACAGGGGCAGCCATGATCCCAGCTTCTTTTCAAGAAGAAGGTACTGCACCGCAACCAGCGCGACGTAAACCACAAACATCGCAGTGGAGAAGATGAAATACTCCTTGACGTCGTGAAGCCGCACGCCATACGTCCCGCGCGAGATACACACGCCAAGAGCGAAGATGAGGTTGACGATGGCGAATAGAGCCATGCGCATTTTGCCGGAAGTGCAGCGCAAAACCACCCATGCTGCTAAAGGAAAGAGCAGAAAAGGAACTGCCAGCGTTACAAGCATCAGCGAGTTCGAGAAAAAGTGAGTCAGGCCGGGCGGCATTGCGAAACGGTTCCTCCGTTAAAACGCCTGATAGACGAGATTGACCGACAGCGAGTCGGGAGTGACAAAAAGCATCAACGTAATTGCCGCGATGCACAAAACGAAGAGAATGCCCAGCAGCGTCGGGTTCGGTTTAGTGGATGGAGCCGCCATGGACCTCCTTTGTATAAAGATCAAGCACGGCAGGCGTAATGGCCCGGGTAAACATCTCTTTGCCGTTGTCGTTGAAGTGCTGATCATAGTAGTAGTTCTTTACTTCGGCAGGAGGCGTATTGCGGAAGAGCGTTGCGGAGGGAATTCCAATGACAGGCGCCGAAGGAAGACCAACGACCTGGGGCCAGTACATCCGCTCGGGCACACGATCCATTCCTCTCTCGGTATCTTCCGGGATATGAATCATGACGAAAGGGACGTTGTACTCCGTCGCCAGTTTGCCGATCTGTTGCGCCCAGTATCGGTGATACGGTCCGAGCGGAAGGCCCGCAAAATCGAAGTTCTTGTCCTCCGGGCCATGCGAGAACATGCTGTCTACAGGAATCGTTGGTGGGGTTCGGGGTTCATCGACAAAGGGGCCGCCAAAATACCCTACGGAGCCATACTCTGACTGGGAACCAAGGTTAGCAACGAGCTGCTGATTTTGGATCTTTCGGTTCGGACGCAGGTAGTTGACCAATTGCCGAGGCGCGCCCAGGACCTGCGCACCGTAGATCGCCATACGATCGCGGAAGGAAAGGTCGGCCGTGGACGTGGGGAACTCTCCCCAACGCATCCAGCGATACGCCTGGATATGCGGAGAGTCGCCAATCAGGGCCAGGGTCGGCATATCCATGATGACCATCCCTGCTTTTCGGTGCTCCAGAAAATCGCGCATCAACATGTACTGCATATCGAGCCCCTGCCACTTGAGCGACAGATGACTGATCCTCGCCGGCCTTCCGAGCTTTTCGCTCAGCTGCTGCTGCAAGTAAGGGATATCGATTCCGCGCACCATCAGCGAGCTGCCAACGAATAGGATGTCGACCGGCTCCTTCTCTTCGAAGATCTGATGCTCATCGGCAGGCCCCATGCCAGTCTCTACTCGAATGCCACTATAGACGCGGTCGCGGGGAGGTAATCCTGCAACCGACATCAGCTCCGGCAACGTAAGCAGAATGGCTATGACAAGAATTAGAACCGCCGCATGGCGGTTCGACCAGATCGCGGGGAACATTAGGCCTTCGCGCCTTCGTTCATACGACGCTGAATCAGGTCCGCAAACTCTCCGAGGTTCTTCGTTGCTTCCACCTCGCCTACGCGGAACCGCACGTTGAAGGCCTTTTCCACACCAAGCACAAGAGAGATCTGCAGCAGCGAGTCCCACTCTTCCACATCTTTCGCGCTGAGTTCAGGCGCTACCTTCACATCGTCTAGAAACACGTCGTCGAAGACAGTCTGCATTTTGGCAAGGATTTCAGTTTGTGTCATAAGCTCTCCGGTCCATCTGTATATGTGTCTTGTGAGGCGTAAAGTTTTCGATCGATAGCTGATAAGTTGTGCGCTCTGTCGACTCTTCAACCAATTCGAATCCCATTCGCGGAAAGAGATCGCGAACCATGCCGTTCTTCTCGGTAGGAAGATAATTCCCGAGCACTGTCGTGCAACTGCGCTTTCCGGCAAGGCGAACGATCTCGTTGACGACCTCGTCTTCCATCTGTCGCTTCAGCACGCGGCAGCTCATCAGCCATGTATCGACTACAGCGGTCGCGCCTTCCACTTTAACGATCACTACCGAAATCAGGCCGTTATCGCCAAACTTATCTGCGAGCCGCACGCTGAAGGCGTAATGGTCTGAATCCGTGAGCAACGCCTCCACTTCCGCTTCCGTGCGGCGACGAGTCGTTACGTTGAACTGATTGCTCTTATTGATCAGCTGCGAGATACGCGGGACATCCACCTCGGTAAACTCGCTGATGACGCTGTGCATCTCCAGTGATGCCAGATAGGAATCCATATCGGTCTCTGAAGCATTCATCGCCTGAGCACGTGCCGCCTGCTGCTGGTACTGCTCGCCGCGCTTCAGATCATCCGTAGTGATCGAACGCGGTTCAAAGAAGCGGCAGTCCAGAAGCTGCGATGCGTACTCCGATGGATCGGGACCAAGCCAGATGGTTTCAATCTCCGGGACAAACTGCTTTACGATTTCGATTTCGGCAGGATTGTCGTCGACAAAAACAATAGAGTCGAGACCAAGGTTGAGTTCCTGCGCAATTCTGCGCAGATTCTCGGATTTCGGCTCCCAATTCGCCTGGAAAGATGCAATATCCTTCAGGCGCAATACCATCTCAGGATGCTTCTCGAACGGTTCTGCGGCGTTCTTGTAATCGTTCTTGCTACACACCGCCAACACAACACCGCGTTGAGCCAGAGAAGCAATCGCCAACTGAAACTGACGAAAAGCCTCGCCTCGCGCATGGGTTCCGCCGATCTCGATGCCTGCCATACCGTCATCCCCGATCACGCCACCCCAAAGCGTATTATCGAGATCGAGCGCGAGTACCTTCTTCGAAGGCCGGTGCAAAGAAGCGGCGATCGCAGCGACCTCTTGCGCGATGTCTACCGCAAAATCAGAAGAGTATAGTTGCTTCGTCTCAAACCATGCGCGAGGATCATGGCAAGTCGCTGCTCCACGACGAGTGGCAAGAAACTCTGCGTCGCAGACATGCACGTAAGAAGGAGCGTTGAGCCCAAGCTCCATATTGACCAACTTGCGGAAGTTCCAGTTTGAGCCGAGAGTGCGAACACGAAATGATCCTGGGTCGAATTCAGCCGCAGGAAGAAAATTGGCAACAATCACTTCAGCCCCGGAACGCTCGTGGGCGATGCGGCAAAGGTTCAAAAGCTCTTCCGCCATCTTTGTAGCCGCCACCTTCTGCAACTCGGGCCCATCGGTCAACGCTCCCTGGTAAACGCAGCGCTGGTTCGATGGAATCAGGAAGATGACCTCTGGCTTGAAGATGTACAGCTCGCTCTCCGGATCAAAAATCTCGGCAATGTAGTTGTCGTAATCGCCCTTCCAGATCTCCGTCTCCCACCATCCCGTGGCGGAGCGCGCACCAATCTTTTGCTGCACCAGCTCATGCAGTGGATAAAGATTGGAGCCGCCGATCATTGCCAGGCGAATCGTCTTATCTATCCCACCAGAGATGCCGGCCTTGAGCGCCTTCTTGCGTAGATTCGCCAGCGCAAGCACCTCGGAAAAATCTGACGCGGCCTGTGTAGCAGCCCGAAGCGCGGGCCAGATCTCTTCCGACCGCTGTGCGAAAAGTTCACGCACATCTTCGAGGCCAGCCTTCTGCTTCAATGGCGCAGCTACTGCTTCGCTACTCATCATTCAGACCAGCTCCTTCCGTAGGATTCGCGATCCTGCAAACCAATCAAGGGGGGTCGCCAAAGAAGACCATACCTTGTGAGCGGATAAATGCGGGGAGGAATACCAGAATATCGCCTGTGGACGCGTGTATGACCTTGTATCATGTAAATTCAACAACGATTTTTCCTGATCAGAGTTGGATTGAGTGCAGCACCGCGCATGAAGATTGTTCACGTTGTCTATAGCCTCGAGATGGGCGGGGCCGAGGTCCTCGTTGCCCAGCTCTGCCATCTGCAGAGGGAGCACGGGCACGATGTCTCCGTCATCGCATACAGCAATCTCGGGACTCTTGGAGAAAAGCTGCTCCGCGAAGGCATCCCTGTACTTGTCCTGGGTGAGGCTCCTCTGCCGCGAACGCTCCTCCGATTCCTGAAGGAATTTCGGCGCATGCGCCCCGATGTTGTGCATTGCCACAATCCGGCCCCTACGCTTCAGGCCGCGATTCCTGCCAAGCTGGCGGGAACACGTTCTGTTATTGCAACTCGCCACAGTCTCGTGGCTCCGCCTTACAATCGTGGCGAGGAAATTGCGTTCAACTTCGCCGCGCGCTTCTGCGACTGGATCGTTGGAATCTGCGATGCCACCTGCGAGAACCTGCGGCGCACGCCTGGAGCCCACCGCAACCGCATCGTTCGCATCTACAACGGAGTCGATCCTCTCGTTCCTCCCCCAGCAAACACGCCAGCGCAGCGACCAGGAACCACGCTGTTGTTTGTGGGTCGGCTTGCTCCAATCAAGAATCTCTCCCAGCTCATCCAGGCCACCGCCAATGCTATTGGGCACGTCCCCGATCTTCACCTGTGGATCGTTGGCGATGGTTCGGAACGCCCTGCCCTGGAGGCTCAGGTTCAAACACTTGGGATCGAGGACCACGTCACCTTCTGGGGAGAGCGCCTCGATGTGGCTGGGTTCTTCTGCGCAGCCGACATTTTTGGCATGTCCTCCACTTCGGAGGGCCTTCCTATGTCTCTGCTGCAAGCGATGTCTGTCGGGCTGCCAGCTATCGTTACCAATGTTGGAGGCATGGCGGAAGTTGTCCGCAACGCTCATGCCGGGCTGACAGCTCCCGTGGGAGATGCCGACCAGATGACGAAGGCGATCGTTCAGCTCACATCGGATCCAGCCCAGAGAGAGCTTTTCCGCAACAATGCGAGAACCGCTTATCGCGAACATTTCACTCTCGAGCACATGAACGCGTCCTACATAGATCTTTACCAGCGCCGATCTTGAACTGAACCCAGTCATCGTAAATAAGCTCTAAACCTTACCTCTAAAAACAAAAAACTTATGGATTTGCGATTCCAGAAATCCTACCGGAACATATCTGTTCTGGTTATGCGTTCCCCGACCCTGTCTCCAGCGAAATCGTGCCTTGAGGAGCTCTCTCGCCGGGAGACCATATCTTCCATAAAGGTCCGCGGGTAAATAAAAACTTGTAAAAACCTGCAACCGCCGCAACATTAAGAACCAGTAACGCACTGGCAGCTGAGGCAAGGCGATGAATCATCGGAATCCTGGTCCGCAATGCAAGTGCAGCCATCAACCACCCCATCCACTGCACCAACGCAACAATCTGCCAGGCGAACGAATGGGATGCCAGCCAGGTTGAGCTCAACAACATCGCCAGGAAAAAATACGGAACGATCAGCCGCATCAGCTTGTGTGAAACCAACTGAAAGAGCGCACGGTTGCGCAGGCTGAGAGTCCAGGGTGCCAAGGCAAACAGCTGATAGTTTCCGGCCAGCGTCCGCACCTTACGCTGGAACTCATTCGCAACCTTGCTCGGCCAGGCATCGACTACGATAGCCGAGCGATCAAGTACGCTGCGATAGCCCTGGCGCACAATCGACAACGGCTGGAACATATCGTCGAGGATAATGCCGGCGGGAAATGGCTGAACCAGCTTCCGTCGCGCTGCGTAAAAGCCACCGTAGACGCCAACTGGAGAATCCCAGGCGGCCTCGCAATTCCGGATCCACTGTTCATATCGCCAGTACACACCGCTTACCGCCGAAGCCGCGGCATCCTGCCCTTCCGTACTCAGAACCAGCTCTCCGGCAACACAACCTACTGAAGGATCCGAGAAGTTACTCAGCAGCTTTGACAGGGCTCCAGGCGCCACCTTCGGACGAATATCAATAAATAGCAAAATCTCGCCGGTCGATGCAGCAATGCCGTGATTGAGCGCCGCAGCTTTCCCAACTTGTTCAGTCAGGATGATCGCACGCAGACGAGGAATCCTCATCTGGTTCAGAATCTCCGCGGTGCCATCGTTCGAACCATCGGAGATCACGATGATCTCGCGCACCCGCTCCGGCTCCATTGAAGCGAGGTGTTCCACCTGCTCCTTAATGCGAAGGGCTCCGTTATGTACGGCCATGACGATACTGACTGGCGCCCCGAACTCACCTCGTCTCCACCGCCAAGGGAAAAACCGCGCCAGCAAATACATGATGATGGGGTACCCGATATAGGTGTACAGGATCACTGCTAGAGAGATCCAGAAGAGCGCCTTCATTGCGCACCTCTGCGGCGAAGAATCGTCTTGACGGTCTCAAACATAATCAACAAGTCGAGCCCGAGGGTCATGTGCTTGATGTAATAGAGGTCGTATTCCAGCTTTTCGCGAGCTTCTTCAAGAGTCGAGCCATACCCGTAACGGACCTGAGCCCATCCGGTCAGGCCCGGGCGAATCATGTGGCGAAGATCGAAGTAGGGGATGTTCTCCGAGAGCCACGGCACAAACTCAGGCCGCTCCGGACGGGGACCAACAAATCCCATGTCGCCCTTGAGTACATTCCAGAGCTGCGGGATTTCATCGATTCTGGTCTTCCGCATAAAGCGGCCCACTTTCGTCGCTCGAGGATCATCCTTGCTCGCCCACTTTGCTCCCGCAACTTCCGCGTCGGTTCGCATCGTGCGAAACTTGATCACTCTAAAGTTGCGGCCGCCTAGGCCCACGCGCGTCTGGGTGAAAAAGATCGGACCGGGCGAAGAGAATCTCACCGCCAGCACAACAAACGGAAAGAACGGCAGAAAGAGGAGCAGCCCGGTCGCTGCTGCCAGGGTCGAAACGAAACGTCGCGCAATCTGTTGCGAAGGCTTTACGCGGAATCCCTCGCTATAGATAAAGTTGCTGGGCCGCAGGCCATCCAGATACAGCTTGCCGGTCAGGCGTTCCAGCAAAGCGCCTGCCTCTTCAATTACAACGCCGTCAAAGCGCAACTTCAGCAGTTCGCGTAACGGCACCTCGCCGCGACGGTCTTCCAGTGCGACGATCACGCGATCGAGCCCCTGCGCCCGGCCGCGAAACGATTGCAACGCCGAGCGAAACGCTTCTTTGCGCTCTTCTTTTTCTTCCGGCACAGTCTCAAAGCCAATCACTTCCATCCCCGCGTCCTTGCGGGTACGAAGCATATTCACAATGGACTGCGCTCTCTCTCCCCCGCCAAGCACGTAGACGCGCTCGCGGAAGATCTCGCGACCAATGATCCATTCATAAGCGCTCCGCCAGATTACCAGCCCGAGCGTGAGAAACATCAGCCCAAGCAGCAAGACATAGTGTGCGATATCAATCTGAGGGAAGAAGTAGATGATCGCCGAAAGCAGAAACGATAGAAAGCCAAGAACCAGCAAAAGACGGAAATAGATCTCCCACCGCTCCGAGATACGCTGCGGCTCATAAAGATCAAAGTAATACGAGAGAAGTAAGGTGAGGGCCGTCAATGCTACGATCTTCAGGGTTCCGTACTCATAGTTCAGGCAGATATAAGTGTCCGGCCCAAGAATCAGCACGGTCGCCAGCAAAAACGATCCGCCAACGATCAGCGCCTCGCACATCAATAGAACAATCGTGCGGGTCGGATAATAAACATTGAATAACCGAATCATCTCCGCCGTTGCTCCGCTTATTCCTTGTCCGCGTTGTAGTTGTAATAGCTCCCGGCTCCGAGATCCTCGTGTACGGCATTCAGAACGAATCCGAGAACATTGGCGGCTCGCAGCTCTGCTGCCGCGCGCTGTGCAACGGTGTACTTCGTAACTCCGGAACGGGCAACCAGTAGGACACCATCGCACGAACGTGCAAGGTTGACGCCATCCGACACTGGAATCACCGGCGAGGAATCGACGATAATCCAGTCGAAGTGCGGCGCGGCAATTCGCAGCAAATCCGCAAACCTGGAGTTACCCGAAAGGTCAGCCGCCTTATCCCCACCGTTCCCGCCAGGAATGAACGTTAGGTTCGAAAGAACCTGACGTTCTATGTCAGGGAAGTTTGTGTTCTCCGACGGGCGTTGCATCACATCTTCGAGAGAAGCCTTACCTGAGAGATAGTCCGCTAAGCCCGGGTGCGACTCCGCGCCCAGGAGCTCATGCAGCGTATAGCGACGCATGTCACCATCAATCAGCAGCACCTTACTGTTCTTGTGGCGCGCCAGGCTTACCGCCAGGTTGGCCGAGACAAAGCTCTTGCCTTCCTGCGGCAAACCGCTGCTCACCAGGATCGATTTGATTGGCTTGATATCCCGCGCTTCAAATACGCGTGAACGCAAACTGCGGAACTGCTCCACCGCAGGCCCTCTTTCAAGCAAAGATGGAAGGCGCTGGATCGAAGGAGTCCATGCACAACGCTTCACGGCCCGAAGATTCAATCCTCCACTGGTCTCAAAGCGGTCTTCTTCGACACGAAGATCGTCTGCGGAATCACTGACCTGAGAAAGCGGACGCTCATATTCGACGACAACCGATGCTGGAGCGTGCTCTGTTTCAGGACGCTCCTCAGGTCGCGGCTCGCGCTCTGTACGCTCAACCTTCCGTTCGGACTCTGCCTTTTGAAGCGCTTCGTATATTCGGCTCATCGATCCTGTCGTCCCTTCATATCGGCATCAAACGTTGTCATCAATCCGGAGTCGGCGCCAGCGTTGCCGCCCCGGCCATAAACCCCATTTATGCCAGCCGGGGAGATCAAAAATGGCTGCGTCTCCAGCTCAAGCTCTGCCGCAACACCCTCAACAATCTCAACGCCCACCTGCTGAACCTGTTCCACATAAGCCACAATCAGAGAATGCTCGCAAAGCAGATTGATGAGGCGCGGAATCCCATGGCTATAGCGATAGATCAGGCTGAGCGCCTCTGGCGTAAAGATCGTCCAGCTTGCTCCAGCCAGCCTCAAACGCTCCGCAACATACGCATGCGTCTGGTTCTCAGTCAGTGGCTGCGTCCTGCACCACAACGCGACACGCTGCCGTAACTGGCGCACGCTGGGATGCCGCAACTTCTCTTCAAGCTCCGGCTGTCCTGAGAGCACAATCTGCAGCAGCTTTTCTGAAGAGGTCTCCAGGTTCGTCAGCAGCCGAATCTCTTCCAGCAAGTCCCAGGAGAGGTTCTGCGCCTCGTCGATCACCACGACGCAGGTCTCTTCCATTCGGAACCGCTCAATCAGCCAGCGATTCAACTGCAACAACATTCCAGACTTCGTCCGACTGGTCGGTGCAATTCCAAAGTCCGCCAATACGAACTCCAGAAAATCCAGCACCTCCAGACGAGGATTGAAGACGAATGCCGTCGAGATACGGCGACTGTTGAACGAGGCGAGCGCCCGCTTGAGCAGTGTCGTCTTCCCTGTTCCCACTTCGCCCGTGAGTACGGTGAATCCTTTTCGTGCTGAGATTCCATACTCCAAGCAAGCCAGGGCCTCTCTCGTATGCGGCATCATGTACAGAAACCGCGGATCGGGACTGGTCCCGAAGGGGCTGCTATGAAGTTTAAAGAAGCTGTTATACATTCGATGACCCGCCCGCATTCGCTAGAGGCTTATCCGCTTGAAAGGTTTCTTTTCGTTTTAACCAGCCCCAGCGACGCCGGGCAGCCACCGGAATCTCCGGAATGGCACCAGAGAACGAGATCACCGCCAACGTCGGGAGTTTCGTAAAGGCCCAGATATCACGCTCAGAACGCATCGCCGTATCCCGGTACTCTCTCCAGGCCACGAAGAGGACTCCAAGGATGAGACCTGCCATAAACCCGGCTCCCACAAAGACGCCGCGCTTGGGGAACACAGGAGTATCCGGAAGGTTCGGTTGATCCATCACGCTGAACTGCTCACCCTGCTGACGCTTTTCGAGATCAGTGGCCATCTTGGATTGGTTCATCTTCTTCAGAAGATCGTCATAGAATGCTTGCGCTGTCTGGTAGTCACGAGTCAGGGTCTTATATTGTTCCAGCACCCCAGGGCTTGAGGAGATCCGGGCCTGATACATCCGGACCTGGCTGGAGATCACCCCTTGCTCATGCCTCTTTGACTGAATTCCCTGGTCCAGCGCACGCAACTGAGCACGCAATTGCTGCACCGCCGGAGTATCGTTGCGATTCGGCGCCGAGCTTACCGTACCGCTCGATGCCGACGCGGCAGGAGCAGGAGCAGCGGCAATCTGCGCACGCAGGTCCTTGATCTTGCGCCGTACTGCAACTACATCCGGATAGTCGTCCGTATACCGACGGGTCAGATCCGACTCTTCATTCTGCAGGTTCTGTAACTCTATCTGCTGGGCTCCGGGAGCAGCCGCACCGTGCTCTCCAGAAGCAGGAGCCATGCTCTGCTGTTGCGAGATCATCGCCTGAATGTATGTCCGGTCCTGCTCCATGCGACTCAGCGCCTGGGTTGAAGCATCCAGCTGCGTGTTCATGCTGGTCAGCATGTTCATGTTCTGCGACTCATCCCCAGGCAACTGCCCCAGGTACTTCGCCTGAAACGCCGCAAGCTTTGAATCCTGATCGTCCAGCGACCTCTTCGCATCCGCCAGCTGGCTCTTCAGAAACTCTGTGGTGCCCTCTACCGTCTGGGCACGGGCATTCAGGTTCGCCGTCACAAACAACGAGGCAATCTCTCCGCAGACCATCTGGGCCGTATGAGGATCGGAATCCTGAAACGAGATGAAGAACCCCGGCAATCCGCCGGTCCGAGCCATCTCTGAATGAATCGGCTTGATGTCGATGTTCTTGCGGGTCTCTTCGATCCTCTCGTCCATCTGCATCTTCTTAGTGCTGTACAGATTGAATCGCTCAATAATCGGTTGAAGCCGCGAACGGCTCAGGATTTGCTCCTTCATCGAAGCCAGCCGGGCGGTGATGTCTTCCACCACCACCGGACGAACATAGTCGTCAGGAACCTTCTGCTGTTCTACCAGGATCAGCGTCTGCGACACATATCGTGGAGGGACGATAAAGGTCAATGCAAATCCCACCAGTGTCAGAAGGACCGCGGGAATAGCAATCATCCAGCCACGGCGCTTCAGAATTCCCAGATAATCGTCCACATTCAGCGTACGATGTCCCAACATAACTCAGCTCCTTAGAAGTCTCCCAAACGGGTGGATTGCGGCGTCCAGGAAACCCCAATTCCAAAAATGTGCGACAGGCCATTGAATGCATTTGGCAACAGGATGCCCTGGTTGGTCGACTGATTCTGTGCCGTATAGCTTGCGTATCCCGAAAATGTACGGGTAAAACCATGCGTGACCTGCAACGTTCCGTACTCCGTATTTGTGATTCCGTTGACCGATCCAAGCGCCGGGTTAACCACCAGAAGCCCGGAGGTCCTCGTATAGACGAACGACGCTGACGCCGCCCACTTCGGGTTGAAGGTCCGCCCAACCGAGGCGCTCACTGCATCGGACAAAGCTCCTGGCTGAACACCAGATCCTCCGTTCACTCCATGCATATAACGCAGGGAATAGTTGGTAAGTTGGCGATTGTAGTTCGCACCAGCACTCAGAGAGTAATTCAATCGATCCGGAATCAGCTGAGCTGCTGAGGTCTGGATCCACATCGGACCCGCCGAGATATCTGTGCTGAGAGCGCGGGTCCATAGACGCTGATATGAAACGTTGATGCCCTTCGTCTGGTATGTCACGTCGTTGTTTGGAAACCCTGGAGGATAGATCGCCAGCAGGTTGGTCGTATCGAAGGTGGAGTACAACGCGCTGATGCTCGCCGTGTTTCGCGCATTAATCTGGTGATTGAGACCCACTTGGCCGCTCAACATCGACGTATCCAGGCCGGCATTCTTGTCGATAAAGTGCAACACAGACCACATACCCGTACCGCTGATCGAAGTCCGGCCCGTCAGACGACGTTCGACCGTGCCGTTGATCATATTGCTGATCCGGTTCCCTGTGTATGTCAGAATTCCTCCCGCAGGCCCCTGCGATGGACCATCGATCGGCGTGGATCCCGGATTATTGATGCCCGGAACTCCCGCCACTCCCGTGACCGGCGATTGCGGCAGGAAGCTGAAGGAGTCGGCAACATTAAAGACCCACAATCCTTTAATCAAGGATTGACTGATCGCGAAGTTCTGATAGGTGGTCGTGCCCTGACCGCCCTGACCAAAGACCACGCCCCCCGAGAAGAGCAGCGACGTGGGATGAACCTGACTCAAGGAGGAATATCCTGCCACTCCAGAAATGGCCGTCGAGCTGGTGGTATTTCCCGCGCCATAGTAACCGTACTGGACGATCTCAGCGGCATTAACGGCATAGTGAATCGTCCCATCCAACCAGGAGAGACGGGGAGCAGTGGCTCCGGCCGGAGTCGGAGCTGCTACAGGCGCCAGCGTCGCTGTAGGAGCCGCCTGGCCAAATACCTGGGAGGTAAGGGCTATAAGAAACAACGAGATGGCGATCCGAATTTTCATAAATTGGCTCATGGGACGACGATCGTATCTCCCGGCTTCAGCTCGATGTTCTGCGAATCATCCCCTTTAAGGGCCTGTTTATAGTTGAACGGAATCTTCTGTTGCTTCCCACCCTCGTTCCGCAAAATATAGATCTTCTTGGCATTTGCAAACGGCGACAATCCACCTCCCGCTGCCAGGGCTTGCAACGGGGTCATCCCCGGAGTCATCGGGATCGGACCGGCGTGCCCGACCTCGCCCAGCAAAAAGACCCTGCGGCTATTGACGGCCATCACCACGACCGACACATTCGGATCCTGAATATACTTCTTCAACTTTGCAGTAATGTCATCGGCCAGTTGCATCGGAGTTCTTCCAGCGGCCGGTAGATCGCCCACTAGAACCAGGGAGATCATCCCGTCCGGCCGGACCGGAACCACTCCTGAAAGCGAGGGTTCCTTCCATACCGTAATGGAAAGAGAGTCCTCAGCCCCAATCACATACCGGGCATTGTCAATATCCGCAATTCCCTGTGGAAGCGCAGGGGCCGACGCCGCCTGAGAAGATGCAGGTTTCTGCTGCCCTTCGGCTGGAACATCTGGCCTGGAAGTCTGTGCAAAACCGGAAACCGACAGAGCCGCGACCAATACTCCTGTAAGGAGTCCCTTCATGGAATCGCTCTCCATTCCCGTGCGGATTTTGGTCCAATCTCTTTTATTCTCGCTCATCTGATTATGCTTTACCTCTCTTTTCCATATGGCGTACTGATTTCCTTTGACTTATACCTATGGCTTCCGGCATAGTGACGATTCTCTTCTATATGGATGCATGGTCAAATGTGCAATTTTTAGCGCATCCATAGAAATAATCCTTCGAGATTAGAACTTGAAGTGAAAAACTCTGCTCATTCAACAAGCACAAGAAGGGCCAAATCGATGAGAGAACCCATTTTTCTTGTGGATGTCGGAGATTTATCCCCTGAACAAATCGGACCCCGGAATCTACGGCATATCCAAACATGGGCGAATGGGCAGAGTGTCCTTGCAAAATCTCCGAGACATGCAGAATGCATGCGAAAAAGGGAAAAAAAATTCCCTTTTCCTGTCCCCAGTGGTCGACTGTCTTCCCACCCGGGTCGAACTTCACACGCAAAATTTCGTTTAACACGACATTCCGTCGCGGCAAGTAAATTGCATACAGAAATCATGAAAGATAATGTCCTGTAAATGGTGAGTGGTAGCTTGCAAACCGAACGGCTCTCAACCGAGATTGTTTCTCCTTCCGATCAGGCTCCTCTGGCATCCCGGCTCCTGTTTCCGCCCCGCCTGTGGTTCCCTGTCGGGATTCTGACTATCCTGCTGATTTCACTCTATTTCCGAATCGGCATTAAGCTCGTTGTCGACTGGTACAACATCGCTGACTATTCTCACGGATTTCTGGTTCCGCTCTTTTCCATCTTTCTTCTCTGGGACCGCAGAAAGCAGATCGCCGCAACTCCCGTAAGTCAAAGCTGGGCAGGGCTTTCCCTGGTCATCTTCGGCCTGATTACCCTGATCCTGGGGGTTTACGGCGCAGACCTGTTCACCTCCCGCATCTCCTTTGTGATCCTCCTGGGTGGCCTCGTCTGGACTTTTCTCGGACGGGCTATGCTCCGCGAACTGCGATTCCCTATCCTGATCCTCCTTCTGGCGATCCCATTTCCCGCCATCATCTTTAACCAGATCACCTTCCCACTCCAGCTCCTGGCCTCCCGGTTTGCCAGTATGATCCTGCCGTTCCTCGGTGTCCCCGTCCTGCAGGAGGGAAATGTCATTCAGCTCCCCATCATGAAGCTGGAAGTAGCCGAGGCCTGTAGCGGTATTCGTTCCTTGATGAGTCTCTTCACCCTGTCCGTCTTCTACGGATATTTTCTGGAGCGCACCACCAGGAGACGATTCATTCTGGCGCTCGCGAGCATCCCGATCGCGGTCGCGGCCAACGTCGTCCGTATCGTCGGCACCGGACTCTGCGTCCAGTATTGGGACCCCGAAAAGGCACTCGGCTTCTTCCATGAGTTCTCCGGGTGGGTCATGTTTGTCGTCTCCCTTTGCTGCCTGTACCTTGTCCATCGCCTGATGCGTTTAATTGCTCCGCCCAGGGAGGCTGCATGAAATCCCCCCGTTTCTGGACCGTTCTCGTCTTCATGGCTGCCGCGCTCTTTATGCTGGTGCATCGCGGAGATGCCGATAACGTCCCGCCCAGCGAACCTCTTCACCTGATGCCCACGATGATCGACGGCATGGTCTCGCAGGACCTTCCTCTCGAAGACGACGTCCTTGCCGTCCTCGGCAAGGGAGACTTCCTGAACCGCATCTATACGGTTCCCCTTTCCGCGGTCTCACCGCAATCGCACCGGTCCGCGCCGATCAGTCTGTTTATCGGCTATTTCGCCACACAGCGCACTGGACAATCCATCCATTCGCCCCAGCACTGCCTGCCTGGCGCCGGCTGGACCTTCGACTCTTCCGACTACACCACTCTGGAAGACATCAACGGCAACCGTTTCCAGGTCGGGGAATATGTCATCAGCAACGGCGAATCCAGGCAGTTTGTCATCTATTGGTACCAGGCTCACGGCCGCAGTATCGCCAATGAGTACAAGGCGAAGGCCTATATGCTGGCAGACGCCATTCGTTACAACCGCACCGATGGCGCCCTGGTCCGCGTTATTACTCCTATTTCTGCCACCGAGCAGGTCGCTGACGCTCGCGAGCGTACGGTCCGCTTCACTGCCCGTATGACTCCCTATTTGCCTCAGTTCATTCCGAACTAAGGTTAAACATCGTTCGGCAAAGCCGGACACAAGCTTTATCCCGGCCTGACTGGCGGGAGCAACATCAGATTGAGGAACCAATCATGAGAATGCTACGGAATTCTGCTCCACTTCACCTGACTGCCATCGTCGTATCGGCCTCGCTGACACTTGGTTTTGCAACCGGCTGCTCCCGCGATCCCAACAAACAGAAGCAGAAGTATTTCGAGAGCGGAAAGCGTTATGAGAAAGAGGGCAAGCTCAAGGAAGCGGCCATCCAGTTCTCCAATGCTCTCAAGGTCGATCGCGACTTCGCCGACGCACACTACGAGCTATCGAAGGTCTACCTCAAGCAGGGCTCTGTCATGCCCGGATATAGCGAACTACGCCGCACGGTCGATCTGGCACCGAACAACCAGGAGGCCCGTATCGAGTTGGGCAACCTGCTGTTAGCAGGAAACTCTGCCGACAAGGCAGCCGAACAGGCCAATGCCGTTCTTGCGCTGAACAGCAATAATGCCGACGCCTACGCCCTTCTTGCCGGAATCGCAGCCCGGAAAGGGGATCGCACCACCGCGTTGACCCAAATCAAAAAGGCGCTCTCGATCGATCCTAATCGCGGCACCTTCTATACCACGCTTGGCATGCTGCAAGCCGGCGACCCAACCACCGCGGGACAGGCCGAAGAGCAGCTTCGCAAGGCCGTCTCCCTCGACAGCAAGAACGTCACTTCGCGGATCGTTCTCGCCTCTATGCTCCAGAGAAAAGGTGACCTCGCTGGTGCTCTCGACCAGATGAATGCGGCTGTTACGGCCGATCCCAACAACGTTATGGCCCGCTCCAGCCTGGCAGACCTCTACATGCTGCAGAACAACCAGGCCAAGGCTGAAGAGACTCTCCAGAAGGCCGCTGACGATCTGCCTGACGATGCAACCGCAGCCGACATGCTCGCCACGTTCTATCTCCGCACCCACCAGCTCGATCGCGGAGAACAGGTCTACTCCGACCTCGTCTCCAAACATCCCAAGAGCCCCTCACTCAAGCTCTCCTATGCTCGCCTCCTCGTTGCCAAAAAGGACCTGAACAAGGCGCACGCCATCGGACAGGAACTGGCCAAAACCGACAGCGATCTTCCGCAAGTTGCGCTTCTGAACGGCATGCTTCTGATGAACGATGGTAAGTCCTCCGAGGCCTTCGATGTGTTGCAGAAGGCAGCCAAAGCAAATCCCGACAATCTCCAGGTAAAGGTCTGGCTTGGACGCGCCGCCGCATCCAAGGGAGATATTAACGCCGCGCAACAGGCCTTCCAGGACGCCGTGCGCATCAGTCCTCGAAACCCTGATGCGCAGCAGGGTCTCGCTCAGATCGCAATTAGCCGTCGCGACTTCAATACGCTCGCTCAGCTTGGCGACGCCGCCATTACTGCCTCTCCGCAGGCTGCAAACGGCTATATCTGGCGCGGCATGGCGGAAGGCAGTCAGAAGCTCTACGACAAGGCAGAAGCTGATTTCAAAGACGCCATCAAGATGGAGCCCTCCAATGCGACCGGCTACCTCGAGCTGGCCCAATTGCGCCTCGTCCAGAAGAACATGTCTGATGCGCGCAACCTTCTCGAGCAGACGCTGACGCACGATCCAAACTCCTCACGCGCGCTTCGCCTGCTGGCGGCCACCTACATGGCTGATAAGCAGCCCGCCAAGGCCGTGGACCGCGTGCAGCAGCAACTCGCGAAGTCCCCGCAGAATTCCGACATGTACAGCCTGCTCTCGCAGCTCCAGGGAGCGACCGGCAATAACGCCGGGGCCATCGACTCCGCAGAAAAGGCTATGGATCTCAATCCGAACGATCCGGTTGCTGCTATCGTCTACACTCGCGCGGTCGTCAGCAGCGGGGATGCAGCCAAGGCTCTGGCCAAGTGGCAACAATGGACCAAGGACCATCCTACCGATCCCAGAGGGTTCACCCTCCTCGGCACTCTCCAGGAGGCACAAGGCAATCGCGATCAGGCGATGGCCTCTTATAAGAAAGCCCTGGAGATTCAACCGGAGCAGCCCGTTGCCTCCAACAACCTCGCTTACCTGATGGTTGAGACCGGTCAGAACATCGACGTCGCGCTCTCACTCGCTCAAACCGCACGCCGCGCGATGCCCGATTCTCCAAACACGGCCGACACGCTCGCCTGGGCCTACTACCATAAAGGAAATTACACCTCGGCCCGCGATCTGCTTGAAGATGCGGTCAAGGCCAGCCCCAACGATGCCGCACTGCACTATCACCTCGGTCTGACCTACAGCAAGCTCTCGGACAACTCCGATGCGACCCTGCATCTGAAGAAGGCTGTCTCGCTTGCACAGCCAAACAGCCAAACGGCAAAGGACGCCGAGAAGGCCCTGAGCCAACTCGGCTGATCTCCTGACGTTAGGGCTCTTTTGTTTCCATTCAAGATGCCGGACCTGTAATCTTTCTGCGGGTTCGGCTCACTTAGCTTCTGCGGAAAACACGTGAACAGTAAAACCATCGCTCGCAATACCGCCTGGTACGGGCTTGAGTCTCTCATCGGCTTTGTCTCGTCCCTGGTGACGTCCATTGCCATCGCTCGGGCGCTCGGCCCGACGAAGATGGCGTACATCATCTACGTCACCTGGCTGACCGGCATCGTCAGCAGCCTCGGTTCCGTCGGTATCCCCACCACCACCCGCAAGTACATGGCGGAGTTTCTTGGCGGAGGAGATGCCGCTACCGCCCGTTACATCTACCTCCGCACCTTCTTCCTCCAGACAGCCATCGGCGCCATCGCAACCCTCGGCGCAGTCATCTGGGTCTTTCACGACGCTCCTCTGGAATATCGCACCGCCGCGCTTCTTCTCGTTCTGGGCATTCTGCCCGCAATGAGCAACTTCATCTCGGCCCAGGCCAACGTAGCCGCGGAAACTCTCTCTGCCAACCTTCCCGGTTCGCTTGCCTCTACAGCAACCTATTTCGTTCTCACCCTGCTTTCTGTCACCCTCCACTGGGGAGTCAACGGAATCGCCTTCGCGATGTTCGCGATGAAATGGGCCGACTATCTCGTACGCCTTATCCCTACCATGCGACGCATCCTCGCCTGGGACAACGGTGACGCCCATCCTCCTGCAGACCTCCGCGACCGCATGATGAGCTTCGCCGGGCAGAGTGTGATGAGCATGCTTCTCATGCTCGTCGTATGGGACCGCTCCGAGCTCTTTCTGCTCAAGCATCTCTCCACCGATATCCGCCAGCTCTCCTTCTACTCCGTTGCCTTCAACCTCGCCGAACGTCTTCTACTCTTCCCCACCATCTTTGGTGCAGCTGCCGGAGCCAGCATCTATGCCCAGTTCGGACGCGACCGCTCTAAACTGCCTGCTCTCACTGCAGCTTCAGCGCGATACATCGCAATGATCTCGTTGCCGATCCACATCATCTTTGTCCCTCTTGCAGCTCCCGTCCTTCTCACCTTCTACGGCAATCAATACGTCGGGGCTCTCCTGGTTTCCTCCGTCGCTCCTCTGCTCTGCCTTCCTAAAGCCTTTCTCGGCCCTATTCAGAGTCTCTATGAGAGCGTCGACCGCCAGAAATACTTTATCTACACCACAGTGTTCGCTTCCTTTGTCGACATTGGAGTCGCATGGCTCCTGATCCCCGCACACGGCGCTCTCGGGGCCTGCATCGGCAGCGGAGCCGCACAGTTCACCGCCGTCGGATTGATGTGGGCAATAGGAATTCGCCAATACAAAATTCCGCTCCCCTGGAGCTTCATCTTCAAGATCACGGCGATCAGTGCAATCTCCAGTGTTGCTGCCTACACACTCGCTTCCCGTCTCTCACCGTTCCTTGCACTTATTGCTGGAAGCGCCGCGGCCACAGCAGTGTTCTTCCTGCTCGCTTATATCTTCAAAGTCCTTGAGCCCGAAGATCGTGACCGCTTCAAGGTCATCATCAACGCCTGCCCTGCCGCGCTGGCCTCTCCCATGAACTTCCTTCTGGACTGTTTCACGCAGCGTCCCGCCACGAACCGGACCACTGCGGTATAAGTGTTCCGATCTAACCATTAACCGTCGGAGCGCTATTTCAGACTGGAGAACCTACATTGCCCACGGGATCGGCAGCGAGTTCACGACCAACTCGCCCGCCCATGTTCGTCCATCGGTTCGCATAACAAAACGCGCCAGGACGCATGCAGCATGCAATTTGCATTCACAATGGTCGGAAGCTGCCCCTGCTTTTCTGCCATCGATGTGCTCGAGCCCAAGCAACCAAATTGGGGAAAGGGAAAGACACAACTTCGCAATAAAAAAATAAGTGAGGAGAGATTCTCCTCACTTACAGAAAGCTACAAACTGCCGGGCCTTGACCCTTTGCAGCAGGGCTCCCGACACCTGCTGCAAAGGGTCAGCCCCGTCAGACCTTACTTCGTTGCGGCTGCCTTCATCCGACGCATCAGAGCGCCGGCCGAGCCCATCAGGCCCGTTCCGAGCAGCAGCAGCGTTCCGGGTTCCGGAACCGTGGTCAACTCGCCAGAGAAGTCCAGCCCTTGGTAAACCAGACCGGTCTGTAGCACGTTGAAGGTCAGCGTGTTCGTGCCGGCCAGCAGGTTAATATTGCTCAGGTTGAACGTGTACTGCATGACGCAGGTTGGGGGTCCATCCGCGCAGTGCGCATCGCTTCCGATGACGCCCTCGGGGATAATCAGAGTGCCATTCAGCCAGACGTCCGTGGTATCGTCCGCCAGCACAGTCAGGAAACCGTGATAGACCTCGGTACCAAGTGCCGAAAAGGTTGTGGTGTAGGTATAGGTTCCGTTGGGATCGACATTGCCGCCCGTCGGACCAGAGTTCGGGTCAAACGACACCCAGCTCGAGTTCGTGCCGGCTGCCGGGGCCCATGCACTGCCGGACCCAATGTTGTAAGTCTGAGACGCCCCATACGTAACCGGGGTGTTGTCAGGTAGCGTGGCTGGTGCGGATCCACCATTGCCGTTGGATGCGCCATAGCTGCCCAGAGAGATGGTATCTGCAGCCGCAAACGCGGTCGTAAGTACCATCATCGCTCCCAGAGCAGAGAGTTTCGAAGATAGCTTCATTGCTTCCTCCTGGAATGCCTTCGAATTTAAGATGGAAACCGGAATCCGTCTTGAACCGCGTCGTCCAGAAACCATTTACTTCAAACAAACAGGTGAAACAGGCCCTGAAGCCGGCAAGAGAGAGAGATGCATGGCTTCGTTTGTGCCATATATCTGCATATAGCCGTCCAAAGATAAAAGACTATTTTTCAGCTATTTACAGAGGGATCCGCCAGGTAAACATGCAAATAATTGCTTATTTGAAGGGGAAATTAAGCTCCCAATCCGTCGACTTTGCAGAACAATGAACCTATATTCATTCGTACTGATGCAAGATGTTTGTTGTAGGAGTTCGTCCAACCTCTTGTTCTGGAACGACCACTATCAATCCCAGACCGGAGATTTATATTGAATCCACCTCAGAAAGCCACCGAAATATCTCCCTCCCGCACTCCATCTGGGTTTGAGGTCTCTCGATCGATATTGCTGGTACTTTGCCTCTTCTTTCTCGCCGCTCGAAGTCTCGCAGCTCTTCCTCTCGCCGGAACTCCTCTCGACGAGGGCTATCGCGATATGTACAACCTGCGCTTCGCCGACGCGCACCTGAAATTTCAGCAGTGGACGAAGATCCATCCGGAAGACCCCATGGGCCCCGTCTCCGATGCTGCGGCCTGGCTCTTCAGTGAATTCGAACGCCTCAAAATCATCGACGTCCAGCTCTTCGCGAACCAGGACCGTTTCGACAGCCGGGGCCGTCTCACTCCGGATGAGAACGTGCGGCGGTCCTTCGAAGACCGTCTCAACCAGGCCTCCAGTCTGGCAGATGCCGCGCTCCAGAAGAATCCTCGCGATGCCCGAGCGCTCTATGTCAAAACCCTCGTCAACGGAATGCGCTCCGACTACGCCCTGATGATCGACAAGAAGGATCTCGCAGCGCTCAACTACAGCAAACAGGCCAGCGCCCTCTCTAAACAGGCGCTCGCCGTCGATCCGCACATGTACGACGCCTACCTTGCATCAGGCGTAGAAAACTACATGCTTAGCCTGAAGTTCGCTCCCGTGCGCTGGCTCCTCAATCTCACCGGGGCATCCACCAGCCGTGAAGAAGGAATCCGGCTCTTGAAGATCACTGCGGCCCAGGGACACTATCTCGCACCCTTCGCCCACATGATGCTCGCCGTCGCCGCGCTCCGCGAAAACCGCCCACAAGAGGCCCGCGCCATCCTTATCGATCTCAAACGCCAGTTCCCCCAAAATGCTCTCTACGACCGCCAGCTCGCGCTTATTCCATAAATGCCGGAATGTTGGGCGCCCTCTACATGCGGCAGGCATGCGTGTTTTAGGACTTCCATCATTCTCAAAAAAACTTTTACTACTCTTCCAGCCGAAAGCATGTACGCTGGATTGCGTCTTTCAAAAACTGTTCCACGTATCCACGTAATCCAAAAATAAAGGCCCACACACTTCATGCGCATTGCATCCGTCGGGACAGCTTATCCTCCCTATCGCTATCACCAGAGCATCATCTCCGAAGCCCTTCGCGAACGCTGGCAACACAAAATGGAGGAACCCCGTCTCCTCACCCGCCTTCATGCCAACTGCGGTGTTGAACATCGGCACACTGTTTTTCCTCTGGAGGATTACCCCACTCTCGACACCTTCCGTAAGACCAATGACGCCTGGATCAAGGCCGCTGTCGATCTCGGCCAGCAGGCCATCTGCCGTTCTCTCGACTACGCAGAGATCTCTCCCGAGCAGATCTCCGCTATCTTCTTCGCCTCTGTCACAGGAATCTCGAGTCCTACTGTGGACGCGCGCCTCATCAACCGGCTTCCTTTTCCTGTCAACATCAAACGCACCCCCATCTTTGGTCTGGGTTGCGTCGCCGGTGCCGCCGGCATCGCCCGTGCATCCGACTACGTCCGTGCCTTCCCGACCCACTACGCTCTTCTTCTCTCGGTTGAGCTATGCTCGCTCACCTGGCAAGACGACGATCAGTCCATCGCCAATCTCATCTCCTGTGGCCTCTTCGGTGACGGAGCAGCAGCCGTCGTCATCGCAGGAGCAGAAACTGAGTTCGCAAAGAAGCAACGAGGACCACGCATCCTCGCCACCCGGTCCACCTTCTACCGCAACACCGAGCGCGTCATGGGCTGGGATATTGTCGAGACAGGATTCAAGATCGTCCTCTCCCCCGATGTCCCCCGCGTCGTCGAAGAAAATCTTCTTCAGAACGTTGAAGACTTTCTCGCCGACAACAATCTAACCCGTTCCGATATCTCGAGCTACATCTTCCATTCCGGCGGTCCGAAGGTCCTTGAGGCCATGCAGAACTCCCTCGGTCTGCCGCCCGATGCCCTCGCTCCTTCATGGAAGAGCCTGCGTGAAGTAGGTAACCTCTCCGCAGCCTCTGTCCTGGCTGTCCTCGAAGACTATCTCAAGGTCCACCCTGGCAAGCCCGGTACCTACAGCATTCTCGCCGCAATGGGACCGGCCTTCTGTTCGGAGCTCGTTCTCCTTCAGTGGTAGGTGTCCGGATTACACAAAAAACAAAAGATGCCCATATCTGGCGGCTTTATCGCCAGATGTGGGTCCATTGCGCGACACGCAAACCTGCCTCATTCACCCAAACGTGTCATTTCGACCGAAGGCCGCAGGCCGTAGTGGAGAAATCCCCGCATCTCCATCTCTCCAAAAGTCGATTGCCTCGCCAGATTCTTCGCTAGTTCGGTGTCAAGCCCCTGATCCGCCTAACCTGTACAAACCAAACCACATCCTCGATGCAGAATTACCCCTCTCACCCTGCTATTCTGGATGGAGATGAGAAAGCCCCGGAGATATCTCCGGGGCTTTCTCATTAAGAATTACCACCAGGAAGTCCGGACTTAAACATCGAGCAATCAAGACTTTGCACAAATATGGGGGGGAGGGTCGCAGTGAGTCAGTCTCGGGCTCCCGGCATCGACGTCACCAGAGAAGGCTCCCGGTAACCGTGATCCTTCTCATCCTTCGCAGGCTCCGTAGTCGCAATTCCATATAGCGAGTGCGAAGAAAGTCTTTGTGCCACCAGCCACGATACAGCGCACGAAACCAGGACCATCGGCAGCAGATGCCATTGTCCCGTAAGCTCCACCGTCATGAATCCTGCCATCAGGGGAGCATGAGTCGCCGCTGCCAGCAGGCATCCCATACCGAGAACCGCAGCCATCAGCGGATTCGCCACATGAAAGAGGTGCGCCAGCAGATATCCCACCGCGCCGCCGGCAAAGACCGTAGGAGTAAACACTCCGCCCACCGTTCCTGTTCCCACACAGAACGTCGTCGCACAGAGTCTTAGGAGCAACACGATCAGCAGACCATCGACCGCTGGGGAAGATTGCATCATCGAAAGCAGCGCAGCGTCTCCATTCCCCCAGACCATCGTGCTCTTCAGCGAGAGGACGCCCACCAGAACTCCGCTCCAGAGCAGCGGAAGCGGCCATCTCGAAGTACTCCTAAGGCTCCGGATCAGCCACTGATAGGCCGGGCCTGCAAATCCGATCAGAACGGGAAACAGAAGCAGAAAAATCAGTGTGCTGTCCGCTCTCAGCCGAACTGATGGCATCTCGAAGACAGCAAATAACGGTCCACGCCCCAGCAGCAGAACGCTGATGAACCATCCTGAAAGCGACGCAACCAGAAGCAACGGAAGAACCGGGAGTACGAGGCTGCCCATCACAATCTCGGCCGCAAAAAACACTCCTGCAATGGGGGCTTGATATGCCGTAGCGACCGCAGCGGCAGCGCCGCAGGCAACCTGGGTCGCCAATGGAAGATGCGAGCGGCGAAAGCGTCCTCCCACCCATGATGTTGTGGCCGTCGCAAACTGAATCATCGAGCCTTCGCGCCCGATCGCTGCACCTGTCGCGATCGAGAACGCCGACGAAAACGTCCTCCACAGCGTTGGGATAAACGAGATGTGTCCGCCATTCTTCTGAACCGCTTCGACATACTCTTCCGAACCGTTCTTCACAAAACGATGCCCTAGTTCTGCAATCGCCATCGCAGCCAGCGCACCAATCACAGGAATGAACACCCTGTGCCACGAGCTCAGTGCCCCGGCAGCATGAGAGAGCAGGCCGGAGTGGCCCGTAAACAGCCACTGAAGAAGGCGAAACAGTAGGCGGATTGCTACGCAGGCAGCGCCGCTGATGAGTCCGAGAACCGTAACCCAGGCAAGATCTCCAAGGATGATCAGTGGTTTAGCTCGCCAGTTCATAATTCCCTGCAACCTCTCCGGTGGGAACAGAGGGCTGATCAACAGCTTCAATGCTATCCGTCTGCTGATGAACAGAAAATCTCTCTGCAAGTATCGTCGCCAAATCCGCCGCCTGTTGACGCAGCTCCGGCACCGCAATGGACTCGATCAGCGTACCTTGTCGCGGCGGACCCACGCAGAAGAGAATCGGGGAAAACGCTCCGCTACGCTGGCGGAGCGCTCCTGCTTCATCCGCCCACAGACCGTAACCATGCGGTCCTGCAACGGCCTGCCCTTGCGCAAAAAGACTGTTCAACAACGGAGAAGCCACTCGGGTATAGTTCATATCCGGCCCCGTGCAGTTGATCACGCGTGCAGCCGAGATCTCTTGCAATTCGCCCTTGGAATCTCGCATTTGAACCCGCGCTCCTTCTGATGAGACATGCACGGCATGAAGGCTACCGCGGCGCTGGAGCAATGTCCCCTCCTTTAGTTCCGCGTCGATGCGATCGGCAATCGCTGGGGCCATGCGATGACGCACGACCTCCCACCGGCGCTGAAGATGACGACGGAATCGCTGTTGCTCTACGAATGGAAGCGCTAGCCACAGTTCATTTGTTCTTGAACGGAGACTATCGACTACAGCGCGCCAATCTGCTCCCGAGCGAATCGCTCGATGCACCACATGGAGCAGTTCACTTGCCCGTTTCGGAGTATTCCTGATGACAGGTCCATCAAGTGCCTGATAACCAGCGTGCCGATACGGAAAGACGCCATGCCGCGAGATCGCAGTCACAGCACCGCGATGCCCCAACTCACGTAGCCGCAGGAGAACATCGACAGCCGTCAGTCCGGAGCCAATCAAGGCTACAGGAGCCTCTGGAGAAAGTTCGGCATAAGTTTCATTCTTCCAGGCAGAGTGGCAGTAGACACCTGCCGCAATTGCCTGCTCGTCCACACCTCGCAACGGCGCAGGATTGAAGTTGCCTGTCGCGAGTACAACTGCATCTGCAAGGATCTCTGTCCCGTCTGCAAGGCGAACAGCAGCCTGTCCGCCTCGAACGTTGCAATCCAGCACTGTTGTCTGGCGGTGTTCCAGTAACGGAAGCATGGGTTCAAGAATGGACTGGATATAGCGGCCAAATACGGCTCTGGGAATGAAGTCCGTCTCCTTAACCTGTGCGTCATAGTTCTTTCGTAGCCATCTCAGGAGGTGATCGGGCTGATCCGGCAACGCGCTGATCTTTCCCGCTGGAACATTCAGCAGATGCTGATGGCTCTGGGTCGAGTAAGCAAGCCCTAGTCCCAGGTCGAAGGAAGGATCGACGAGAACAACCCTGGCCCGCACCTTACGACGCAACAGGTGGTATGCCGTAAGAGTACCGCTAAAACCGCCGCCTACAACTACGATCGTTCTACGCAATCTCATGACTTCAACCTACCGCTCATCGCGCAGCTTGGATATTTTCAAATTGTGATTCGCTATAAGAAAAACGAATGACCCCTATTACTCCATCCAAAACGCCCCAGGGCTCGCGGGATCGTCCCCAAATTTGCTAAAACGGTTCCTGACCTGGAGGGCTTGAACCATGTTTCGGTTTGTTCCTGCTATTGCGACTGGAGTCCCCTGCCTCCTCCTCGCACTGAACATCAACACTCAACCGTTCATGAAAGGATCGAACAATCCATCGATGGAGATTCCAGTACAGATCGAACGACTCGATCCAGCAGCAGATGCTCTTCTACCCCAGCATCCCGTGTGGCATAGAGTAGCGACAGGATTCACCTGGGTGGAGGGGCCGATCTGGATTCACTCCGGTTACCTGATGTTCGCTGATATCCCCAGCAACAGCATTCGTAAAGTCGACTCTCACGGCGATTCAATCTGGCTGCAGCCCAGCGGATATCGGGGCCAGGAACCCTATGGCGGGAAAGAATCAGGAAGTAACGGCATGACGCTTGATCCTGCGGGCCGTCTGACAGTGGCCGGCCATGCAGCTCGCAATGTGATGCGCTTCGAATCCATGGATCCGCATGGCACGGTAACAATTCTTGCCGACAGCTATCAGGGAAAGAAACTGAACAGCCCGAATGATCTCGTGTATGGTCCCGATGGTTCGCTCTATTTCACAGATCCTCCCTATGGTCTGCGAACACAGAACGACAGTGATCCTCACAAGGAACTGAAGATCAATGGCGTCTATCGCATTCCGAATGCCACGAAGCAGAAACCGGGTTCGCAACCAGACCGCAATGCGCTGCAACTCCTCGTGAGCGATCTGCCACGCCCGAATGGAATCGCATTTTCCCCAGACGGCAAGTGGCTCTACGTCAGCAACAGTGAGCCGAAATTCTGGATGCGCTATTCCGTCAAGGAAGATGGGACTTTAGGCGCGGGCAGTATCTTTCTGGACGCCTCAAATGACAAGCGTAACGGCGCACCTGACGGCATCAAAGTCGATGCCAAAGGAAATCTCTTTGCAGCAGGCCCCGGAGGCGTGTGGATCATCTCTCCGACAGGCAAGCATCTGGCAACCCTTCTGACAGAGAAAAGCACGGCCAATATGGCATGGGGAGGCGCAGACGGGCGAACACTCTACACGACGACTACGGACTCCGTCTTCAGCATCCGCCTTAATACGACAGGCCTGCGTCCGTAGAGATCACCAGTCCGTCAAAGTTCCATCGAGTTTGCGTGCAATCGGCAGATAGGCGCGCTGGTAGGGATATTTCTGAGCTAGTCTTTCGTCAATATCCACGCCTAACCCTGGTTCATCGCCGGGAACCATGTATCCCGCATCGAAGCGATAGGCATGAGGGAAAACCTGATCGGTGAGCGAAGTATGCGGCATGTGTTCTTGAATGCCGAAGTTGTGGATCGCAAGTCCGAAATGAAGCGCCGCTGCCATCGTCACAGGAGAAAGATCAGTCGCACCATGGAATCCCGTCTTTACCTGATAGACCGCGGCAAAATCCGCCGCTTTCTTCAGCGCGGTGATTCCACCTCCATGCACGATGGTCATGC
Source organism: Edaphobacter sp. 4G125 (assembly GCF_014274685.1). NCBI lineage: Bacteria > Pseudomonadati > Acidobacteriota > Terriglobia > Terriglobales > Acidobacteriaceae > Edaphobacter > Edaphobacter albus. Next base: position 4,013,356 of record NZ_CP060393.1, read on the forward strand.
GGAGATAGTCAACCCACTGGTTTCGGATAAGATCATGCGCATCCCAGAAGGAGTTAAAGACCTCTCCCGTAGCAATAGGAGTAACCGTGTGCTGACGAATCAGACGAAACGCATCCTGATCTTCGGCAGGCGTAGGATCTTCCATCCAGTAGAGGTGGTAGGGTTCGAGCGCTTTACCTAAACGCGCTGCTTCGATCGGTGTGAGTCGATGATGGACATCATGCAGCAGGTGAACATCCTCACCAACCTCGCGTCGTAATGCCTCGAAGAGCTGAGGGACGAAGTTCAGATATCTCTCGGTGGACCACACGTTTTCCGATGGGAGTCCTCTCTCCGCAGGCTCATACGGCTTGCTTCCCTTCGGAACTCCATAACTTGAGGCCACTCCCGGAACCCCGCACTGCACCCGCACAGCAAGATATCCTTCGGCCATCAACTTCTTTGTGCTCTCAATTGCACCTGGAATATCTGAACCATTCGCATGAGCGTAGACCAACACTCCCTGACGGCTCTTGCCTCCGAGCAGGTTATAAATCGGCGTGTGCAGCGCTTTTCCTTTGATATCCCAGAGCGCGACATCCACGGCAGAGATTGCCGTCATGGTGACCGGGCCCCGCCGCCAGTAGGCTCCGCGATAGAGATACTGCCAGACATCTTCGATTGCAAAGGGATCGCGGCCAATGAGGCAAGGGATGACGTGTTCCTCAAGATAGCTTGCGACGGCAAGCTCCCGGCCGTTCAGCGTCGCATCACCCAGTCCATAGATTCCTTCGTCGGTCTCAATCTTGAGAGTGACAAAGTTGCGATCTGGCGAACAAACAATCAGCTTGGCAGCTACGATCTTCATAACAGGACCTAATTTCCCCTCAACGAAACCTTACACAATCATCGATTGACTCCGCTTGCCAGAAATCCTCCGTCGACCGTCACAATCTGCCCTGTCGTAAAGCTAGATCGGGGGCTGGCAAGATACAGCAGTGCGGAAACCAGCTCATTCGGCTCGCCATATCGCTGCATCGGCGTCCTTTGCAGAAGTTCCTGCCCTCGAGGACTGTCGATGATCTTGCGGTTCAGCGCTGTCGGAAAGACCCCCGGAGCAATCGCATTCACTGTCACCCCAAAAGGGGCCCATTCCACCGCAAGAGATCGCGTTAATGCGCCAACAGCAGCCTTGCTCGCTCCATAAGCAGCGACCTCATGAAACGCCACGAAGGTAGAGAGCGATGCGATATTTACGATCCGGCCAAAGCGGCGCGCCAACATAGTTTCTCCAAAGACCTGACAGCTGCGAAGTGTCCCCGTCAGATTCACGTCCATAATCTGGCGCCACAGGTCTTCATCCATCTCCAGCGTCGGAACACGTTTCGTAATACCGGCACAGTTGACCAGAATGTCCACTGCACCAAACCGAGAGAGGACTGCGTCACGCAGACGTACCAGAGATGACCGATCCGCGACATCGCTTGGCATACTCAGCGTAGAAACGCCTATCGCTTCAACCTCCACGCTGGTTTCCGCAACGGACTCTTCACTGCGCGATGAAGCTACGACGGTAATCCCTTGCCGCGCCAGCCCCAGCGCGAGCGAGCGCCCGATCCCAGACGTTCCTCCGAGTACGACGGCGCACATGTCCCTAAACTCGACAGGATTCGCCAACGGTCTATTCATCCCATCAATTCAATCACCTTTTGTTACATGTCCTCTGAATAATTGAAGGGACAGTAGCTCAAGCGCGATCAAGGATTCTCCTGTTCCGATGGCTCACCAGGATTTGCAAAATGCAGAGTATCCATAGCACCATGGTTCTCTCAATGGAATCTCTCACAGGAAAAACGGCGCTTGTCACTGGCGGATCCCGCGGAATCGGACGTGCTACCGCACGCTCTCTCGCTACAAGAGGCTGCGCCATCGCGATCAATTATCTCCATTCGGCAGAAGACGCCTCCTCTCTCCTTCAAGAGGTTCGGGACATAGGCAGTCGCGCTTGTATGGTGCAAGCCGATGTCTCTCATCCCGACGAAGTGACACACATGGTGAATGCTGTCTCGCAGGAATTAGGACCTGTCGATATCCTCGTCAATAATGCGGGAATCAATCCCACAAAACCTTTTCTCGAGCTTGATTTATCTGACTGGAACCAAACCATCCAAACGAACTTGACCTCTGCCTTTCTTGTCTCGCAAGCCGTTCTCCCCTCTATGCGACAGAGACAATGGGGAAGACTAATCTTTCTCTCCTCCATCGCAGCACAAACTGGGGGTGTCATTGGCCCTCACTACGCTGCCAGCAAAGCAGGCATGCTGGGGCTCATGCACAGTTATGCCAATCTCCTCGCTAAAGAAGGAATCACTTCGAATGCAATTGCTCCTGCGCTAATCGAAACCGAGATGGTCCGTCAGAATAAAACAATTCGCCCTGACATGCTTCCCGTTGGTCGCTTTGGCCACGCAGAAGAGGTCGCTCAGGCGGTTGTCTTTCTGGCTTCGAACAGCTATACCACCGGCCAAACTATTAATCTGAATGGCGGATGGTACATGAGCTAACCAACGTCCCACTTTAGATATTGAATCAGTGAACTCTCCCTCCTCCATCCCGGAATCCCTCTCTCCGCGCGACTTCTCTCCTGAAGACCAGCGGAAGATCCATGCCAGCCTGAAAAAGCGGTGGCTCTTTGTTCTTCCTGCGGCCTTTATCACCTACAGTCTGGCCTATGTCGATCGCGCGAACTATGGATTCGGGGCTGCCGCCGGACTGGCGGACACGCTTCATATCACCGGCGCCCAGACCTCTCTTCTCGGCTCGCTCTTCTTTCTCGGCTATTTTCTCTTCCAGATTCCCGGTGCCCGGTTCGCCAGGACACGTAGCGCCCGTTGGATCATCTTCGCCTCCCTCATCGCCTGGGGAGCACTCGCAGCTCTCACCGGCGTCGTTCGTCATTTTTCTTTGCTGGCCGCGATCCGCCTCTTGCTTGGCATCGCAGAGAGTGTCATCTTTCCCGCGATGCTGCTCCTGCTCACGCGCTGGTTTACGCGCGAGGAACGGTCGCGTGCCAACTCCATTCTGATCCTCGGCAATCCTGTCACCGTCCTCTGGATGTCCGCGATCACTGGATATCTCATCCAGGCCGTTGGCTGGCAAATGACCTTTGTTCTCGAAGGGCTTCCCTCTGTAGCTTGGGCCGTAGTCTGGATTCTTATCGTCCGCGATCGCCCTGCCGAGGCTCGCTGGCTGGATCGACACGCATCTCAGGCTCTCGAAGAACGGCTCGCACAGGAGCAGGTAACTCTCGATCCAGTGAAGTCGGTTCAGCAAGCCTTCCTTCGTCGCGATGTCATCCTGCTTTCCATCCAGTATTTTTGTTGGAGCATCGGCGTCTACGGCTTTGTCCTGTGGCTTCCGACGATCGTGCGGCAGGGTGGTTCGCTCTCTATGGCACAGACAGGGCTGCTCTCTGCCATCCCTTATCTCGCAGCGATCGTCCTCATGCTCGTTGCCTCATATCTCTCCGATAAGACTCTTCGCCGCGAATCTCTTGTCTGGCCATTTCTGCTGCTCTCCGGAATCGCTCTGCTCGGCTCTTTCCTCATCGCAGACAAGAGCTTTCATATCGCATTCATTTGTCTTGTCATCGCAGGCGGCTGCATGTATGCGCCGTATGGACCCTTTTTCGCTATCATCCCCGAACGCCTGCCAAAGAATGTCACCGCCGAAGTCCTCGCCCTGGTCAATAGTTGCGGAGCTCTCGGAGCTTTTGCTGGAAGCTACATCGTCGGCCTTCTGCAATCATGGACAGGAAGCTCGCGTCCCGGATTCTTATTCATGGCCATCTCACTCATCGGTTCCGCTTTGATCCTGCTCGCACTTCCGAAAACGCCTCACCGAAACACGATATAAAAACAGACAGAATGCAATAAGAACTAATATGCCTCCAGAGAGCGACATCTCGATCTCCAGCATCCTCGAAAGCGATTCCTCACTCTTTGCAGAAGTCAGGACGCATGCGCGAGGCCCCGAAGGCGCGCTTCCTATCACTCCCGAGATGCTGCTCACTCAACCCTCCGGCAATCTCTTCGGACTTTCACAAGATGCCGGTATGGGATGGGAACCTTCGCGCCTGCTCGACCCTGAGTTTCTCATCCTGAGCACACACGGAGGTCTGCGCGCTCAGGATGGCACTCCCATCGCGCTCGGCTTTCACACCGGTCACTGGGAGGTCGGCCTGCTCGTCGCTGAAGCCGCACGCGAGTTCCGCAACCTTCACGCCATTCCTTTTGCCGGAGCCTGCACCGATCCTTGTGACGGCCGCACACAAGGCACGATCGGCATGTTCGACTCTCTGCCTTACCGCAACGATGCCGCAGTCGTCCTCTCGCGTCTCATTCGCTCTCTTCCCACTCGCAAAGGCATCGTCGGCATTGCTACCTGCGACAAAGGTCTTCCCGCAATGATGATGGCGCTGGCCGCCTGTGGCCCTCTTCCATCTGTCCTCATCCCCGGCGGAGTCACGCTGCTCGCAGACGAAGGAGAAGACGCAGGCAAAGTCCAAACCATTGGCGCGCGATACTCGCAGAACCAGATCACTCTCGAATATGCTGCTGAAATCGGCTGCCGCGCCTGCGCATCCCCCGGTGGTGGCTGCCAGTTCCTCGGCACTGCCGCAACCTCGCAGGTCGTCGGCGAAGCCCTCGGACTCTCACTTCCTCACTCTGCTCTTGCCCCGTCAGGTCAACCCATCTGGCAGGAGAGCGCTGCTCGCTCTGCACGCGCCATGCTTCGACTCGCGCATCTCGGCCTCGGCACCAGCGATATTCTCACCGATGCCTCCATCCGCAACGCAATGGTGCTTCACGCGGCCTTCGGTGGATCGACAAATCTTCTCCTCCATGTCCCTGCCATCGCCCACGCAGCTGGTCTGCGAAGACCCTCTGTAGAAGACTGGGCCAGCATCAACCGACACATTCCTCGCCTCGTCGATGCTCTTCCCAATGGTCCCAACAACTTCCCTACCGTGCAGGTCTTCCTCGCTGGCGCAGTCCCCGAGGTAATGCTGCATCTTCGCCACGCCGGGCTGCTCGATACCTCCGTTCGTACCGTTACCGGAGAGACGCTCGACGAAAATCTCAACTGGTGGGAACAGAGCGAGCGTCGTCGCGGGCTCAAAGAAAAACTACGCCAGCTCGACCGCGTCGATCCCGATGACGTCATCCTCTCTCCCGATCGCGCACGCTCTCGCGGCCTCACAGCGACTGTCTGTTTTCCTGTAGGCAACCTTGCACCTGAAGGCTCCGTTATTAAGAGCACTGCAATCGATCCTTCGCTCATCGACGAGAACAATCGCTATCACCACGTCGGTCCTGCGCGAGTCTTCACTACCGAAGAAGCTGCTATCGCAGCTATCAAACAAGGTTCCATCGGCAAAGGTGATGTCCTTGTCCTCATCTGTGGCGGCCCTGCCGGTGCTGGCATGCAGGAGATCTATCAGATCACCTCTGCGCTAAAGAGTCTGCCGCACTGCAAACACGTCGCCGTCCTCACGGATGCCCGTTTCAGCGGCGTCTCGACCGGAGCATGCATCGGCCACATTTCTCCCGAAGCCCTCGCCGATGGTCCCATCGGGCGCGTACTCGATGGTGACCTCATCGAGATCATCGTCGACCGCAACGCTCTGCATGGCAGTGTCAATCTCGTTGGCGAAAACAACGAGCGCTTCTCCGCGGAAGAAGGTCACCGTCGCCTCCATGCGCGTGCTCCGCGTAACGATCTCGCTCCCCATCCCATGCTGCCCGCTCAGACCAAATTATGGGCGGCTCTTATCCAAGCAAGTGGAGGCATCTGGGGCGGCTGCGTCTACGACACCGACGCCATCGTCACCCAACTCCGCGCAGGACAACAAGCTATCCAAAACTCATCTCAGAATAAGGAAGCAAGATGAAGCTCTATCGCACCCAGACTGGATTCTTTGCAGAGAAGGACGGAAACTACTTCTCCATCAACGCAACCGATTGGGATGATCTGCTCGCCAGCCCCGACATCTACGAGCACGTAAAGAACTCGCTCTCAACGCGTATCGAATCCCTCGACGATCATCAGGTTCTTGCGCCTGTCGTCAGCCAGGAGGTTTGGGCCGCAGGCGTCACCTATTTCCGCAGCCGTGATGCCCGCATCGAAGAGTCCAAAGATGCAGGAGGCGGTACCTTCTACGATCGCGTCTATCATGCAGAGCGTCCAGAGCTCTTCTTCAAGGCAACCGGACGACGCGTCGTTGGCCCCGGCAAGCCGGTCCGCATTCGTACCGATGCCAGCTGGTCCGTGCCAGAGCCCGAGCTCACTCTTCTGATCAGCTCCGCGGGGACCATCACGGGCTACACCATCGGCAATGACATGAGCTCTCGCGATATCGAAGGGGAAAACCCGCTCTACCTTCCTCAGGCGAAGGTCTACGACGGTAGCTGCGCTCTCGGCCCCGCTCTTCTTCTGTCTCCCGATCCTCTTCCACGCACGACCTCCATCCAGCTTCAGGTCTCGCGCAAAGGATCGATTGCCTTCTCTGGCGCGACGACTCTCGCAGAGTTGAAGCGCGAGCCTAAGCTCCTCGCCGCATATCTCTTCCGCGACAACAGCTTTCCTCACGGAGTCTTCCTGATGACGGGAACCGGCATCGTTCCCGGAGACAGCTTCACGCTCGCCAGCGGGGACATCGTCCGCATCACCATCGACGGCATTGGAACCCTGGAAAACCCCGTCGCCTGACGAGGTCCCCCGTCAAAAAGTGCACAAAGTATTCAAAGGAAGGGACATAGCCTCGGACTTCCTTTGTCGCTCCCTTGAAACAACGACACCCGGCACAGGGCCGGGTGCGCTTCTTACTCCTGATTTAAGGATATCAGGGGGTGTCAAGTGAACCGTCGTCCGGCACAGAACAGGATCACTTCCCACAAGCCAACTTATCGGTATCACCCGGTTCTCAATGAGTAACTCGGCAATTTGGCATCCATCCAGACGCATGAATGAAAATGCTGCTTTTCACTGGCGTACGGATTCATGACGTCGCCGACCCATCCTCTCCGCCGTGTACTGATTAGTAACTGACGGATAGGCAACTGATGCTGCGCCCACTCACGCGCGATCAACCTGCGCGCGGGTGGGCGCTAGCCGGGATCGATTTCTTACGCAGCCATTTTCCCCTGGACCCCCTTCACTGCCGCACGGATCACATCCAATACCTTGCCGGGCTGGGAAAGCATTGGGACATGGCTGCTGTCCAGTTCATAGGTGTTGGCTCCCATCCGTTTGGCCATTGCACGCTCCAAATCAGGATGCACGGTGTGGTCGTTTTTCCCGACGATGTACCAACTCGGCTTCGTCTTCCATGCTGTTCCTCCGGCCTTCGCGCCGAAAAGATCAGGTTTCGGGACACCTTGGGTCGCCCACACCAGCTTCTGCTCCTCTTCTGAAAGATCTCCGCAAAAATACTTCGTACCATCGCGCCGCAGCCAGATACGCCCGTCGACCACCTCGATGTGCGAGAATACGTCCGTTGCCGGAAAGTTTGACTGCTGTGTCTGGGAAGATTCATCCGCGTCCGGAGCGAGGGCGCAGATGTAGACCAGTCCCGCAACACGGTCGTCGTCACCCGCACCGGTAATTACGGTCCCACCGTAGGAATGGCCGACGAGGATGACAGGGCCACTGACCCGGCCAATCGTTGCCTTCGTCACGGCCACGTCTTCTTCCGTTGTGTTGAGACCGTACTGCGCTGCAATACACTCATACCCCTCTGCCTGAAGAGGGACGATGAGCTTGCTGAAACAGGAACCGTCTGCCCACAGTCCATGGCAGAACACGAGGCTGGGTTTGGTTTGCATGTTTTTGTCTCCTTGGCGCATTGGGAATCACTTGCTGCTCACACTAGGCATCGAGCCATTTGCTTTCTTGTATAAACATGCTGGTTTTGCGAATTCTTGCCCAAAAATCACCAGAGTCGTCCCTGAGAGAAGGCCGATCTCAGGCTTGACGGCTTGCTGCAAGTTCTCGGCGCCATCTCCCAGGAGTTACGCCCACTAACTGGCGGAAGGCGTTCGTAAAGGCCGCCTGGTCATTAAACCCGGATCGGATCGAGATCTCAGTCAACGACATCCCGGTCTGGCTCATCAGTTGTTTGGCAACGTCAATGCGATGCTGAATCAACCACTGATGTGCAGACACACCGAAGGATGTTTTGAACGATCGGGCAAAGTGGCTCGTGGAAAGGCCACACTCTCTGGCAATTTCGGCCAATCGAATGTGACCGTTAAGGTTTGCATGAAGCACCTCAGAGGCTCGCCGCTTCTGCCAAGGCGCGAGACCGCCCTTCAGCCGTCGCGTCGTCTTGAGAAGGATGCCGTATCGCTGCAGCAGATGCGCTCCGAGAACCAGGCGCAATTGGTCTAGAGCCAGCACAGAGGGGGCATCGTTACGACCGATGTACGGCAGTATGCTCTTCGTGATTTGCGCCACAACCAGATCGTCTTCCAGCACTGCGGGGCGATAGTCTCGCACCTGGCCATAGCCCAGGTCCTCGGCGATATCATTCAGCCCGGTTCGAGGGATGGAGTAATGCATGAAGTCGAAGGCGCTGCCCGCCCAGCATCTTGGCTGGGAATCAAAGTCGACCACATTCGATCGAAACGAATGTACCGTCGAGGTCTTGATCAATTTGTCTCCCGCCCAAACGCGGTAACTTGAAGATGCCAGAGGCTTCAGCGAAACCGAAAGCAGGAGCGCGGGAACAGACGAGGACTTTGTAATCCGGTCCTGCAGCCCAAAGGGCGACGTCAGTCGCGTAATTGAAAATGTCGGCGCGGTCCGATACTCGGATGGAACCACGGACCGCTCGTTCAACTGGAAGAACGTCGTGAACGGAGAGTCCTCTGAAACCTGCTGATTTACGCCTGCATTCGGTGATGCCTTCTTGTCCATCGCAACCCCTGGGGACTCAAAGACTGATCATCTAGAAAGTGGCCGTATTCTACGACTGTGGCTATGCGACTGCGAAGTTATTCTTTAATGAAAACTTCTGCACGATTCTAGTTCTATTGACCGATTCCGAATCTCAACTGGCGATAGCAGAGCAAGTCGCTCATTCACCTGAGAGGAATCCATGAGGATTAGTCCCGAAAAACGTTCTTATAGACACTTACCAAGTATCCGCTCCGAATTGGCAGCCATTTGGAAGTTGTAGATTCAAACTGCCCTACTACCCGTCGCTACGATCGGCTCAACACCCCGTTCAGCATCCGCATAATCCCTAGAGAATTCGCCTTCCGCAACGCCTCCGGCAGCGATCCATCAGGACAATCCTGATAGCAGACCGGCCGCGCAAAGCGCATGATGGCTCGCGTCCCTACTGAGGTCGTCCTGCTGTCCGAGGTTGCCGGATACGGTCCCCCATGCACCATCGCATGGCACACCTCAACACCCGTCGGATAGCCATTAAAGAGAATGCGCCCGACCTTCTTCTCCAGCACACGGATCAGATCGCCCGCCTGCGCGATATCTTCTTCCGTGCCATGAATCGTTGCCGTAAGGTGACCATGCAATTTCTCTGCAACCGCAACAAGATCACTCATCTCACCGTACTGCACCAGCAACGTCGTCGGCCCGAAGATCTCTTCTTCCAGCGCATGGTGTCCTAAGAACTCCTCCAGCGAGACCTCGAACAACGAAGGCGCACCCAAGGCTCCGTCTGCATCTCCCGAGCTCTTCGCACCCGCGACCAATTTCGCCCGGCCCTCTTTCGCTCGCTCCTCGACTCCGCTCTTATACTTTGCGGCAATTCCGGGAGTCAGCATCCCTGTCGACGTCATCGCGTCGACTCCTGCCTGCAGAGCCCCGGTAAACGCTCCCATCTCTCCGGCAGGCCCGAACACCAGCCCCGGCTTCGTGCAGAACTGTCCCGAACCTAACGTGAAGGAAGTTTGCAGTCCCTGCGCAATCGCATCCCTGCGCTCCTTCATCGCCCCCGGCAAAATAAACAGTGGATTCGTGCTTCCCATCTCGGCATAGCAGGGAATGGGCTCTGGCCGTTCCGTCGCCAAACGGGTTAGCGCTTTGCCCGCGGCCTGCGATCCGGTAAACGCAACCGCCTTGATCCCCGGATGCTTCACCAGCGAGACTCCAACCTCTACACCTGCATCGAACAGCAACGAGAACACGCCCTCCGGCAATCCACTCTCCTTCACCGCCTTCTGGATTGCTTTGCCAACCAGCTCACTCGTGCCCGGGTGCGCTGGATGTGCCTTCACCACGACAGGACAACCCGACGCCAGCGCCGAAGCCGTATCTCCACCCGCAACGGAAAATGCCAAAGGAAAGTTACTCGCTCCAAACACCGCCACTGGCCCCAGCGGCTTCCACATCGATCGCACATCCGGCTTTGGCAGTGGCTTACGCGCAGGATCAGCCTCATCGATCCTCGCATCCACCCATGATCCTTCCTCCACTACCTCCGCAAACAGAACGAGCTGATTCGCCGTCCGTGCCAGTTCGCCTTGCAAACGCGGTACAGGCAAGCCTGTCTCCAGATTCGCGCGCCCTACAATCGCCGCACCCAACGCTGTAAGCTCTCCGGCAATCTTTCGCAGAAAGGATCCTCGTTCCTTAACCGAGATTTCTGCATAGATCGAAAAAGCTGCGCTTGCCAGCTTTACTGCATCACTGATCTGCTGCTCTGTCGCGGAATAGAACAACGGCTCCATCGTTTGCCCTATGGCTGGGTTCACAGCGCGAAAGGTTGCTGCGCTCGACGAAGCAATACGACCTCCGATTAAAGACAATCCCGCCAACGAAATTTCGACCGACGACATGCACATACTCCTTCAATCTTCTTCAGAACAAGATGTTGAATGCTCGCAAACAGAGATCATAAAGTTGCGAACCAACCAGCTTTCATCTCACTCAACGATCGCGAGGTCAGTGTAAATCACCCCTATTTCTAACTTTATCTCCGGTTTTCCTTTTCCCTTCATTTCGGGCACACTCGAACCATGGTGCGTGTCGGTATCGACGAAAACCTCTCTCACGAACTATTGAAGGACTTTCCTCCGCAAGTCGAGTTTGTCCGCATCCCTCGCCACTCCACAACAGAACATGAGATCGACTTCTGGATTCTTCCCTTTGCCCGACGTGATGCCGTCAATACCTTCTCTCGTCTGCATGGCGTAAAGGTCATCCAATCTATGATGGCCGGTGTCGACTGGATTCTTCCCTGGCTGCCCAAAGACATTACTCTCTGCGATGGCCGTGGAATCCACGACATCTCCACCTCCGAGTGGGTCCTGTCCGCCATTCTCTCTTCCCTCAAGCGATTCCCTCTCTACCGCGATCTGCAGCACCGATGCGAGTGGGGCGGACAGGCTGCCGTCAAAGATGGCTTCCTCAACGAGACCGGAACCAACGCAGGCCAGTACCGCATCCTTAGCGAAGACCTCTCCGGCAAGACCGTCCTGATCGTCGGCTACGGCTCCATCGGAGCCGCCATTGAAGCTCGCCTCGCTCCCTTCGGCGTCGACATCCTCCGCATTGCACGAAGTGCGCGCTCCGCTCCGCAGGTCTTTCCTGTCTCGGATCTCCATCGCCTACTCCCTCAGGCGGACATCGTTGTCGCTATCGTTCCGCTCACGTCTGAAACAACCAGCCTCTTCAAAGAGGAGGAATTCAAACTGATGAAGCATGGAGCTTTGCTCATCAACGCAGCGCGAGGGCCTGTCGTCGATACAGATGCTCTGGTAGCAGCACTTCAGTCACACAAGATTCGAGCTGCCCTGGACGTCACCGATCCCGAGCCGCTTCCTCAAGACCACCCTCTCTGGTCAGCGCCAAACTGCTTGATCACTCCACACATCGCGGGCTCTACGCCAGAGTTTATCCACCGCGCTTTTCGCTTCGGAGCTGCCCAGGTGCGCCGCTATCTAGCAGGCGACCCCCTCGAAAACGTCGTTACTGAAGCCGGCTACTGACAATGAAAAAACCGCCCGGAAAACCCTCGGACGGCCTTTCTTCTGGACCACGAAATCTACCGATTACATCCGGCGTACCCGAGGCGCGCGAGGAAGATCTTCGTCATATTCGCTCTCCTCCTCCTCGTCATCATCATCATCCTCATCTTCGTCGTAATAACCTTCGTCGTCTTCGTCCTCTAACTCTTCATCGTCGTCCGAATCGTCATATTCGTCGTCGTAGTCTTCATCGTCCTCGTCGTCATCCTCTTCTTCTTCGTCCTCTTCCTCCTCGTCGTCGTCATAATCTTCATCTTCGTCGTCTTCCTCCTCGTCGTCATCGACACTACGCGCTGCGACAAAGAGTGGGTCGAAGGGAAACAGATCCGTTGCGATCGCACTCGGATCGAACAGAGCAGTGGAAGGGATCGGGCTATTCATTTCAGTCGTGATGGGCTCGAGGGCCATGAACAATTTCTCCTGTTCGCACTATTGTATTGGGGTAGGATGCATGGATTTGCAAAAGGTTAGTGTGAAAATTCACGAATTCGCATCTCGCCCCGGCGAAGAAATTTAGAAAATTTCCATTGCACCCGTTTCAAAGGCAGTGCAACCATCTTCTCCACGCTTATTCTTTCACTTCTGTCCTGAAACAGGACACGTGACTTATTCCGGGTCATTCCTGACGAAAAAGTAAGGGTACTGGAGGCACGATGAACCCTTCTCTCTTTCGATATAGAAGATGCAGCCCGGCCTCGCTCCTCTTTGCGCTCCTTCTGTTTGCCCTTCCCTCTCCCGCCCCAGCACAGGAGATTGCTGTTCCGCAAAGCCTGGAGGACGCTCTCCACCGGATGTCCGATGACGCGGGAATCATCTTCGCAGGAGAGGTCACCGCAATCCGCCATCTAGCTGGAGAACAGGACAGCTCGGGGATCGTCGAGGTCGACTTCCGCGTCGATCAGGCCATTCGAGGCTGTTCAACCGGTGCGTATACTCTTCGCGAATGGAGCGGACTCTGGCAGGGCAGCGATCAGCGTTATCGCATCGGGCAACGCTTCCTCATGCTTCTGCATACTCCTAATGCTGCCGGCCTCACCTCTCCCGTGGAAGGGCCTGACGGAGCCATCCCTCTCCTAACCATGCCTTCGACCGACAACTCTCCTGCTATCACCGTCGACTTTCGCTGGATCGAAACCCACATCCTACAATCCGCACTCTACTCTGCCTCCAACCGGATCGCCCATCAGGCTGCTGCTTCTCGTGTCAGGCCAGAAGATGCCTCATCTCCCATTTCGCAGCAATCTCCTCTCTCCACCGTCGTCGAAAAGCTGCATTCCTGGAAGCAGGAAGCTCCGTGATCGATGTGAGCAAATTGCTGGAACGCCTGCTGGCGATCGTCCTCTGCCTCTTGCCTGCGGCATCCTACGCCAGTGGCCCCCGATGGGTCACCGGTAAACCGTACTATCCCTTGGAGGGGGTGATCGTCACCTGGTACACCAACAACCCCAGGTACTATACCGATCCCGGCAATCTCAGCCCCTACGTCAGCCACACGGCTGCCGATGCAATCGTCGCAGCCGCCGCAGGAGCCTGGAACGTACCCATGGCCAGCCTGACCCTCGCTTATGGCGGCACACTCGACGAAGACGCCAGCTCCTTCAACATCTATCCCACCGGAACCGGCCTTGTCTTTCCCGCCGATATCCAAAGCGCCAACTATCTCAATAAGCCGATCGCGATCCTCTACGACTACGACGGCTCTATCACCGATCTCATGCTCGGCAGCGGAGCCAGTTCCCCCTCAAGCTGTCGCCAGAACGCCGTAACCGAAAGTGTGGACTCCATCTCCACTACTGGAAAAATTCAACACGCCATCCTCGTGCTCAATGGACGCTGTACTGGCCCCGCCCCAGAACAGCAGCTTCAACTTCAATATCAACTCATGCGTGCCTTTGGTCGCATCCTCGGCCTCGCCTGGTCGCAGACTAACGACAACGTCTTCACTGGGACTCCCACACCCACCATCCAGCAGGCGCTCCGCTGGCCTATCATGCACCCCATCGATATCCTCTGCGGCCCTTACTCCTACCAGTGCCTTCCCCAACCCTTTACTCTGCGCGACGATGATATCGCCAGCCTCACTCTGCTCTATCCCGTCACACCACAAGCCCCTGTTGCCGGAAAGACCGACTCTCTTGCCCGTGCCAGCCGCGTTCGCGGCAAGGTGACCTTCCCGGATGGACAGGGGATGCAAGGAGTCAATGTCGTCGTCCACCGGCTACAAGCCGCATGGAATGTACCCGAAGCCTGGGAGACTACCTCGGCCGTCTCCGGATCTCTCTTCCGTCGCCGCAGCTCCACCCCCATCAACACCATCACATCGTCCTTCACCAGCAATATGGGAACCTCCGATAAGACCTGGCAGGGCTACTACGACATCTTCCGTACTCCCATCATTGGCACCGATACCTGGCAAAACCTCGTTCTGTCCACTCAGACCATTAACCCGCTTTACACCGGCCCCTATGCCGTCGGCCCTTACGACTCCAAACAAGTCGCTCCCTCTGGCTCCTCCCTCCAACAGATGTTCTATGTCACACAGTCCTACTCTCAGGAGACCGTAAATTTCAGCATCCCCGATGCTGTATCCGGCTGCCAGACCGCCCAGAGCGGTACAGAATCAGCTCCCGCATCTGTCTCCGCCGCCGGCTGGTGGACCGGAAATCTCTGCACCTATGGCTATGCAGCCTGGTCAACCGTGTCCATGCGTGCCAACCGCAGTGCCACCGTTGAAGTCACCTCCCTCGACGAAAATTCATCTCCGACCTCCTCAAAGGCCATGCCAGTCATCGGCCTCTGGAACGCAACCGACTCTGTCGGCACTCTCCCTACGATCGCCTCTACGCCAGCGGCCTTTAACGGTGTCTCTCTGGGCACGACGTCCCTCACCACACAGACCTCTCAGGCACGACAACTCCGCATCGCCATCATGGATCAGCGCGGAGATGGCCGCCCCGACTTCGCCTATCAAGCCCGCGTTCTCTACGCCGACTCCGTCACTCCCACGGTCCTCCCCGCTAAAGGCGGAGCCATCACCATTAACGGCATGGGATTCCGCGCCGGAAATATCGTCACCATCAACGGAGTCCCTACATCCGTCTCTAGCTGGACTGCGAACACCATCACCGCCATCGCCCCTTCGCAGCGCTCCAACACAGCAGTCACCGCCGATGTCACCATTCGCGACCTCGCCAGCGGAGGAACCACCACCATGACAGCCGCGCTCACCTATCAGGCTCCTCTACCCGATCTCACACTTCTCTCTACGCCATCGGGTCTAATCTTTACCGGAATCGCCTCCGCGCTTCCCTTCGCAGTCAAAGCCCTTGCCGCGGACGGAACCACTCCTCTTGCCGATATCCCGGTCACCTTCTCTGCCAGCGGCCCGGTTCGCTTTGAAGCCTGCGGACAATCGACCTGCACCCTCACCACAAATTTTCAGGGAATCGCCTCAACCTATGTGACGCCTCTCTCCCCCGGCCCTATCACTCTCTCTGCCGCCAGCGGCGTCGGAACCGTCACAACCTCCATCACTGCCCTCAGAAGGATCCAAGCCATCACCGCACTCCAGCCTGAACTCTATCTCGCCTCAAATGGTGTCCTTACCTGGACTCCGCAGGTCTCGCTCTCCGATAACGCCGCCTCGCCCATCGGAGTTCCAGTGCAGTGGACCGCAATCTCCGGCCCTCTTACCTTCCATCCACCCGTCTCTTCCGCGAACTCTCAATTCATCGCCCAAACCTCAGCCACAGCTGGCCCGCTCGCCTTGAACACGCAAGCCTCAGTAACGGCCTGCGCCTGGACCTCCGTCTGCACTAGTTTTGTGGTCAACAGCGTCGAAGACCACCTTCTTCAACTCCAAACCATCAATCTCTCCAACGTTGCTCAGTCTTTGGATTCCGCGTCCACCTTCTCGCCCGTAGTTTTCCTCGTCACCGATGCTTTCAGCCATCCCGTTGCAGGAGCCTCCGTCACCGCTTATCAAACCACCCGGTCCTGGACTCCACCATGCCCCGATCAGGGACGCTGTCCCATCTCTCCAGTAGATAGCCGCTCCAACGAATCGCTGATCGCCGGGCTTGATGGCACCGTCACGTTTTCTCCTGCCCCGTTCACGCGAGACTCTGGCACTCTCTCAATCGCAGCCGCCACAGGCACACAAGGCTTCGTCTCCTTCATGATTCAAAAAAAAACGCAAATTTTGGACGCCGAGTCCCCCCGTAGCCCCTCTGCATCAAAATAGTGATGATGTATCAGTGACGATAGCTCTACAAAGGAGCCAGAGAAATCATGGCCATGAGCAGCACTGCACGGAAGCGGGTCGTTGTTATCGGGGGAGGGTTCGCAGGCATTAACGCCGCGGTGAACCTCGCAAAGTTTCCCGTCGACATTACCCTGGTCGATCGTAAAAACCATCACACCTTCCAACCGCTTCTTTATCAGGTAGCGCTCGCCGTGCTCTCTCCCGCCGAGATCGCGCAGCCCATCCGCTCCATTCTGCGCGACCACCAGAACATCGAGGTCCTTATGGACGAGGCCGTCGGTTTCGATCTTGAAGAGAAGCGGGTCGAGCTCAAAACGGGCGCACAGCTCGAGTACGACTACCTCATCATCGCCACAGGTTCAACCCACTCCTACTTCGGCCATGACGAATGGTCCAAACTCGCTCCCGGCCTCAAAACCGTGGAAGATGCTACCGAGATCCGCCGCCGCGTCCTTCTGGCCTTCGAATTTGCAGAACGCCAGATGCAGGAAGCAGGAACGCATCCGCCTCTTCGCTTCGTCATCATCGGCGGTGGCCCCACTGGAGTCGAACTCGCCGGAGCCATCAGCGATATCGCGCGCCTATACATGGCGCGAGACTTCCGCCACATCGACCCTGCGAGCGCCCAGGTGTTGATCCTCGAAGGTTCTCCCAACATCCTCGCCGCCTATCCTCCTGAGTTGCAGAAGAAGGCTCTCGATCAGCTCTCCGCTCTCGGCGTCAAAATCCGTACCAACGCCCACGTCACCGATGTTCAACCCGGCTACGTCATGATCGGAGACGAGCGCCTCGATGCCACCGTCACCCTCTGGGCCGCCGGAGTCCAGGCATCGCCACTCGGCAAACTTCTCGGCGTTCCACTCGATCGCCGGGGGTGCGTCATTGTTGACCAGTTTCTCAACCCACCGGAACACCCTGAAATCTTCATTTGCGGCGATCTCGCCCACGTCGAGGAAGACGGCAAACAGGTCCCGGGAGTCGCTCAGCCTGCCATGCAGATGGGAACCTACGCCGCCAAGCGCATCGGACGGCTCGTCTCCGCCGAGCTTGGAAGCGATGGAACCGGCCTCAACGAACCCTTCCACTACTTCGACAAAGGCGACATGGCCACAATCGGCCGCAAGGCGGCAGTCGCAAACATCAAATGGCCATTTCACGGCAGATGGAGCGGTTTCCCAGCCTGGATCGTCTGGCTGGTAATCCATATCTACTTCATCATTGGATTCCGGAACCGTCTGGCCATCTTCCGCCAATGGGCCTGGACCTACCTAACCTTCCAGGACGGAGCCCGCCTGATCACCGGCTCCCAGGAACTTCCAGGTTGGGACTCGCAGTATGGGAAGCAGCCTTCGGAGGCGGTTGTTCCGGCAGAGTCCGTGACCACCAGAACATAGCTCTTTAGCTCCCTCATTCTGGCTTCAAGATCGTCTTTGAGGCTTTTTAACGTTGCAGAACCCGCCGGAAAAATAAATTTCAATGTGCAGGTTCAACACTTTGTGATGCCTCAACCACTTCGAAGTAAATATGCAATCCCCTGCACTGAAACCTGCTCAGTCTGGGAGAGTCTCTTCCTATCCAAAGAATAGCGACCTTCAAAAGTAAAGGGTTTAGCGATCTCGGCTAAACCCTTTTTCGATCTTTAAGCAATCAAGCATCCAAAACCATCGATACCGCTTCTGTCAAGGGTTGTCCCGGTTCAATTACGTCAGTAACTGAGCTGGATAATTATCCTTATATATATCTCATTGCATTGGACTTACATTCGAATCGATCATATGTTTATCTCAGCTGATTTGTCCAGCGAAATTTTTTGCAACATTAGTAAATTTTCGAGGTTATCCACAATGAAATTCATCGTCCGTACCGCCGTCGCTGCCCTGGTCCTTACCGGTGCTTTTGCCTCCACCCAGATCTCTTCTGCCGCCACTTCGACCTCGGCTAAAGTCACCGTCGCCCGCAACAGCGCCATGCCGGTTCCCCGCTGCGCTCCCGATGATCCAAACGCCTGCGGAATGAAATAAACCAGCATTTTCAAACATTTAGGAGATTTCCATGAAATTCATCGTCCGTACCGCCGTCGCTGCCCTGGTCCTTACCGGTGCTTTTGCCTCCACCCAGATCTCTTCTGCCGCCACTTCGACCTCGGCTAAAGTCACCGTCGCTCGCAACAGCGCCATGCCGGTTCCCCGCTGCGCTCCCGATGATCCAAACGCTTGCGGAATGAAATAAACCAGCATTTTCAAACATTTAGGAGATTTCCATGAAATTCATCGTCCGTACCGCCGTTGCCGCTCTGGTTCTTACCGGTGCCTTTGCTTCCACCCAGATCTCTTCTGCCGCCACTTCGACCTCGGCTAAAGTCACCGTCGCCCGCAACAGCGCTATGCCGGTTCCCCGCTGCGCTCCCGATGATCCAAACGCCTGCGGAATGAAGTAAGCCAGAGAAACATCGTATTTTAATTTGAAATTAGAGATTTTTTCGTTGTGTCTGTTTCCGGAATGAACTAGCTTTAATGGTAGTCGTCGCACGGAGACAGACAACATGGCGCAGAGCACCTTACTGAATCTTCTTTCCTATCTCGAACCCTTGTTCTGTGGTATTGCCTTGGCAATGTTATTGCGAAGCAAGGCAGGAGGAAAGTTCATTTACCTTACGGCCCTGTTAGCCGTCAAGATGATTGCTTCAGTTCTATGCTTGTCGCTCCTGCTCTTTGGATCTGAGTTCATTGGGCGAAGCGCAAACTATCAGTTGTATTTCTATATTTACTGGATTACCTACGCTATCGAGGGAATTCTCTCCCTGATGGTGATTTATAGCATCTTCAAGCTGGCGATGGAACCTCTCAAAGGTCTACAGACCCTTGGCATGCTGGTCTTCCGCTGGGTTGCAGCTGTTGCTATTGCCGTCGCAATCGGTGTCGCCTTGACTCCCCACCTCTCGGGAACCAAGTTCATGGTCGCTATGATCACGCAGCTTCAGCAGACCTCCAGCATTCTCACGCTGTGCCTCCTGCTCTTCGTCTGCTTTGCGATCCGTCCGATGGGACTTTCTTATCGCAGCAGGATTTTTGGCGTCAGTTTTGGCTTGGGTTTCCTCGCGACTACGAACCTGGTTCAAGCCGCATGGTTATCTCATGCTGCCAGCATGGAGACCGCTCTTAGCATCATCAATGGCCTCGCCATCTGCCTCACGCTGGGTATCTGGTCGGCATATTTCGCCTTCCCCGAAGAAAAGCGCCGTCTTATCGTCCTGCCGACGACCTCGCCCTTTCTTCGTTGGAACCAGATCTCCATGGCTCTCGGAGACGATCCTGGCTATGTCGCTGTCGGTGGAGTCTCCCCAGAGATCTTTGCTCCTGCGGAACTTGAGATCATGCGTCGCGCTTCGGCTAAGATGCTGCCGGAGTCTGCCGCGCCTGAGCTGGTGGCTGCACCTGCGATGCGCTCCATCCCTGCATAGTTCTTAACTTTCGGACAATAGAGAAGCTGCCTGATTGGGGCGGCTTTTCTGTTTCCATCTGCTGAGATCGAAAACAACGATGCTGTAAAGTGTCGTCACACTGACCCTTCAGCTTCGCTCAGGGGCAGAATGCGCTTGGAGACATTATTCCGCTTCCTCTTTGAGAGGCATACATTACGCCGCCCCTGATTCCGCCATGGGTTCTCTTCTCTTCCAATAAGAAGGCCGCCCGATCTGGGCGGCCTTTCTTATTGTTTGTAAGGTTACTACTCACCAAACTCCGAACGCTTCCAATTGATGAGATCTCCCAAGGTTGTACTGCTCGAGGAAGAAGAAGAGCTCTTGTGGTCACGCTCCTTATAGCTCTCGACCTCGGCTCGGCTCGCCTCTTCTCCAACCGCGCGGATGCTCAGGCCGACCTTCTTCTCATCCTGGTTCATCTTCACGATCCGGAACTCATGTTCATCACCAACATCGAGCTTGACGGGCACGTTGTTCTCGTCAACAGCCTCGGAGACGTGGCAAAGGCCCTCGACTCCCTCAGCGATCTCGACAAAGGCTCCGAACTGAGCCGTGCGGAGGACCTTGCCCTTGACCACATCGCCAATGCGGTGCTGTGCAAAGAAGGTATCCCAAACGTCGGGCTGAAGCTGCTTGACTCCCAGGGAAAGCCGGCGGTTCTCCGGCTCGACGCCGAGGACAACAGCCTTTACCTTCTCGCCCTTCTTCAGGACCTCCGAAGGATGCTTGATGCGCTTCGTCCAGCTCAGGTTCGAGACGTGAACCAAGCCATCGATGCCGTCCTCGATCTCGATGAAAGCTCCGAAGTCGGTCAGATTGCGAACGCGGCCTTCGACCACAGCACCCGCGGGATATTTGTCTTCCAGCTGCTCCCACGGATTCTCCTGGAGCTGCTTCATGCCCAGAGAGATGCGGCGATCGCTGGGATTGACGTTCAGGATAATCGTGTCGACTTCATCACCTGGCTTGACCAGCTTCGACGGATGCTTCATCCGCTTCGACCAGGTCATCTCTGAGACATGAACCAGACCTTCGATGCCCTGTTCCAGCTCAACGAACGCACCGTAGTCGGTCACCGATAGAACGCGGCCACGAACCTGCGCGCCGATGGGATAACGCTCAGTCGCATCCAACCAGGGATCAGGCGTCAGCTGCTTGAAGCCAAGAGAAACGCGCTGCTTATCCTTGTCGAACTTCAGCACCTTCACCTGAATCTCATCGCCGACGTTGACGAGGTCACGCGGATGCGTCAGACGACCCCAGCTCATATCGGTGATATGAAGCAGGCCGTCCAGGCCTCCCATGTCGACGAATGCGCCGTAGTCGGTCAGGTTCTTAACGGTCCCGGTTAGAACGCTGCCCTCTTCGAGGGTTGCCAGGGTCACAGACTTCTTCTCGTTCTGCTCCTCTTCCAACAACTCCTTACGGCTGATGACCACGTTTCCGCGCTTCTTGTTCAGCTTGATGACGCGGACTTCGATCTCCTGGCCGATATAACCATCCAGATTGCGAACCGGACGAATCTCAACCTGCGATCCGGGCAGGAATGCCTTGATTCCGATATCGACCGTCAGGCCGCCTTTGACCCGGCTCAGAACCATGCCCTTGACCGGAACCTTTTCGTTCGCAGCAGCCTCGAGCTTGTCCCACACCTTGTGGCGTAGGGCCTTCTCGTAGCTGACCAGATAGCCGCCCTCAGGCTCTTCCCGTTCGACCACAACCTCAACGGAGTCACCAGCCTGGAACTTCGGAGCGCCGTTGATATCCAACACCTGCTCCAGCGGGATAAGACCTTCGGACTTCAGCCCAATGTCAACAACAACATGCTTGTCCGTAATCTTGACGACAGTACCGGTGACGACAGCCTCATCGGCGGTCAGGCTTTGCGCGGCGGCAGATTCGGCCGCTTGTTCGCGGTCAAAGTTCGCCAGTGCCTCGGCAAAGTCGGCAGAGTCGTAATCGGGCTCTTCGGCGGCCTCGGCTACAACCGCAATGGGGTGCTCCGCAGGCTCGCTCTGGGCGGTCTCATGCTGCTGGTTAGAGGTGGATTCGGAAGACAGCTCGATGTTCTCGGCCGTCGCTTCGGGCGCCAGGACTTCCAATTCGGTGGTCAGGGGTTTGCTCTCGGTTTGTTCGGATTGATGGTTATCTACCATGGTGATTGCGGACTCCAGGACCCAAGAATCCGTTCCATCGCAACCCGGCTTCCTTTTCAGGACACTTTAGCCAGCCTTGAGCGGCTGACCTCTCTTTCCCTAGAGAGAATGCGCAGGGCAAGAACGAACTGTACATCTAGCAGAAGGAGCGGCTGCACTTGGGTCCCACACGCAGAGGCTCGTATTTAACGATAGAACTTGGTTCCGTATACGTCAACCAAACCAGCGCTTCAAACCCTGCGTTTTTACAGTCTCCTTGCGAATGTGCGATCAGCGGACGATTCCCTCCACATCCATCCCTCTTCCGCTGCCGCTATACTCGGCTCACGTATGGATTATCTCTGGACCCCCTGGCGATATGCCTATATCACCCACAGCGATCCCATTGCCCGTACCGGGGTAGCTCCTGAGCTGGCCGATTGGCCTGCTGCCGAAGATAAACACTGCGTCTTCTGCAACATGGTCGCTGCCACTGATTACGCCGTCGCCCACGGCGTGCCCCAGGAGAAGGCCGAGCGCGCCTCGCACATCGTTCACCGCGGCCAGCATTGCTTCGTCTGCCTCAACGCCTATCCTTACGCGACTGGCCACGTCCTCATCCTGCCGTATCTCCATACCGATTCCCTCGCTGCCGTTCCCCCAGATGCCGCCCACGAGATGATGGAATTAGTACAGCGCACCGAACGTGCACTCCGCTCTACCTACCGGCCTGACGGCATCAATCTCGGGATGAACCTGGGAGAGTCCGCCGGCGCCGGAGTCGCCGGACACGTCCACATGCACGTGCTTCCTCGTTGGTTGGGCGATACCAACTTCATGACCGTCACCGCCGAGACACGCGTTCTCCCCGAGACCCTCGATGTCACCTGGAGCCGCCTTCGCGAAGCCTTCGGAACTTTCATGCAACGTTGAAGCAATGAAGACCATCAAAGTGATTAGATCCCCTGTAAAGATCGGGGTTTTAACCACACCGTTCCGAGGGCTTCATGAACATTCTCCCGAAAATTCCTCCGTCCTCCGTCCGGTCCGGGTCTTCTGTGCCTCCTGCCGCTGGAACACGCTCTCCCGAGCCACGCCTTTACCTGCTGAGAATCAGGCAATCCGCCTCCGTCATCAAACGTCCGCTTAAGCTGTTTCCCCACGAATCCGAAGACGCCCGTCTCACCGGCGAAACTCGTTCTCTCTATCGTCGGTTGCTGGCTTTGAACCTTCCCATCGTCGCGGAATCCATCACACGAATCGAAGCTGCAAACTTCGAGAAGATCGCCTGAGAGCTTCTCAGTGCATAAAGCCGAGGCCCTGCGAGAGCAGGGCCTTTGTTCTATGAAATCCCTCTGAGGTGATTCTTCCCGCAGCCTCAAAAACCGCATTCTGCTCGTTCGAGTCCGGTTCCTTCACCTCTCCCTGGCTCGACTTCGCAGGTCGGATTTTCGTCGACTCATAGCTGGTAATCTTCCACTGACCTGATGGGAGCTGCTGATAAACCCGCGTGTAGCGATAGACTCCCTTGACCGAAGTTCCTTCGCTGGTCCCCTCGACATCCACCTGCCCGGTGACGATTGCTACTGAATCCAGAACCTTCACCTTCATGTCGCTCAGATCCATCTTGGTAAGAACGACTTTGCGGGTCTGAATCCGCTCCAGTTGCTGGGCCTTCGTGTGCACCTGACCCGACATCGAAATCCCGATAAAGTCATCGGAGAGCAGTCGCCCCATGGTCGCAGCATCTCCGGCCAGCTGCGCGACACGCCACTGCTCCTCCATTGCCTCAATCTGTTTCCGGGATTCGTGATGTTTATCGTGTTTGTTCTCATGTTTCTGGCCCTGCTGCTGCGCTCGAGCGCACGCAATAAAGCAGGCCAGGATTACTACAGCCATCATCACCTGCGAGGATGCAGAGCAACTGCGGAATGGGACCGAACGCACCATAGGCGTACCGGATAGTAGACCGATTCTCCTTGCAGAGTCAAAACAAGTTTTTGTTACGAAAAAATAGCCGTCGCAAGGACGGCCGTTTCTCAACGAATCTCTCACCTATCAGGCGATTGCTGTCAGGTTCTCGAGTTGTCGCTCCAGCATCTTCTGATATAACCCGCCTACAGCGTACTGCTGGAAATGCGGTGTGCCCCGGTGATGCTCCAGGGCAGCCTCATCCGCATACTGTTCGTAGATCACGACCGTGGCCGAATCGCCATCGACAAAATGCGGAACATAGCTCACGCATCCCGGCTCCTGCCGCGAAGCCTCCGTCAGTTTGCGCAAAATCCCCGCGATCTCGTCATGATCGGCCGGGTCGAATCGCATCCGGACTGTAAAGCTCACCATCATCTTGTCCTTATCCCTTCAGTGCCGCTTCGAACTCCGGCAGCGCCATCGTCTGATCACGATCCGGTCCTGTCGAAACCATCCCGATCTTCGCCTTTGTTTCCTTCTCAAGGAACCGGAGATACTCCTGGGCCAGCTTCGGCAGCTTGTCCCACTCCGTAATCCCTTCGGTCGATTCCTTCCAGCCCTTGAGCTTCGTATAGACCGGCTCGATCGACTCAAAGCCGCGAATATCCGCCGGAATCACGTCCGTGACCTTTCCATCGACCTTGTAATGCGTGCAGACCGGGATCTCATCGCACTCGTCCATCACGTCCATCTTGGTGACCACCAGCCACTCCGTGCCGTTGATCATGTTGCTGTATCGCAGCAATGGCAGATCGAGCCAACCGCAACGCCGTGGACGGCCCGTAACTGCGCCGTACTCCTGGCCGCGTGAACGCAGCAGGTCAGCGGACGAATCGTGAATCTCGGTTGGGAAAGGTCCCTCACCCACACGCGTCACATAGGCCTTGGTCACGCCGATCACCGTGCCGATCCGCGTCGGAGGCACGCCTGTTCCCGTCACGGCTCCACCAGCCGTCGACGACGACGAGGTCACAAACGGATACGTTCCGTGATCAATATCCAGCAGCGCACCCTGTGCGCCTTCAAACATCACATTGCCGCCGCGATCCAGCTCTTCGTTCAGCAGAACAGCCGTATCGGTCACGAACGGAGCTACCTGTTCGGCCATCCGGGCATACTCCTCGTACATCTCCTTCGGGTCCAGAGGCTCGGTCCCGAACAGAGCATGCGCGATCGTGTTCTTCTCGTCGCAGGCGTTCTTGATGTGTGTGCGCAACAGTGCAGGATTCAACAGATCGACTATACGCAGGCCGTTGCGATGAACCTTGTCTTCGTAAGCCGGACCGATCCCGCGGCGAGTCGTCCCGATCTTCGTCCGTCCGGGAGCCGTTTCGGCAGCCAGCTCGATCATGCGGTGGTAGGGCAGAATTACCTGCGCACGATTGGAGACAAACAACTGCTTCTCCACCGGCAGCCCTGCTTCCTTGAGCTTTTTCACCTCGCTCAGAAACGCCGCCGGGTCAAAGACCACGCCGTTGCCGATCACTCCCTTACACTCCGGACGCAGAACGCCGCATGGGATCAGCTGTAGCACAAACTTCTTACCCTTGATGATGACCGTGTGTCCGGCGTTATGGCCGCCTGCATAGCGCGCCACCACGGAGAACCTCTCCGACAGCACGTCCACAATCTTGCCCTTGCCCTCATCGCCCCACTGGGCACCCAAAATGACCGCAGATTTCGGTTGACTCACGACGGATATCTTCTCCAATAGTTACTGGTTCTGGCCGGAATGGACGCACTGTACCCGGATGGGATCCGGACGAAAACGCGCCTCTTCCATCATACCGTGTCCATGAAGAACTGGTTGTCAGTTGCAGCGAGCTAGTGTCTTGTCCCAGAAGTTTGTCACATAGAAAAGTGTCATCCTGAGTGATGCTGCGCAGCAGCAGAATCGAAGGATCTGCGGTTTATATTCGTCATTCTGAGCCTGAGCCGGATGCAGAATGCCTATAAACCACCTCGGGATGCCATCACTCTCCTCAACTTGCAACTGACAACCTGCAGCTCTCCAAGTATCCTTGCTGAACTTTATCCATGCCCTCCACGCGCCTTCTCTACGGAACTACTGCCTTCCTTTCGGCGTTTCTCCTTTTCCTTGTCGAGCCACTCGCCGCAAAACAGCTCCTTCCGGTCCTGGGAGGCTCCTCTGCTGTCTGGCTCACCTGCCTGGTCTTCTTCCAAACGACGCTGTTGCTCGGCTATCTCTACGCTCATTGGCTCTCCCCTCAGAGCTTCGCCTTCCAACGGCGTATCCATCTGGCCGTGGTCTCGCTCGCAACAGCTGTCCTCGTCTTCTCGCTTGCCTTTCAGCATTCGGGTGGTGCTTCAGACCATCCCATCTCCACCATCTTCTGGACCCTTAGCCGAACCATCGGACTCCCCTTTCTCCTGCTCGCCTCCACCAGTCCTCTGCTGCAAACCTGGCTCTCACAACGAGAAGCTGACGAAAGCGGTCGCCCCGCGCCGGTATGGTTCCGGCTATTCGCGCTCTCGAACACAGGCTCGTTGCTCGCGCTGTTCGCCTACCCAACGATTGTCGAACCCTATCTTTCGCTTCGGCATCAACGCTTCCTCTGGACTATAGGCTTCCTTCTTTTTGCCCTGCTCGCCTACCTCATCACTTCCCATAACAAAGATCTGTCATCTCGACCGGAGACAGCGCAGCGCGATCCCCTGCAAAGTGTCATTTCGACCGAAGGCGGTGTAGCCACCGAAGTGGAGAAATCTGCTTCTCTACCCCCATCCTCCAACACAACCCGCTGGCTCTGGTTCCTCCTCCCAATGGCAGCAGCGATGCAGCTCTCCGCTGTCACCGCTCACCTCACCGTCGATATCGCCGCCATACCGCTCCTCTGGATCCTCCCGCTCGCGGTTTACCTCATTACCTTCATCCTTGCCTTCGATCGGCCTGCGCTTTATCGCCGTCCTCTGATCGTGCGCGTGCTTGTCGTCATGCTCGCGAGCCTCGGCTACGCTCTCTCAAAGACTGACTTCTCCCTGCCCATCACCCTCACGATCCTTTTCTTTTTGGTCGAGTGTTTCGTCGCCTGCCTCTTCTGTCACGGCGAAACCTACGCCCGTCGTCCGCAGCGTTCCTCCGAAGTCACCCTCTTCTATCTCTTCATCGCCGCCGGTGGAGCCACAGGGACGTTCCTCGTCGGAATTGCCTTCCCCTTACTTTTCTCCGCCAACTATGACCTCGCCCTGGCCTTCTTCACGACCGCTCTGCTGGCTGTCGCGGCCACGTGGCGCGATGGATGGACACAACGCATGCTCTGGGCGACGGCCAGCATCCTGCTCTTCGTCCTTGCCCTCGCACTCCACCGCGCCTATGGGCGCCAATCACTTGTTCAGGTGCGGAACTTCTACGGCAGCCTTCGCGTCACCCAGACCGATGCTCCCGTCGTGCATACACCCATGCGAACGCTGCTGCATGGAGCCATCCAGCACGGTACGCAGATCTTCAATCCTGGATACAGCCATATCCCCACCACCTACTACGCTCCCGACTCCGGCATAGGGCTTGCCTTGCGCTTTTGCTGCAATGCCCGGCCGAAGAACATCGGCGTCATCGGCCTGGGAGCCGGCACACTCGCAGCCTATGGTCAACGTGGCGACCATATCCGCTTCTACGAGATCAACCCGAACGTTGAGCCCATCGCGCGAAACCTCTTCACCTATATCCGCGACACCTTCGCCTCTGTGACCGTCGTGCCCGGAGATGCCCGCACCTCGCTCGCTACAGAGCTCGCCTCCGGCTCTCCACAACGATTCGACGTCCTGGCCGTCGACGCCTTCTCCGGCGATGCCATTCCGCTCCATCTACTCACCCGCGAGGCCCTACAGCTTTATCTCAGCCATCTCGCGCCCAACGGCATCCTCGCCTTCCACGTCTCGAACCAGTACCTCGACCTCGCGCCAGAACTTGCCCTTCTGGCTAACTCCGCTCACCTGGAGGCCCGCGACGTCATCACCAGCTCTGCCGAGGCGCGCGGCGAATTCCGCGCCGAATGGATCCTGATGACCGCCGATCCCACCTTCTTCACTCAACCCGAGCTCACCGGCTTTGCCGACCCCATCTACATCAAGCCTGGCCTCCGCCTCTGGACCGACGACTATTCCAGCCTGCTGCCGATCTTCCAACCCAGCGGCCACTAAAACGAACGAAAGCCCGCCCCCCTGTCCTCCGGGGAATGTAAGCATAGTATTTTGTGTAATTTACTCAATTTTTCCTTCGCAAAATATTCCAAACAAAGGGATTAACACCTAAAATATTCGAAAATAAAGACTTACTAAACGGAAAAAGCCCGGAACCTGTCCGGGCTTTTTCTACTGATTCCAGTGTAGCAAGATGGCCACACCTATTCTGCAATGAACATCTCTTTTACTTTGTGCTATTTAATCAATTCCAGCCCTTGACACGCTTTTGCAGGGATCACGATTACCTCGTCAATGCCATGCCGTCTGCGTATTTCCCGGCATCGATGGTCTGGACGACCTTCCACTGGCCAACTCCACCATTCAGATCAACCACCGAGATCTGGTTCGAGAAGTTGCAGGCCACGTAAGCACGCTTCCCATCCGGGGTCACCACAACCTCCGAAGGTCCATCCGCAACATCCAGCGTACGGTCCACCTTCAGGGTCTTCAGATCGACGACGGCGACCTGCTTCGCTCCACGCATCGTCACCAGCAACCACCGGCCATCCCGGGTAGGAGCCGTGCCGTATCCCACGGCGGGCAGCGCGACCCAGGTTTTGACCTTGTTCGTCGCAGTGTCGATCACAGCCAGCTGCGGCTTCTTCTGGTCCGCCGTGAACACCATGCTTCCGTCGCGCGAGATCGCTATCCGCTGCGTGTTCCCGGAGATAGGAATCACAGCCAGCGTCTTACGGCCCACCACATCCAACACGGAGACGGTCCCCGGCCCCACGTTCGCCGTATAGCCGCGCCTGCCGTCGGCCGAGAGCGCAAACATGTGCGACTGCTCCTGCCCCGTCGGGATGGAGCCGACGATCTTCAGCGTCTTCGGATCGATGATCGTGACGCTCTTGTCCAGCTCCGTCGTCACCAGAAGCATTCCTGTGTGCCTGTCATAGACTGCGCAGTGCGGTCTGACACCATGATCGAACTCGACCTTTCCCACGATCTTACGAGTTGCCAGATCGATCACCGAGATCTGGGCTCCGTCGGTCCCCGCTCGCCCCACCCCGGCATTGCCATAGATGGGAACATACGCGGTCTTCCCATCGGGTGAGACAGCGACCTCGTGCCCGGTCACGCCACCGACAGGAATCGTAGCCACGACCTTGTTGGTCGCCGTATCGATCACGCTCAGGCTTTGATCGTGCTGATTGGCCACCAGCAAGCTCTCCGACCGCGCTGCCAGACTCGAGGCGCAGAGCGCGCCACACACCATTACGCTCCAGAAAATCTCTTTTTTCATAACGCCGCAAGTATAGACACATCCCGCCCATCCACCAAAACCTGCGGATTGCGCCCTATACTCGAAGCAGCCCCATGCCTGAGCTTCCTGAAGTTGAAACCGTTGCCAATGGCGTTCATCAGCGCGTCCACGGCCAAACCATTGTTGACGTCAGGCTTCGTAAGAATCCACAGACCTTCAAGTCCTCGCCCTCGGAAATCGTAGACACTCTCACCGGCGCTCGTATCGATCGCGTCCATCGCGTCGGCAAGACCATCGTCTTCGACCTGACCCGCGCATCGAAAAAGCCCGCCCAGTTCCTTGTCCATCTCGGCATGACCGGCCGCCTGCTCGTCTCTGCGCCAGAGACGGAGATTCCGCCGCACACTCACGCGACTCTCGCACTCAGCAGCGGCAAAGAGCTTCGCTTCGTCGATCCCCGTCGCTTCGGACGCCTCTCTGTCCTCCACGAGCTCTATACCGGCCCGGGCAGTGAGCCGCTGACCATCTCTATCGAAGACTTCATCGCGCTCTTTCGCAACCGCAAGACTCCCATCAAAGCCGCGCTACTGAATCAGTCGCTGCTGCATGGAGTCGGCAACATCTACGCCGACGAAGCCCTCTTCCACGCCGGAGTCCGCCCACGCCGCCACGCCGGACGACTTACTCGTGACGAGCTGACGCGATTGCGCGCAGCATTACAGAAGGTGTTGAAACATGCGATTAAGCTTGGCGGATCTTCGGTCTCCGATTACGTGGACGCCGACGGAGTTGCAGGATTCTTTCAGCTCCACCACCGTGTCTATTCCCGCACCGGCGAGCCCTGCCGTACCTGCAAGACTCCCATTGAGCGCATCGTCATCGGCGGACGCAGCACACACTTCTGCCCTGCGTGTCAGAAGTAGCATTGGTATTAAGCTGCTTCCAGAAATTAGTAGACGCTATAACCCTGCGGCCTGCTCCGCGCTAACAGCTGATCCAATCACGCGCGTCTCCGCGCTCTCTTCCACCACTTCAATCGAGTACCCCTGCAGAGGACTCATCTTGACCATCTGCTGCATGTAGTCCTTGAGCATCGGCAGATCGATATTCTTCACATAGGTTCCCGTCAGGAAGAACTTGCCCGGGCCGGCCATGTGGATCGAGCTGGCCGTCGCCGCCGCCAGGGCCTTGTGATAGAGCTTCTTGAATTCCAGGCATCGCGGATCGCCCTTCTTTGCAGCCTCGAAGACCTCATCCGGCTCCATGTCGAGGAAGCGCAAACGCATCGCACGATGACCCATGATGCCTTCGAGATGGCCTCTACCGCCGCAACCGCAGAAGGTTTCTTTCTCATCGAGCGTAACCACGGTGTGGCCGCCCTCCCACACGCCCGCTGTGTGGGGATATCGGCCGTGACCGATCCCCATCCCAATCGTCCAGACACGAATCATCGAGTCCAGCTTGCCATGCCGGGCCGCCAGCCCCGCAGCAACACCATCGGCATCATTCAACACCATCACCGGAGCAGCAATGCCGTGATCGTGCAGCTTCATGCTGAGTAAATCTCGCAGCCGCGCGCCCTTAAGTTGAGCCAGATTAGGAGCTTCTTCAACGACTCCGCTCTTTACGAGGCCAGGAACCGCCAAGCCAACAGCATCGAGATTCTTCTCTCCGTCGGCGGCGGCAACGATCTGTTCGCAGATCGTCTCCACCAGCGCCTCTGTGTGCATCTCCACCAGCGCGCCATAGTCGTCTTCATCCGCAGGAAAACGTCTCAGCCCACCCACCAGCTTGTGATCCACTACAAATCCTGTGTGAATCTGCTCCGATAACGTCACACCAACTGACTTCGCCATCGTTTCCTTTGCCCCGTTCGGACCCGCGTTGCTTAATCAAACTTGCTGACGCGATTCAATCCGTTGAAAGCCGCCACTTTATAACATTCTGCGAGCGTTGGGTAGTTGAAGACTGTATCCACGAAATATTCAATGGTTCCACCCAGCGCCATCACCGCCTGCCCGATGTGCAGAAGCTCGCTGGCCCCCTCGCCGATGATGTGCACGCCCAGAATCGAATGGTTCTCGCGGTGGAAGATCAGCTTCAGGCGGCCAGTCGTATCTCCGCGAATCTGTCCGCGCGCAATCTCGCGGTAATAAGCCACTCCAACTTCGTACGGAACATCCTCTTCCGTCAGCTGCTCTTCCGTCTTGCCGATGAAGCTGATCTCCGGAATGGTGTAAATCCCGTACGGATAGAAGCTGGGGTTCGAGACGATTGTCTCGTCTCCGAAGGCCCGGGCCGCTCCGATTCTGCCTTGCTCCATCGAAACCGAAGCCAGAGAAGGAAATCCAATCACATCACCCACAGCGAAGATATTGGGATTCTTCGTGCGGAAGTCCTTGTCCACAGGAATACGGCCGCGCTTATCCGCCTCAATCCCAACCGCTGGCAGATTCAGCTCGTCCACATTGCCCTGCCGTCCGACGGCATAGAGCAATGCGTCGCCCTGAACTTTCTTCTTACTTTCGAGATTAGCGACGACGCCTCCGTCTGGGAGCTCTTCGACCGACTCCACCTCTTCGTTCAGCCGCATCGTCACGCGAGCATCCCGCAGGTGATAGCTCAGCGCCTCCACGATCTCCTGATCGGCAAACTCCAGCAACCTGGGACGACGCTCGATCAGCGTCATCCGCACCCCCAGAGCGGCGAACATACAGGTGTACTCCACGCCGATGACGCCTCCGCCGACGACGATCATCGTCTTCGGCAGGTTCTCCAGATTTAGCACCAGATCACTGTTGATGATCGTCGTGCCGTTGATGGGAACCTTGTCAGAGCTTGCGGGTTTAGTACCGGTCGCAATCAGCGTGCTCTTCGTCTCGTATACGGTCGAACCGCGGGAGTTCGTCACCTTGACGTGAGTCGAGTCTTCAAAACTCGCCACTCCTGAGAGCACCTCGACGTTGTTGCGCGAGAGCTGCGCCTCGGTCACATCGATCTCGGTTTTAATCACATGCTGGACCCGGAAGGCCAGATCCGCCATCGTGATCCGTTCCTTCACCCGGTAGTTCATCCCATAGATGGACTTGTAGTTATAGCCCGAGAGATGCAATACCGCTTCGCGCATCGTCTTCGACGGAATCGTCCCGGTATTGATCGAGACGCCGCCAACAACCTCGCGCATCTCCACCAGGGCGACCTTCTTGCCCAGCTTCGCGGCATAAATCGCCGCGCGTTGTCCGGCAGGACCGGACCCAATCACGATCAGATCGTACACACTACCCATAAACTCCAGACTCTTGGCGGCTTCCATACCGCCGGTTCAGTGAGCGATGCCCTCTTCTGTCCTCGCCGGTCACAGAGGATTACGCTCTCCGCTCCCAGGGGGCCCGTCCGTCCAAGTGGCTCTCTCAGCTCAGAGTTACCGGTTTTTCCGGCCTGTTCTTCGAAACACACTCGCTGCCTCAAAGCTACCACATAGACTCGTCTCTCCCCGTCAATACCGGATGAAGCGAATAGCGGGCGAATGAGGACTTCATAGCGAACCCCACTACACTTAAAAGTAGTTATCGACATGCTCCGCTGTGCCATTACCGACCGAACTCTCTTTTCCGGGGACGAATCCCAAAGGCAGGCCACCCTTGTCCGCCAGGCAGCTCTTTGGGCTCACCGGGGGCTCGACCTTATCCAGCTCCGCGAAAAAGACCTTGCCCCCACCGAGATAGCCCCGCTCGCTTCCAAAATTCTCGCGCTCATTACAACGGCATCCTCCCCCACCCGGCTTCTCCTCAATGCCTCTTCGGAAGCTGTTGTTCGCGTCGCAGTTAAACTTCACGCGCATGGCGTACACCTTCCCTCAGACGCGTCAATCACATTCGATCAGGTTCGCAGTCTCTACGCAGAGGCGCGGCTGCCTCGCCCGACCATCACCGTCGCCTGTCACACTCTGGTCGAAGCCGACCGCATTCGTAAGCAGGACGTCGACGCTCTACTGTTCTCTCCAATCTTCGGTAAGTCTGTCGCGGGAAAGCTCGTCTCTCCCGGGATCGGCCTGAGAATGCTCGAGGAGGCCTGCTCCATGGCCGCGCCAATCCCGGTCTATGCCCTTGGCGGCATCACCCAGAAAAACGCCGCACAATGCCTCGCCGCCGGAGCCAAAGGAATCGCGGGGATCCGCATGTTTCTTGACTAAATCCTTCGGGATCACCACCGACCGCATATCATCGACCCCATGGCCCAGCGCACTTTCCGCCGTCCCGCACCTCACTGGACCGAAACACTCCCCTTTTGGATCTGGCTCCTCGTTATCGTCGCCTGGACCATCTTTCTTTATGGTCGCTCTCTTCAGGCCCCCTTCGTCTACGACGACCTCGACCAGATCGTCCGCAATCCGAACCTGGCATCGTGGCATAACATCTTCGCCCGATTTCTCTCTGCACCTGTCGCCTTTACCTCTGAGCTCCGATCCGCAACCGAAAACGGTTCGACCTATCGCCCACTCTACTGGCTCTCGCTCGCTCTCGATCGGCACCTCTGGGGACTCAACCCCATCGGATTCCATCTCACCAACGTTCTCCTTCACACGATCAACGGGGTTCTGCTCTTCCGCCTTCTGCACCGTCTACACTTCGCAGCGATCGCAGCAGCTTCGGTCACGCTCCTCTGGCTCAGCCTTCCCATCAACTCCGAAGCCGTCGCCTGGATCAGCGCCCGCGCTTATCCTCTGTGCTTCTTCTTTCTGCTTCTCAGCCTTCTCGCTACCGTCCTCTATATCGAGAAAAACAAGCCTCTCACCCTGATTGCGGCATTCCTCGCTACTGTCGCAGCACTCTTCTCGCATGAGTCCGGCATCCTCATCTTCCCGTTCGCCGCTCTCGTCATACTTCTGTGCTCCCGCAATGAGCCCCCTGCTCTCAAGCAAAGATCTGCATTCATCCTTCTTGCAGCAGATCTCACCGCAATCGCTTTCTTCTTTATCCTTCGACACGCAGTAGGGGCGCATAGCGCAACCGGCCCATCGGCCCTCTGGGGCTTCGCACCAACTTTCTGGAAATATCTCGGATGGATCCTTCTTCCCATCCACATGAGTGTCGAGCGCTCGACCTCTACCCCAGCAAATGTCTTCTCTACTGCCTCTGCCCTGGCCTGGATGGCACTGATCGCCTTAATCGCACTCTCTGTCTACCTCTGGAAACGAATCCCCTCCGCCGCCTTTGGGGTTGCATGGCTGCTGATCGCGCTCGCACCTTTCTGCGGGATCGTCTTCCTCTATCAGGGAATGGGAGAGCGTTTCGCAACCATCGCCTCCGCAGGAGTAGCAATCGTCATCGTCGTTCTGATCGCAGCATCCCGTCCGCCGCTCCGGACCATCCTCATCGTCGTCACCGCGCTCTGGGCCGCATGGGGTATCTTCCGTCTTGAAGCACGTCTTTCCGACTGGGACTCCCCTGCACAGCTCTATCGCAGTTCACTCACGGCGACTCCCAACAGCCCGACACTCTGGTTCAACCTTGGCTTCACGCTGCGTGAATCCGGCGATCTTGCAGGCGCCATCGACGCTTACAGTAACTCGATCCGCTTCAGTCCAAACTACGAACGCGCCTATTCCAGCCTGGGCGAGACCTATGCACGCATGAACCGTTTCGACGACGCTCGCGCAGCCTACCAGCAGGCCCTCGCGCTCCAACCCAAGGATGTTGGAACCGCACTCAATCTTGCCGTCGTTCTTCATCAGGCCGGACACAGCGAAGAGGCCGAACGCGAGTTTCGTCGAATCATCGAATTGGCCCCCAACAACTCCGCGGCTTATACCGATCTGGGCGTATTGCTGTTTCAACAGAAAAAGACAGAGGAAGCGGAAACGATGTTCCTCACCGCGATCGACCGCAACCCCTCTGATCCCACTCCCTACAGCGACCTCGCCCTTCTCTATCAGCAATCGGGACATCCGGGACTCGCCCTTGCCCTCTATCGGAAGCTTTTGATCCTTCGCCCGAATGACCCCGAGGCAATCGCCAATATCCATCGCCTCGAAGTCACGCACTAAAGGCTAAAACCGCTCATCCGCAGAAGGCCCATACAACGCAGGCACCAATGCCTCTTTCAGCCGCAGATATACCGTCAACTGGCCACGATGATGTGCCCAGTGCGTCAGCATTCCATGCTGGATGTTGATGTACCGTGGTTCTTCACTGATCAGATGCCCGTGGGCCTTTAGTCTCCAGTTCGTCATCAGGTGTTCATCGGTTGTCGACTCAAGAGCTGCACGCGCCTTCTTCAAGCTCTCATCAAACAGAGCAACAAGCTCTGATGTTTTGGTCCACTCAAAGGGCTTGAATTGCTTCTCCGGTTCCACAGGAGCGAAGTCCAACTCGTCCTGATTAATCATCGTCTCGATCCAACTCGGCATCGAAGCCACCAGCGATGCTAGATAGCCCAGCTTCATCGACTTCTCATGCGGAACCCAGTCATTCTGTCCCTCGGGAACCCGCTCCAATGCCTTCCTTGTTCCTGCTTCGTCCCGCTTCAGTGTCTCCAGAAAAAGCTCTTTTAGTTGCACGTCCGTCCTCGCTTTCGTTGACTTCACAACGAAGCGTACAGACCCCCTACTGACACCTTACTGTCAGTACGTTTTGCGGGAATAAAACAAAGTGTCATCCTGAGCGGAGTTTGGTGCGCGTAAGCGCGGAAACGGAGTCGAAGGATGACAAGTGATGGGGACCATCGGAATTTGTCGATACAGCCTAACTCTGCACCGGCGCTCCATCGAAGTGAAACACCTCAGGAACCTCGAGCCAGTGTACGCCTGCGTTTGTCGCCTCCGGCAGCGGCTCCTGCATCGGATCCATGATCGCCCACCAACGTTGCGTCTCTGCATCGGCGGCCATCCGCTTCATGTCGGCGGCAAAGTCGGTGCCGTGGTATTCGAAGTAGGCAAATAGCACATCGCCATGCAGAAAGATTGAGTAGTTGCGAATGTTGCTCCGCTCGATCTGTGCCAGCACTCCAGGCCAGACATCGGCGTGATAGCGGATATATTCTTCTCTCTTCTCGGGATGTAGTTTGATGATCTGTGCGTATCGACGCATCGCGTATCTTTCTCCTGTTTTATTTGGGGTTGATTGTACGGTACTGCACATCCCGCATCTCCTCTCCAGGCCGAATGATCTCCGAGTAGATTCACAACCCTCATTTGACCCCGCACCATCAAAGTCCTACCCTTAAGACCGTGACAATTACCCCCATCGAGCTCTTCGAAGAACCTCTCCAGATCGACGAGACCATCGCCCCCGGAGTCCTCGACTACGGCCCCGACGTCCGCCAGGTCTCTCCGCTCCCCGTCAAGGGACAGGCCGATCTCCTCGTCGAGCATCGCAGCGAAGAACGTGGCCCCAGCTCTCAGGTCAACGACATCCGCCTCCGGGCCTCCTATCACGGCGACTTCGAGGTCCTCTGCGCCCGTTGCGTCGAGCCTGTGCCTCAGTCCCTCTCCGGCGACTTTGACCTCGTCTTTCGCCCCGCAGAAGCCGATAGCGAGTCCGGCGAGCACTCCATTACCCCCGATGAGACCGAAATCGGGTATTATGAAGAGAGCGGTCTTTTGCTCGAGGACGTCGTGCGCGAGCAGGTGTTACTCTCCCTGCCCAGTCGAACCCTCTGCAAACCAGACTGCAAGGGCCTCTGCCCTCGCTGCGGTCAGAACCAGAACATCGCAACCTGCTCCTGCGAAAAGGCTTCGGCCGATCCGCGATGGAATGCGCTGGCGGGTTTGGCTGACAAGCTCGAGGTCAAGCACTAATCAATAAGTTTTCCGCTCGCTTCCGCGCCCTCTGGCCGGGTGTGGGCGAAGCGAAAGGGATACAGCAATGCCTAATCCAAAACGGCGCCACTCCAAGCAGCGCACCGCCAAGCGCCGCAGCCATGACTTCCTCACCCCCACCGGTCTTTCCGAGTGCCCCAACTGCCATGAGCAGAAGCTTCCTCACCGCGCCTGCCGCAAGTGTGGAACCTATAAGGGCCGCGAGGTTCTTACCGTCAAGGAAGCCAGCTAAGTAACTCTTTACAATCCAAACCCTGTTATCGTTTCCTGATGCCGATTGACATCGCGGTTGACGCAATGGGCTCCGACAAGGCCCCCGATCCTGAGATCCGAGGGGCCATTCTCGCTGCACGTCATTATGACGTCCGAGTCCACCTTGTCGGCCCCGAAGACATCCTGCGCCCCATCCTGCGCGAACACCTCCGCCACCAAAAACACCTTCCCATCTATGTCACCCCGGCCTCCGAATGGATCACCATGGGCGACAAGGCCGCCCAGGCCGTTCGCGTAAAACGCGATTCCACCATGCGGGTCGGGCTCAAGATGGTTCGCGAGGGGCTCACCTCCCGCACCACGCAAGCTCACGATCCCTCCGGTCCAGGCAAAGCCGCTGGCTTCTTCACTGCCGGCAATACCGGAGCTGCCATGGCCACCGCCAAGATGGTTCTAGGAATGCTCTCCGGGGTCGACCGCCCGGCCCTTGCTGCCGTCGTTCCCACCACTCGCGGAGTGCCATCCATTCTGCTCGACGTCGGCGCCAACGTCGACTGCGACCCCGACAACCTCGTCCAGTTCGCCGTCATGGGGCATACCTACGCCCAAAACGTCCTCAAGATCCCCAGTCCGCGCGTCGGCCTTCTCTCCATCGGCGAAGAGGATTCCAAGGGCAACGCCCTTACCCGCGACACGCTTCCGCTGCTCCGCGCCCAGCCCGGCATCAACTTCATTGGCAACGCGGAAGGCCGTGACATCTACAACGGAAACTGCGACGTCATTGTTTGCGATGGATTTGTCGGCAATGTCGCTCTTAAGACCTCCGAGGGAATCGCCAAATTCGTCACCACCTCGCTTCGCGAAGCCCTCAAGTCAACCGTCACCTCACAGGTGGGTGCCCTGATCTCGCGTCGCGCCTTTGGCGACTTCAAAAAGCGCCTCGACTACTCCGAATACGGCGGTGCCCCTCTGCTCGGCGTCCGCGGAGTTTGCATCGTTGGCCACGGCTCTTCAAACGAGAAGGCCATCATGAATGGCATCCGCGTTACCGCGGAGTTCGCACACGCCGAGGTTAACTCCGGCATTGAAGCCGCACTTTCTGCAACTCCTACTTCCTGATTTCTTCTGAGTGCAGCGATGAATCTCCGAATCCAACTCGCTATCTGGACGGGTCGGTAAGCAGGGTATTTCCATTGTGTATCGCGTTCTCCAGCACTCTTGCCAGTTCCTCCACTCCGCGGCGTAGCTCCTTCGGCCCCACGGCCGCGAAGCCCATCTGCAATCCATCCCTGCCGTGCCGTTTCCACTCCTGCGTACTGCGATAAAACGCCTCGAACGGCACCACTTCCACACCTCGCGCTTCAGCAGCCTTCGCGATCGTTCTCCCATCAAATCCCTTTGCCAACCATCCCATCGTCTGTAATCCAGCCTCAATCTCCGAGATCTCCAGAGCACCGGCCAGCAGTTTCTTTCCGTCGTCCAGCAGAACTCCCAGGCGCTCCGAGTACACCTCGCGCATCCTCCGCAGATGCCTTCCAAAGTGTCCCGCGTCGATGAACTCGCACAGAACCGTCTGCTCCAGCACAGGAGCATGACGGTTCAGAATCGACTTTGCTGCCGTAAACCTCTCCACGAGATCTTCGGGAACGATCAGGTATCCAAGACGTAGCGCCGGAAACATCACCTTACTGAAGCTCCCCGCAAACAGCACCACGCCATTCCGGTCCAGCCCCTGCAACGCAGGCACCGGTCTTCCGGAATAACGATATTCGCCGTCGTAGTCATCCTCGAAGATCATGGCGCCCGCTCGTCTCGCCCACTCCAATAACTCCAGCCTGCGTGACAAACTCATCGTCACGCCCATAGGAGCCTGATGAGCCGGAGTCACATAAGCCAACTTTGCTGTCTGACGATCTCCCGGCGGCTTCGCGCCCTGTTCATCGATCCGGAGCGGCAAAACCCTGGCACCCCACGAATCAAATACCCGCGTAGCCCCTACATATCCCGGCTCTTCCATCAGCACCTTGTCGCCGGGATTTACAAATAATCGCGCCGTCAGGTCCAGCGCCTCTTGTACTCCCGACAACACCAATACCTGAGCCGCAGTACACATCACCCCGCGCGAGCGCGAGACATACGCCGCAATCGCCTCGCGCAGAGGCTTGTATCCCGCAGCTTCGCATCCCGTAAACATCCCTATAGAGACACGCCTCAGCTTGCGATTTACGATCTGCGTCCATGTCGTCACCGGAAACTGGTCGACTGCGGGAAGATTCCCGCGAAACGCCCTAGCCGCCCTGCTCGAAAGGCTTGGAAAGGCCCGCACTGAACTGCCATAGGCGGCAAATTCCCGCTTCGGCATCTCCTTCGGACTCCTGCGCGCTCTCTCGCGCCTCACCTCCAGCAACTCCTCCGGAAGCACCTTGCTCACATATGTCCCCGACCCCGTGCTGCCTTCGATGTATCCTTCGGACTTCAGCTCTTCAAATGCCGTGACAATCGTTCCACGCGAAAGCCCATGCTCACGGGCGAGGTCCCTTGTCGCCGGAAGCCTCGTCCCGGGCCGCAAACGACCTTCAAGAATCTCCCTCCGCAGCGCACCATACAGCCACCGATACGCAGATTCGTTCTCCGCGCGCTCGCCCAGTAGAATCTCCGTCAATCCCGATCGCTTCGCCATCTGAATCTCCGACACAGAATGTCACGGCGACAACAGCCAACAAGTATCATTTCGACCGAAGCTGCGTAGCAGCGGAGTGGAGAAATCCCCGCATCCTGTTGTCCAACCGCGTGAAATTCCGCCCGTAGGCTCCATCTCAAAAGTGGTACAGCAAGACTACCCTAAATGGCTCTATGGAACCGGTCTGCTTTTTCTTATGCTCCTATCAGAACGGAAGCAGAAGGAGACCATCATGAACGGAACCGAGCGCTGGACGTGGCTATTGGCTGTGATCTGCTACGCTCCAGTACACCCATATCCTGCGATCACCCAACAGGCGCCGAAGACACAAGAACCTTCCCCTCGAAGCATCGTCCTATCGCAATCTCTTCCTCCCCTTCGAGGAAATAATCTTCAGGTACAGATTGTCCGCGTGCACTACCGTCCAGGCGAATCTTCTCCGCCTCATAGCCATCCTTGCCCCGTCATCGGGTATGTTCTCGAAGGTTCCCTCCGGATGCAGGTCAAGCCGCCCAATGCAGCACACCCCGGAGCCGTCACCATCTATCGCAAGGGCGACAGCTTCTACGAAGATCCCAACGGACAGCATCTCGTCTCTGCGAATGCCAGCCAAAGCGAGCCTGCAACCTTCCTCGCCACCTTCATCTGCGACCATCCCACAGCTGTTACCGTACCTTTGGTTCACAAGGAACAACACCCATGAATCCCAAAGCGCCCGATGAAGCACAGGCCATCCAGAAAACTGTCATCTCGACCGAAGCAACGCGAAGTGGAGAGATCCGCTTCTCTACCGAAGCTCTACGGGGGCCGAAGCTCCAGAGACTCGCTCTGCGCTATGCCCGCATTGCTCTCGGAGCCTCTTTTCTCTGCGCTGTTGCCGACCGCTTCGGCCTGCTTGGTAAATACAGCGGCTGGGGTAACTTCGCCACCTTTACCGACTACACCGCCAAAGTCAACGCATTCATGCCCCACGCTACAATTCCCTTCCTCGCATGGTCTGCCACCATTGCGGAGACGATCTTCGGCATTGCGCTCGTCATTTATGGCCTACTTCCGGAATCCGTCGTGCGTGCCAGTGCATGGCCTCGTATCGTCGCGCTCGGCTCCTCCATTCTGCTTCTTCTCTTTGCTGTGGCGATGAGCGTATCACTCGATCCCACAAAACCATTGGACTACTCCGTCTTCTCCGCCTCTGCGTGCGCTCTTCTGCTCGCAATCTTTCCCGCTCAACCCATAACCTGCAACTGATCATCTGTAACTAAGAAGGAGAAACACCATGCAGCCACGCTTTCCCTATGCCAAACTCTCCCCCGGTGCCTACCAGGCCATGTTCGCTTTCGAAAAGTACCTCGGCCAGTGCGGTCTCGAAGAAGGACTTCTGCACCTGATCAAGCTGCGCGTCTCCCAGATCAACGGCTGCGCCTACTGCCTCGACATGCACTGGAAAGACCTTCGCGCCCTTGGAGAAAACGAGCAGCGCCTCTACTCGCTCGACGCCTGGCGCGAGTGCCCTTACTACACCGACCGCGAGCGCGCCGCTCTCGCCTGGGCCGAAGCCCTCACCCTCATCACCCAGGGACACGCCTCCGACGCAGTCTACGAAGAGGCCCGTGCTTCTTTTACAGAAAAAGAGCTCTCCGACCTGACCTTTGCCATCACGACCATCAACGCCTGGAATCGCCTCGCCATCTCCGGCCGCTCCACTCCAGGAACCTACCAGCCTGCAAAGATCCACACCGCCACCGTCTAAATTCAGACAATCGGCAAACAGAACGGGTGTCCATCATCATAGAGGGCACCCGACACCTTTCCCTTCTCATCATTCAGCCCGCAATGCCTGCATTGGGTCAGCGCGTGTGGCGCGCAGCGCTGGGAGCCAGGTTGCCGCCAGTGAAACCACAGCGAGCAGGAGCCCGGACACGACGAAGACGAACATGTCGAACCCGCGCAGGGGCAGTGGAGATCCGGACTGGAATCGAGCTAATACCCACATTGCAGGTTCTGCAAGTACGATCCCGCAGAGAAGTCCCAAGACGATATTGCGAATGGCTTGTAAGGTGACCGAACGGAAGATTGTGCCGCGATCTGCGCCGAGAACCATTTTAATTCCGAACTCGCGGAGACGTTGGTTGACGGCAAACGAAAGAACTCCGTAGACACCCACGACGGCCATGAGCAATCCAATGGAAGCCATGATGAGAATGATCCCAGCGAGCGAACGCAACGACGCGGCGTCGGCCTCCAGGGATTCCCAGATAGTTTCTGGGGCAATGATTTGTGTATGGTCGAGCGCCTTGACTGTGTCTCTTATTGCGTTTTCCACGGGCTTC
The DNA here is from genome assembly GCF_014274685.1 of Edaphobacter sp. 4G125. NCBI lineage: Bacteria > Pseudomonadati > Acidobacteriota > Terriglobia > Terriglobales > Acidobacteriaceae > Edaphobacter > Edaphobacter albus. Next base: position 4,055,697 of record NZ_CP060393.1, read on the forward strand.
GGGGGGCCGTCAAATTGCACATAAAGATTGTCGCCCAGTGTGGCAGGACCGCGGAGCGTGTAGAGGCGTGGGCCATCTGTGCTGCCAAAGGTTTCGGACTGGATGTCCGCTGCAACTCCAACGACGATGAGATGGCGATTGTCGGGAGTGATGATTGACTTGCCCAAGGGGTCGTTTGCCGGCCAAAACTCACGTGCGAATGCCTGCGAAACTACTGCGACCGAATCTACAGTGGACGAAGTTGGATCGGCGGAGTTGAAGGAGCGGCCTTTGATCAGCGGAATGCCAAAGGTCGAGAAGAAGCCATTTGAAACACTATTGACCGAAACCGGTTTTCCTTGTCCTGCTGTCTGGCTGGGCAGTCGAATTTCCGTTGGAGGAACCTGGCCGAAGGGTCGAAGGCTAGCATAAGCCAGCGATTGAACGCCGGGGATCGCCATGATTCGCGATTCGAGCGTGCGATAAAAGGTGAGCGCGTTAGCATGATTCGCGGCAGACGTATCCACGACGAGCGGCACGCCTATCGTGTGATGGATATCGAAGCCGGAATTCATGCCGGTGATCTGGCTGGGGATGCGAGCGAACATTACGGCTGCACATACGAGCACAAATCCGAGAGCGATCTGCACGATGATCAGTCCACTTGTGGTTCTGGAACGTGCGGTAGCGTAGCTCTCGCGCCCTTTGAGCGCAGAGAGCAAGTCGAGTTTCCACGCGGCACGAATAGGCATAAGCGAAGAGATGATGGTAGCCGTTACGACAAGGGCCGCAAGATAGCTGAATACTCGCCAATCTGGGCGGATGAGCAACACAAAGTTGGCCCGACCTGGATCTATGGCATTCATGATCAGCATCGGAACGCGGTAGACAAGCAAGATACTAAGAGCCCCACCCATGGCAGTCGTAAGCAGGCTTTCCGCCAGCAACATGTGGGCGAGTTGTCTGCGATCGGCTCCCAATGCGAGACGAACGGCGATTTCACCGCGCCGCGTAACGGTGCGCGAAAGAAAAAGCATAGTCACGTTGCAGCATGCCAACAACAAAATGAGCGAAAGAGGTCCGAGGATCAGCGTCATCATGATGACCACTCGATCGCGAATGGCCGGGTTTCCGATGAACGATCCATTGGCCAGAACGAGAGTCGTCTTACGGTTGAAAACGGAAATCCGACGCTTGACGTAAGCGCGGTCTTGCTGGCTCATGATGGTCGATAACTCGGCCTGCGCATCAACTCGAGAGAACCCCGGGCGCAACCGACCTGCCATGAATAGCCAGGGCATATCCGGATTGTTGAGCGGATCTCCGCTACGGTCGAGAAGCGGCTTCATCGTATACGGAACGAAAACACCGCCAGGCAAGAAATTTGCGGCGTCCGAGGCAACAATGCCAATGATCTGGAAGGAGGATCCGTTAATGTGAATCGTCTTTCCTAAGATGCGTGAATCACCAGCAAATTCTGTCTTCCAGGTTGATTCGCTAAGCACCGCCACCCGCGCGGTGGAGTTGAGGTTGCAGTCAGTGGGGGCAAAAAAACGCCCGATGAACGGGCGATCGATCCCGAAGATATGAAAGTAGTTGCAGGTAACCAACACCGTGGCGTTCGGTTTACTCCCCTCTTCGAGTACGGAAGAAGACACATGCCATGCTGCTACATCCTCAAGCGCCTGTGAATTACTGCGAATAGCGTCATAATCTTCCGTGGTGAACGAGGAATACCTATCCTCTCGCGTGGACCACCCTGTGTAGCGGGGATACACCTGCACGAAGCTAAGCGGGTCTTTGAGGGTAGGCGGCTGCAGGAAGAGTGAATTCAATAGCGTGAAAACGCCAGTGTTAAGCCCAATGCCAAGCGCTAGCGCGAGGACGGCAACGATGGAAAGAAATAGAGATCGTCGCACGGAGCGCAATGCGTAGAGAAGGTTCTGCCAGAAGCGCTCGATAGGTGCCCAACCCCAGGCTTCATGCGTTTGCTCGCGAATAAGAGAGAGATTGCCGAAAGCATGGCGAGCAGCAGATGCGACTTCTTCTGGCGGTACTCCGCGTTCTCGTTGCTCTTCTTCTTCGAGCTCAAGATCGGCACGCAGCTCGCGTTCCAAATCCGCATTCCGTTTCCTGATCTGCCACCATCGCATCTCAGTTCTCCTCAGTGGCAGGCCACATCACGCGGGCGACTGCTTCCATCATCTGCTTCCACTGTGATTCTTCGATCTGGAGCTGCTTTCTGCCTTTTTCTGTCAGCTGGTAGTACTTGAATTCCCGGTTGCGATCAGGAGCCATCTCCCATTTCGCAGTAACCCAGCCCTGTTGCTCGAGGCGGTGCAAAGCCGGATAGAGCGAGCCATGCTGCATTTGCAGAAAATCATTTGTCGTTCGCTGGATGTGCTTCCCGATCTGATGTCCGTGGGCAGGACCATAGAGCAGTGTCCGGAGGATCAGCATATCCAGCGTTCCCTGCAGAACCGCCCCGCGTTGCTTCTCCTGTTTTTTGATAGAAGGCATTCGACCCTCGATGAGAGAGCGATGGTAGACATTCGACTATCAATATGTCAAGAAGCAGTGACTGGCAATCGAAATCATTCGAGGTAAACCAAAATCTCTGTCAAGCCCGAAACTTCGCAAATCAAACAAAACAAACCACATCGAATTTGCAGATTTACCCTGATCACTTTGTTAAAATAGAAGTAGAACAAGTCAAAAGAAACCCGGACATCCTCCGGGTTCTTTTGTTCTCAATACTTTGCACGAATCACTCTCAAAACAAAGGATTTGCAGCCGAGGTCCGGGCCTATGTTCTTTTTTATGAAGACTTTGAACCAAAACAGTACCCCGGGTATGCTGTAGGTACGGCTGCCCTTTGGCCAGCATCCTACGTCCCAGAGGACAAGGATTAAATGATGAAAATAGGCACGTTGGGCTGCACCCTTGCTGTCTCACTTCTTTCCGGTCTGTTTCTTCCGAGAACCTTTGCCGAATCCCGCCAGGACCCGCACATCCAACAGCTCGTCCGTTCTGCTGTTGAGAATGAACTGATAAAGGACCGCGACGACCACTCCCGCTGGCAATACCGTTCCACCGTCCGCCGGCCCGAGGGGGAGTTTGTCTACCTGGTCGTCGAAACCGACAACGGCTCCGTCAAGAAGAAGATTCAGCAGAACGGCCAGCCGCTCAATGCCGCCGATCTGGAGAAAGAGAACGAGCGCATTAACTCCTTCGTCCACGATCCGGCTCAGCAGGCAAAACGGCGTCGAGACAGCGAGCAGGACGACAAGCGGGCCGAGAATATGCTCCGCATGTTGCCGGACGCCTTCCTGTGGACCATCCAGTCCGACACGCCAGACGCGACCACTTTCAACTTTGTTCCCAATCCAGACTTCACCCCTCCCACCATGGAGTCGCGCGTCTTCGCCGCCATGGCCGGGGAGATTATCGTCTCCAAACCCGAGAGCCGCATCCAGCGCATCTCCGGAAAACTCATCCACGATGTAAAGTTCGGCTACGGCCTGCTGGGCAAGATGGAGCAGGGAGGAACCTTCAACGTTGAACGTCGCCGCCTCGCACCCGGCGTCTGGCAGATCACCGAATCGCACGTCCACATCAACGGCCACATCCTGCTCTTCAAGACTATCAACGAGCAGGAGGATGAGGTCAAAACCGACTTTCGTCCCACGCCATCCGGCACTTCGCTGGAACAGGCGGCGAATATCCTTCACAATCAACCCGGCTCGCAGACAGCGCATCGTTGATCCGGTCGTCGACAGGATTATCCTTAATCATTCATGTCAGGGCATCCTTATAAGTACACCGATCGCGAGCTGATCCACCGCATCGAGCGCTCTGCCGGACAGCGCGCCGGCTACAAGCAACTCATCCGCGAGCTTGGACTTGGAGGCGGACGCGAACGCCGCCTCCTTCTTGAACAACTCGCCCGCATCACTGCCCGCGGTGCTCTGGTCAAGATTGACCACGATCACTGGAGTCTCCCTTCCGCCGCACCGGCCAAGACTGCGCGTCCTCAGCGGACCACCGTGGCTGAGCAGCATCCAACTCGCGATCGTCTCGTCGCCGGGCGCATCGACATGCACCGCGACGGCTACGCCTTCGTCCGACCCAACGGTAGCGGCGATCGCGAACAGGATCTCTTCATCCCGCCCAATGAACTCAACGGAGCCATGCAGGGCGACGAGGTGCTCGTCGATGAAGCTCCGCGCGATCGCGAAGGACGGCGATCCGGACGCGTCGCTCGTGTACTCACGCGACGCAACCCGACGGTCGTCGGCATCTTCCACTATGCCCGCTCGCACCGGCGCAGCCCGTGGGAAGACCTCCCTCTGGCCAAGGGAAACTATGTCACTCCATTCGACGAACGGATGACGCAACCGATCCTTATCGTCGAAGGCGACGAGATCGTTGCAGAATCTGCCGCGACACCGCACCGTGTCCTCGGCGAAGAAGCGCAAGAACAGAAGCGCCTCTGGACCGCCGCCGAAAATCCAAATACTCCGCTCGAGGGACTCGCCGTCGATGTCGAGATCACCGGTTTTCCATCGCTAGGTCGCCCAGCGCGAGGACGCGTTATCGAGGTACTTGGTCCGCCCGACGCATTCGGGGTCGATGTCGAAATCGTCATCCGCAAGCATCATCTCCCGCATACGTTTCCAACGAACGTTCTCGCAGAAGCCGCAGACTCAGCGAAGCAGACAGTAGATGCGCTCGACGCCGATGAAATCGCACGACGCCGCGACTTCCGTGGACTCCCTATCGTCACCATCGATGGCGAAACCGCACGCGACTTCGACGACGCCGTCTATGTCGAGCCGTTGCCGAATGGAAACTGGCAACTCCAGGTCCACATCGCGGACGTCAGCTACTACGTTCGGCCTGGAACAGCACTCGACCTCGAAGCTCGACTGCGCGGAACCTCGGTTTACTTTCCCGACCGAGCCATCCCGATGCTTCCCAACGAGCTTTCGAGCGGAATGTGCAGCCTCCGGCCCGACGAAGACCGCCTGGTGCAGAGTTGCCTGATGGAGATCGATACTCGAGGTGAGGTCGTCGGCTTCGAGGTCTGCGAAGGAATCATCCGCAGCGCGCGGCGAATGACTTACACGCAGGTGCAGGCGATCATCGATGGCGACCAGGAGATACGTTCGCAGTTTGCAGAGCTTACTCCAGAGTTCGAGCGTATGCACGAGCTTGCCCTCAAACTCAACGCCAAACGCAAGCATCGAGGCTCACTCGACTTCGATTTGCCCGAGCCGGTTGTGCTGTTCGACCCTGACGGGAACATGCAGTCCATCGTTCGCTCCGAGCGCGGCTGGTCGCACCGATTGATCGAAGAGTTCATGCTTGCTGCCAACGAGTGCGTCGCTCACTGGATCGAGGCACAGGGGATCCCGGGAATCTACCGCATCCACGAGACACCCGATCCGAAGCGCATCGTTGAATTCGAAGAAACGGCAGCGCAGTTCGGTTACACGCTTGGCTTCAGCAACCTTCCGGTCAAACGCGTGACCACACGCGGAGATCGTCGCGACACACGCAATTCGGGCCGTCGCACTCAGACACACGAGATTCCCGATGCGATTCCCGTCACGCCGCAGATGTATCAACGTCTGACAGCAAAGATTCAGGGCAAGCCGGAGGAACGCATCCTCTCCTACCTGATGCTGCGCTCACTCAAACAGGCACGCTATAGCGAGACGAACGTCGGTCACTTCGCGCTCGCTTCGCCCAGCTACACGCACTTTACCTCGCCGATCCGCCGCTATCCGGACCTGATCGTGCACCGCCTGCTTCGTTACCTGCTGCAAGCAGGAGCGAACCCGAACGGCTTCGCGATCCCCAGCACCGAACCGCAACCCTGGGGTGAAAATGCGATAGCTCGGCCCAATATGAAGCAAAAAGGGGAGCATGAAGGACCGCTCCCCGAGGACGAGCTAAACGCCATCGCTGCCGAGTCCAGCCAGGCCGAACGACGCGCCGACGACGCAGAACGCGAGCTGATCGAGTGGAAGAAGATTCGCTTCATGCAGGATCGCGTAGGCGAAGACTTCAGGGGCATCATCCTCTCCTGCACGAAGTACGGCTTCTTCGTTGAGCTGGATGAGCTATTCATCGAAGGCATGGTTCCTATCGCCAGCCTGCAGGACGATCGTTACTTCTTCCGCGACACCGATCGAACGATTGTTGGCGGACGCAATGGCCGCGTCTTCAAGATCGGAGACAGGGTTCACGTCCTTCTGGACCGCATCGACCGCCAGCAGCAACGGCTGCAATTCGCCCTGATGCCTTCGGAATATGAGGCCACCGGCTCCTCGCGCTCCTTGCGAAAATCCAATAAGGGGCCAAAAGAGTACGGTGAGGCGCTAACGAAGAAAGGCAAGAAAAAGGCGAAACCCAGGAAGATCAAAAATCGAAACGCAAAGGGTCGGCGACGGTAGACGGATCAGCCGTACCGAATGCTGAATGAAAAATCGTCGTAAAATAAGAACTCCGAAGGAGTTATTTCGCACGATGGCACATATGGTGTTTTGCACAAAGTACAAGGCCGAGATGGAAGGTCTGGACGAGCCGCCGTTTGATTCAGACTTTGGCCAGAAGATCTACAAGAATGTCTCGAAGAAGGCTTGGGGCGAATGGGTGGAGCGTCAGAAGATGCTTTTGAATGAATATCGCTTGCAGCCCTGGACTCGTGAGGCCCAGGAGTTCCTGGTAGAGCAGATGAACGAGTTCTTCTTTGGTGAGGGTGGAGACCTCCCGAAAGAATATGTTCCTCCCACTGCCTAATCGGCTCGTGTACACTTAAGAAATTGACCCCGCTGCTGTCCTCCTGGACAGCAGGCAAAGAGTCGGGACGTGGCTCAGCCTGGTAGAGCGCACCCTTGGGGTGGGTGAGGTCGCTAGTTCGAATCTAGTCGTCCCGACCATTTATTTTCAACAATTTATCTTGACATAGCCAGCATGTGGATCTGTCGGCGGATTCGCTGTTTTCCAGTATTTGCCCCACAAGAAAACGGCCTGCCGAGGCAGACCGTTACTTAACTATTTAAGGTTAAAGCTAGACCTAGCCTATGCAAGCCGTTTCCGAACCGAAGCGGCAACACCCACTATTCCGGTACCCAGAAGCAACAGCGACGAAGGCTCTGGAACCACCGACGGCTGTTCACCGATCAATGCGGTATAGCTTCCTGACGTAATATCGCTGAGATAGAGGGAGCCGTTGCTCGTTGGAGTCGTAACTGCATAGTAGTGAGGAAGGCCAGTCCCGGTCACAGGCCCCACACTATCAAACATGCTGATATTGCCAAATGCACTGCTCTGCAACACCACCAGGCCCAGACCCAGCGTATGGTCCGAAATACCAGCATTTGGGTAGCTGGAACGAGCCACAACGAAGGAGATATTGTCGGTTAGGCTATCCGATCCCACGCCCGAGACAGACACCGTGGTCGGCACATTCAATGCGCGATCTATCGTGCCACCGGTGAGCGTAGAGACAGTCGCGAGTGTGGTGTCAGTCGTAAAGGTGATGAGTTGATCTGTGAACGAGACCCCATTGAGAGATCCCGAACCGGTTACCGCGAACGTGTAGATTGCCGCTGTTGACGGTGGCAGTGGGTCTGCATATACAAGAGGCGAAACGAAGAGAAGCGCAACTACAGACAACCAGGCAAAACGTGCAGGCATATTATTTCCTCGATAAGAATTAGATATGGATAGCAAACTATTTGAGATCACGTAGATCCCCGGCCAACTCCCTCGGAATGCTAATCGGGCTGAGCCGCTATGCGGAGATAGGGTTTCAGTGTCTTCCAACCACCTGGGAACATCGTTTTGGCATCATCACTCGAAACGGATGGGACGATGATGATGTCCTCCCCCTGCTTCCAGTTCGCCGGAGTGGATACCTTGTGCTTCGCTGTCAGCTGCAGGGAGTCCAACACGCGCAGAATTTCATCAAAGTTTCGGCCCGTACCCATCGGGTAAGTCATCGTCATCTTGATCTTCTTGTCGGGACCGATCACGAAGACAGAACGTACCGTGGCGTTGGTCGCAGCGGTGCGACCTTCGCAAGTTCCTGTCTCTTCCGCCGGAAGCATGTCGTAAAGCTTGGCGACCGCGAGGTCCGTGTCCCCAATCATCGGGTAATTCACGCGGGCCCCTTGCGTCTCTTCGATGTCCACGGCCCACTTGCTGTGGTCTTCAATAGGGTCAACCGAAAGTCCGATCACCTTTGTATTGCGATTGGCAAACTCCTGCTCGATCCTGGCCACGTATCCCAGTTCGGTCGTGCATACCGGAGTGAAATCTTTGGGATGGGAGAAGAGCACGGCCCATTGGCCATCGAGCCATTCATGAAAATTAATTGCGCCCAGCGTCGTGTTTGCTGTGAAATTAGGCGCGGTATCGTTAAGTCGAAGCGACATACTGATCTCCTTGATTATTTGTCCGAGGGGTTGGGGAACTGAAGGAAATTTATCGGTAGCTTCAGGAAAAGGCCATAGAATCTGCCTAAAATCGATGTGAAATCGATATGACAATCTAAGCTATTCATTCTGCATTGCTAAACTACATTTCGGCGAGTTAGATGAGAGCAAAACCGGACTCAAAATTTGTGATTACGATATGAACGACACTGCAAGAATTTTCCTGTTTGGCCCCTTCAGCTTTGATTTGGCCCAACAGGAGCTGCGCAGGCGTACACGGCGCGTGCATCTCTCTGTCTCTCTCCTCAAGCTGCTCACGCTTTTTCTTACACGACACGGTGAACTGATTACACGCGAGGAGATTGCTCTCACACTTTGGGAGGACAGCAACACCATTGATGTTGTCACAGGGATCAACACGGCTGTGAGGCGGCTAAGAGCACAGCTGGACGACGATCCCGCTACACCCACCTATATTGAGACCGTGATCGGGCTCGGGTATCGGTTCATCGCGCCCGTGGAGGAGATTGAAGACTCGAGGAATACTGACCACGAACGTCCACCCGTCCAGGAAGTGGTCACGCTCGAGGAGGCAGATCTTAACACTGCTGCTCTCGTAGAAAGCCCGTCCGAATCAGGGGAGGACACATCGTGGAAAGCTCAACCCCCTTTACAGACCGAACGCCATCGTTTCATGTCTCCGAGGATTCTTTTTGGTGTAGCGACTTTATTACTGTTGGCGCTGGGCGCTGCCGCCATGAGACATCGCTCAGCCAGGCTGGCTGCATCGCCAGGGGGGACATCTCATCTCAGTCCATCTCTGACTCAGATCACCTTCAATGATGAAGAGAACAGGATCACATCGGAAGCCATCTCTCCCGACGGACAATTAGTAGCCTATAGCGATCGTTATGGTATCTCGGTCCATAATTTGGGCGACGGTACAGATCACCTGCTCACCTCGCCGTCCTCCTTCCAGGCCAACCGGCTGGCCTGGCATCCCGGTAGAAATTGGTTGCTAGTTAGCGGCAGTAACCTGCTTAGTCACAGAAGTGAGGTCTGGGTTGTTTATTTGCACGGAGAGGTACCACACCTGTTAGTCGACGATGCGGGATTGGCAGTTGCTAGCCCAGATGGCAACCACATTGCTTATACACGCGCAGGGAACAGCGAAATATGGCTTGCCGATGAAGACGGAGAAAATGCTCATCTGTTAATCCCCAAAAGGAATAGAGACAGATTTACCTGTCTGCTTTGGTCACCTGAAGGGGATCGGTTGATCGACGACCGAGTAAGTGCAGCCAGTGATCCCTCCACAAATTCAGCCGGCGCCGATCCATCTCCACGATCAACATACGAGTCCGTGGATGTTCGCACTGGAAAACTGCTGAGCAAGCAGGAAAATATTCAGTTTGATTCTGGATTTCTGCTCAAGGACGGGCGCTTCTTCCACCCGGAAAAAACGGGAGATTTCGATGGCGCAAAGATCATGATGATCCCCACAGATCGGAGCACAGGGCAATTTCTTTCCCACCCGCAAGCCGTGAGCACCTCTCAGGTGCCAGATGTATGGGGGCCCCCAGGCGTCCTCTCAGCTTCCTCCAATGGAAATTGGATAGGGACTGTTTTGAGCAGTCGCACGAGCGACGTCTATGTAGCGGAGATTCATTGGCCTGGACCCACACTAATAAAAGCGACGCGGCTGACTGATCACTCGAGGAATAACTATCCTCATACATGGACTCCCAATGGCGATGCGGTCTTATTTGATCGGAATGATCGCAACGCCGTCATCGGTAAAGAGCGACTGGGAGAAGCCAAGATGGAGGTTGTGGCGCAACTGCCTAATATAGCGGCTATGGCTGAATTCAGCCCAGACGGCAAGTGGATCCTCTTCACGGAATTTGCCGGATCGCCGAGTCATGCAGTCGGCATATTCAGTGTCCCTTCGGAAGGCGGAAAACCAACGCAACTCCATACGACGGGCACCATCGAAGAATTCCACTGCCCGACTTCCTCCAAGGGATCTTGTGTGATGCGAGAGACGAACGACAATCAAGAATCTGTGTTCTATGCCCTTGATCCCGTTCAAGGTATGCAACAGGAAGTTGCCCGCATCCCCTGGGAACCAAACATACTCGGTGATTGGTCCGTCTCTCCGGATGGAGCGATCGTAGCTATCGCAAATCACGACCCCGAAAATCCAGATATTCAATTAGTTCCTCTTTCACCTCATCGCTCAATACAGCCATCCACGATTCCAGTGCCTGGTTTTGGTGCCATGCGCGGAGTGACCTGGGCTTCCGATGCAAAGGGGTTCTTTGTGGAAACGAAGACAACGACCAGCTACAACCTTCTATACGTCAATCAAGCTGGACACGTCACGCTCCTGCGCCAAAGTCCTATTGCAATTTGGGGTGTCCCTTCGCGCGATGGCAAAAAGCTGGCCTTCCCCAGCCTGACTGTCACCAGCAATGTTTGGGCAGGCCGCACATCGCCCCCGTAAGAAACTCGTCAGAAATACGACCACTTCACTTGATGGTGCCATTCGTCTCGATGATGGCGCTGGCAAGTGTTCCCCAGTCTTCTCCCGAATCACTAAGCAGCTTGAGCGCGACCCGATGGGCCTCCGAAGTAACGGGCAAGTTCGTATTGAGTTGAACTGGTTGTGCCGGGTCTACTGAAGCAAGTTCGTTGCGACTGATCTCAGCCCCTCCCGAGTTATAGACAACAGCAACAAGGCGGCCAGGAAAAAATACAGAGAAATCTCCCCGCAGGGTGATTCCTCCAAGCTGGGATGTCGCAGACAGAGCTGAAGTCACAACGCCTGGATCAGAGACCAGCTTCGGTTCCGATGCGATTGCAATCGGATGCCAAGTCGTGTCGAAGGCATAGCTTTCGCCTGGGGCAAGCGAGACAATAGGCGAATTAATTTCTGCCTCCATGTAGTAGGGCGTCGTATCCGGCGAGGCTCCCCTGATAGATGCAATCCCTTTCTTATCGAACTGAACGTGGGGTCCGTTCTTATAGAAAATAACCGTCGTCTTGCCGGGATAATCCGCGGATTTCGTAAAAGAGAAATGTTCAACCATGCCATACCGGCTGGTCTTGTCGACGATAGTAAGCCAACCCGCAGTGCTATCGAGCCAGACCTCATTGCCAAAGTAAGACCAATGAAGCCGAAAGAGATCGTCGTTCGTAGAGAAAGCGGGGTCTTCGGCAAGACCATAACGCACATGATAGCCATCGGGAAACGAAGAATTGGCACTGCGTGGTGTATAGGCCCAGAAATCGTGATTGAAGTCTTCTGGATGAGCGGGGTCGGCAAGATCATATTGCGAAACAGATTGGATTGACCAGGTAATGGGATGCCGTGTCGCATTTTCCATCACGGCATGAAAGCGGATCTCTGGCGAATCCGCGCCTAACGTGATGGTGCGAACGATGCGCATACCAGTGATCTTGTCGGGCTGGCCGGTAAGACGAACTGTACAGCGTTCCCCCTGAGCGATCGTCTCGAAACGATATGGAAGATCATCGATAGCAGTGGACTGGATGACCCAGTGATGCTCATCCTGGCTGCCCTCGGGCATGGGCCAGACCTTGTCGCCACCATAGTTGATCCAGTCGCCCTTGGCCTCAGCAGGTGAGATGTATTTGCCCCGAAATTGCGGGTTCGAGAAGAGGTAGGAGTGGCCGTTGAATTCAACCTGCATCAGCCTGCCTCCGAGTTGCGGCACAAAGATCAATGTGACCCAATGATTGGCAACCGTCTGCGAATCCCATCCAAGATATCTACCGGGCTTGATCGAGCATGAGTTGGATTGAGCAGAAGATGCCAACACTGAAGGCGACAATAGGCCGAAGAGAAGCAAGACAAAAACAGGACGAAGAAACTTCATGGATGCGATCCCTCCAAGAGGTTTGCAGATGATGCAATGCCGGAAGCAGAGATGGATTCTGTCTCCGGCATCACAGGGTGATTTAGAAGTACAGCTTGAGAGCAACCTGCATGATGCGTGGATCGCGAGCGGACGTAACGTAGCCAAAACCATTTATGCCCACGTTGTTCCAATTCCCGGAAGGCCCATTGAACTGGGCATGGTTAAAGATGTTAAACGCCTCGGCACGGAACTGTAGATAAGTCGATTCAGTGAAATCGAACTTACGTTGCAGCGCCAGGTCGGTGTTATTAATCCCTGGTCCATGGAAGAAGCGACGCCTGGAGTTTCCGAATTGCCCCAGCGGCTCCTGCGTGAAGAGCGTGGGGTCGAAGTACGGTAGACCCTTGCGCGGATCTTTGTTGATGATGAGCTTGCCTGGAGTGTAGTCCGGAAGATCGGCACCCGTCCCGGTCAGGGACTGATCGTCATTTTTCGAAATGGTAATCGGCAAACCAGTAGCAAAGGTTGTGATGCCCGAGACCGACCATCCCCTGGCAAGGTAATACGCAATGCCTGACTGGCCGGGAGTCAATCGATCGAACGGAAGCTGCACCGTATAGCTGCCAACAAAGTTGTGAGTTACATCAAAGTTCGACAGACCCCAGCTCAGCGCAGGATTGAGTACATTGGTCTTATCCGACTGCGCTGAGGCGTTGTCGAAGGAGCGGGAGAAGGTATAGCCCAACAGGAACTCGTAGCGTTTGCTGGAGTGTTGCAACGATGCCTGCAAAGAGTTGAAGCTGGAGCTCGACGTGGTGCGCATATAGGGATTCGAGCCGAAGTCCAGACCAAGGATGCGGGTGCCGTTGACGACCGTACCATCAGCCTTGATGTACTGCTGGCTCTCATTGCCTGGCCCGCAATCGGTCTGGCCGGGAGCAAGCGCCGCTCCCCGCAATGCAAGGCAAAGTGCCGGATCACCCGGATTGGACTCTTCCTGTGTAATCAGTTTGCGGCCGACGTTGCCGACGTAATTCAGACTGAGTACAGTGCGGCTGCCGACGCTTCGCTGGACGCCAAGGTAAAAGCTCTGCACGTAGGGCAAAACATTGTGGACATCGAAGAGCGCGGATCCGGAGATGGGGACGACCTGATCCCAGTTGAAGGTGGTATCGGGATTATCTTTGGAGACGTTAGTCGGCGGGAAGGCGAAGGGAAAGCGCTGCCCTTCATTATTGCCCGTTCCACGATCGATGTAGGGCGTCTCCAACATGGGCTGCACGGGGCTGGAGTAAAACAAACCATACGGAGCATCGCCGACTTCGATAAATCCCGTTGCATCCTGAATATTGGTGTAGAAGAAACCGTAACCGCCACGAATGGTGAAGTTGCCGGATCCTCCCGTGAGCTTGCCCAGGAAACCATCGCTCGCCGCAGGGGAATAGTTAAAGCCAAAGCGAGGAGCAAAGTTGTTGTAACGGATCGGAGCCAGGGTACGCGATACTCCAGGATCGCCCGGAACCAGGTAACCCTTGGGAGCCCCGGGAAAGACCACAGACTGTACACCCGGGATCAACGTCTCGAGTTTATTCTGGGTGTCGTACCAGGGAGTTGAGATCTCATACCGCAGGCCGAAGTTCACGGTGAGGTTCGTGAGGGCCCGCCAGGAATCCTGACCGAACGCACCGAAGTAGTGACTGCGCGAATCGAGGATCTGCGGACTGGCCTGAATAAAATTATTCGGAGCGCCAATCAGCATGTCCGAAAAGTCGCTTCCCGTCTCTTGTCCATTGAAACTGAACTGCCCATTCGCGGCGTAGTAGTTGCGTTCGTTAATTTGGTCGTAATGATAGTTGATGCCGTATTTCAGATTGTGGCGACCAATCGTCTGCGCGTAGGTCTCCAGCACCTGAAACATGTTGTTGTACTGGTTGAGAGTATCGACCGGCGTGCCGAAGTTGTAATTATTCAGTCCGATTGCGGGCACACCTGTAAGCGCAGGGTTGATGTTGGAGAGCCCACCCGCAGGGCCCCACGGCGTGGTGAAGCCGAGCGAGGCGAGCGAAACACCAGTGCCCTGCACCGGATTTCCCAGATGATTGATGATGCGCATGTAGGTGAACCGCAGATCGTTGACCGAGGTACCATGCACAGTGGTGGTAAGGCCAAGATTAATCATCTGCGCTCGGCCCTGATTGGCTGAGGTAAAGCCAGGGATGTTGACTCCGCTGATATAGGGATCGTTGAGGGAGAACTGATCGATGAAGTAGTAACCAAAGAAGTTGCCGAAGCGCGTGTTGAGGTCGCCACGAATGCCTCCCTTGTTGTCGGTCAGGTGAGCGGACACCGCAGCGGTCGCAAAGACATCATCCCCTATATTGGCCTGAGGAATGTATTGCAGTAGGTTTCCTGCAACAGGCGACCAGGCCGATTTGGGAATGTAGGCATTGGGAAAGACGCAGGTGGCCGAAGTACAGCCTGGGACATAATAGGGTTCATTTGCCGTGACCGGATAGCCAAGGCGGTTGGAAAGCACCTGGGCCCAGCCTGCACCGTAAACAACACCGGCGGTCAGCGGAGATTTGTCGCTTGTATCAAAATAACCATTACGATTGTCCGCCGAGGGCACCTGAAATCTCTGCGTGGCACCCTTGATCTGCCGAGTCCCCTGGTAATCGGCGAAGAAAAAGGCCTTGTCCTTGCGGATAGGACCGCCGATGGTGCCCCCAAAGATGTTCTGGATAAAGACGCCTCGCTGGTTAGCGGGGGCAAAGTAGTTCGCTGAATCGAGATCGGTATTGCGCAGAAAATCGAACGCATTGCCATGGAAACGGTTCGTACCCGATTTGGTTACAACATTGATCACGCCGCCGCTGAAGTTTCCATACTCTGCATCGAAGTTGTTGGTCAGGATACGGAACTCGGCGATGGAGTCGAGGTTCGGGATAATCGCCGCGCCATTGTAGACTCCCTCGTTGGCGTCGGCACCGTTGATCATGTAGCCGTTAGAGGCCTCGCGGCCACCGTTGATCGACACGTTGCCTGGATCGAGATCACCAGATACAGTGCGTCCCGCCTCCGAGGTCCCTTTATAGGGAGAGACACCGGGTTGCAATGAAAGCAGATCGGTGAAGGAGCGGCCGTTGAGCGGAACAGAGGTCATCTTGGTACTCTCAATGACCTGGCCGAGTTGTGTGGTCTGCGTCTCCACTTGCAACTCGTCTGCAGTTACTTCCTGGATCTGATTTGTGGTGCCGACCTGAACGGTGATGTTGATATTGATGGCGGAATTGGCGTCGACCTTGATGTTTTTACTCTCGAACGTGCGGAATCCTGCCGGTGCAGTGGAAAGCGTGTAGACACCGACATTGAGTGCGGGAAAGGTGTAATAACCGGTCCCGTTGGTGGTGACGACTTGCGTAATGCCAGTCGCCTCATTGCGTACCGTCACTTGCGCCCCGGGGATTGCGGCACCGCTCGGGTCGAGGACGTTGCCCGAGATAGATCCCGTAATCGCTGCATATAGCGGCAAAGACCCCAGAACAAGGACAAGACACGCCAGCATAATCCTGCGAATACACAGAAGCATGGAACTCTCCTTGATAAGTCGTTTTTACTTTTCTGTAAAACCCTGGAACGGAAAACGACAAAGAGACAAAGAATCATGCTCTCGACCATGCTTTTCTGCAGGTCGAGTGTGATCCTGGAGCGTCGTGGCTCCGTGAGCCGCTGGTGGGCTCTCAATATGCGGCGAGACGTGGCCGCGGGGTGAAATCAATCATGGGAAGGACCGTACTATCTGGACGTACCTCCCGAAACGTCGTGTCTACCCTGTGCCTGCTGGGGCAGTGAAAAGCTGAAGAGGTCGTTTCCAGCAGCGACGGCAAAATACTGGACACCATCGACTGCGTAGCTCATCGGCGAAGCATGAACATGTTGACCGAGATTAAAGTGCCAGAGCGATTTCCCTGTAGTTCCATCCACTACTTCGAACTCCTGGGCATCGTTGCCGAAGATCACCAGCCCCGTGGCAGTGCTCATCGCTCCTGCGAAGGAGTGGGTATCCCCGGTCTGTGCATAGCGCCATGCGAACTTATCCGTCACAGGGTCATATGCGTTGAGGTACTTTTTGTTGCGCTCTGTGGGTAAATGGGCGGCTCCGGTCGAGTAGTAAGCCTTTCCTTCGGCAAAGTCCTCGGTCTTGGCTCGAAAGACGCTGCAATCATCAAGCGACAGGAAGTAGAACATCCGGGTGTGTTCATTCCAGGTAGGCGAGTACCAGTTCGTAGCGCCGGCATAGCTGGGACACATGCGCGTTCCTTCCGCGCTGGGCACTAAGTCCGTCCGAATGGGCCGCCCCTTCGCATCGATTCCCTTCGCCCAATTGAGCGTCTGCGCAAACTGAGTCGCCTGAAGAAACTCTCCCGATTCGCGGTCGAGCACATAGATAAAACCATTCCGGTTGGCCTGGAGGAGCAACTTACGCGGCTTGCCTTTGAAGGCCATATCGATGAGCACAGGTGTTTCGGTAGCGTCGTAGTCGTTGAGATCGTGAGGCGTGAACTGAAAGTGCCATTTGAGCTTCCCCGTATCGGGGTCGAGCGCGAGCACACAGTTGGTGTAGAGATTGTCGCCTTCGCGCACCGTACCATCGAAGTCAGGCGAAGGATTGCCCGTAGTCCAATAGATCGTATTGAGAGCAGGATCATAGGCGCCAGGCATCCACGTTGTGCCACCGCCATGTTTGTAGATGTCTCCCTTGGGCCAGGTCTCGGAGCCGGGCTCGCCGGGAGCAGGAATCGTCCAGAAGCGCCAAGCCTCTTTGCCAGTTTTTGCATCGAAAGCCACGACAAAGCCGCGCACACCATCATCGCCGCCAGAGGTCCCAACGAGTACCTTGTCTTTGACAACAAGAGGGGCACTGGTCGCACCGTAGTTGCGATTGTCCTGAGCGTAAGCGACATCCCAAAGCAGGT
Source organism: Edaphobacter sp. 4G125 (assembly GCF_014274685.1). Taxonomy (NCBI): domain Bacteria; kingdom Pseudomonadati; phylum Acidobacteriota; class Terriglobia; order Terriglobales; family Acidobacteriaceae; genus Edaphobacter; species Edaphobacter albus. Next base: position 4,072,983 of record NZ_CP060393.1, read on the forward strand.
TCCCGGATCGTGCATCAAGGCAGAGCAGATGCGCATTATCCGTCTGCATATAGAGCCGGGTACCAAGTATGGCCACGCCGCGGTTGATATGACCTGAAGCATCATCGATAAGCCCCTGAGTTACGGGGCGAGTATGGTGCCAGAGTACTTTGCCGGTCGCAGCATCCAGCGCGTAGGCATCGTTGGATCCGGTCATATACATAACGCCATCGACCACAAGAGGCGTTGCCTCGAGAATGCCTGCATTACGACTATGAAAGACCCACCGGGCCTGCAGCTGCGCGACATTCGACCGGTTGATCTGCGTGAGACTGGTGTAGCGTCGGCCCGTATAGTCGCCATTATAGGAAGGCCAGTTGTCGGCAAGCGCGGTATTGCGAAGCATCTCGTGCGTTACGAGATCGTCCGCCCCGGTCGATACCTGGTGAGGCGCCTTCACCTGTGCTGCCGCGCAAGTAGCGAGAGCAAGGCCCACAACCAGGCTACGGGCAGTATGGCCAACGATGCGGCGAGGGTAAGCTCTCACTTCTTCTCCTTCGGTTCAGCGTAGGGTAGGTAGCCGGCAACCTTCATCTTGAGCGTGTAGACCTTAGGCCCAGCGGTAATCCACATGGTGGAACGGTCTTCGCCGCCCCAGGTGAGATTGGCCGCGGTCGTGGGAAGCAGAATGCGCCCCAGCCGCTTTCCTTCCGGGCTCCATACCCAGATTCCTCCCGGTCCGGTAACGTAGAGATTGCCTTTACGGTCGAACTTCATCCCATCGGGAACGCCAGGCGCGTCTGTACTCTTCTCTTCAGCGAAGAGAACGCCATCAGAGACCGTGCCCTCTTTATGGAAGGTGTAGCGCCATATCTCTTTGCGTTCAGTATCGTCGACGAAGAGATATCGGCCGTCAGGCGAAAACGCGAGCCCGTTGGGCTGAGACAGGTCCCGCACCAACAGTGTGAGCGTTCCATCCGAGGCAAGACGATAGACACCTTTCCAGGGTGTCTCCTGTTTTTCTCCCTTAACCAGATCCAGCGTGGGATCGGTAAAGTAGAGCGCGCCATCGGGGCCGAGCGTAACGTCGTTCGGGCTGTTGAGACGCATCCCCTGGTAACGGTCGGCGATCACGGTGTAGCTCTTCTCATCCGGCGAAAGCCGGATCAAGGAACGCAACACACTGGCCGTCACGATAACCCGCCGTTGCTGGTCAAGCGTATTGCCGTCCGGGTCGCCGAGTTTCATGATGGTCTCGTGATGGCCATCGGGGTAAAGCCGACAAAGCTCGTTGGTGACTTCGTCGCTGACAATCAGAGTTCCGCCCGGTTCCCATATAGGACCTTCGGTGAATCCGAAGCCGGAGCCCACGGTCACCAACTGCGCGTCCTTTGCAACCAGCGACCAGAACTCTGGCGAATCCGCCTCCAGCGAGAAACTGCGTTGCCTCCGTTGCGCAGCAAGATTCGCGGCCGCCAGGCACGATAGGGCTACGGCAAGGGAAACGACACGCCAGCGGTGCATCTTCGAGCGAAGCATGGTCAATCTGCCTTTGATCGTCTGCGACGGGATGAGGGATCGATCGGGTCAGCGGAACGCACAAGAAACGTGACGATATCGTCGATCTGAGCCGACGAGAGACGGCTACCGTAATCGGCGGGCATCAGCGAGTGTCCAGTATGCGTGAGCTTTTTGAGGCTGGACTTTGTAAAACGACGATAGCGTCCATTCTGTAGCTGTACAACGATGTTGAAGTTGTCCTCGGAGCGCAGAACGCCGCGAAGCGATTCGCCACGCAAGGTGGTGAATTCGACGACCTCGGAACCGGGTGTCACAAAGGTTTCGGGACCAACGATTGCGGCTCGAATACGCTCAGGTGCAATGCCGCTCCCATAATCAGAGAGATCACTGGCAAGAAAACCGCCCTCGCCATGCATCATATGGCATGAGGAACAATCTGCTTTCCCAAAGAAAAGCGCGCGACCCGAGGCCTGGTCACCGGTAAGCTTTACGTCGGTTGTTGTCTTCCCCTGCAACTGACGAAGGAAGGCCACAACATCGCGAATCCCATCATCGCCAAGAAAACCAAAGGCCGGCATACCCGAACCGGTAATCCCATTACGGATAAAACCAGCGAGATCTTTGTCTGTCAGCGAGACGATATTGCGCGCCGTCGCAATATTCGGAGCGCGTTCGCCGCCACGGCCATCCGAACCGTGACATCCAGCACAGTTGGTTGAAAAGGTCTTGCTCCCCGCCGCCACATCGACCTGAGCACACAAATAAGGTGTGGGGAGCAGAGCAATAGCGAATACAGCTAGAGCGTGACGGAACCTGTTTTTCATTCGAGCCTGCCCTTTCAGGGCTATTGCTTGTTTACAACAAGATTTCTAAAGCAAACTATTGACTGCCGCCTTATAACACCCGAAGACAAACGGGAATGAATCAGCGACAGACCGTAGATCGCTACTCGCCAGTTACGCATCGATTCCTAAGCTGCCTGATCACGTTAAACCGCAATGAAAACTGTTGTCATCAGCCAGATGATCGTCTTCGGATTAGGCAATTTGACCTATCAGCCAGACGAGCGATCTATTCTCCGAGTTCAAGATGCAAGAAGGGAGGCTCTCTAGAGCCTCCCTTCTCTGTAGTATGTCCGGAAGTCAAATCTTATTGAAAAGTCATGCGATTGCGACGGGCATCGACATCACTCGCATTCAGGTCAGGAACGTGCTTGACGTCATCGGACGTCTTGAAAGCTCCATTCTTTTCCCTGTAAGCCACGATACTCTCAGCCTGCTTAGTCGTGAAACCCAACTGCGACTCCAGTTCACTGGCCGTCGCCTTGTTCATATTGATCTTCTTCGTGACCGGTGGAAAGTTCTTCACTAGATAGTCGAGGATCTCGGTAAACTCTTCATCCGAAGCTGAAGCGCCCATCCCTGCCATCTTGGTGAGAGTATCTTCCCATCCATCGCGGGTCTGTCCATTAGCGACCACGTTGGTCGGGGAATGACATTTGCTGCAAACACGAACAAGGGTATCCTTCCCCGGCCCATCCGGTAACACCGCATACTGGGAGTTGCTCTTCTGTTGCGCCGCAGCCGGAGGAGCAGCCTGCTGCAAAGTGGGAGCAGCCAATGCCGCCGAGGACGCAATGGCGATTCCCGCCCCAAGAAAAAGAACCCCACACCAAACCGCCCGTAAAGCTCCTGACCTCTTCTTCTTCATCATGGGTTACAACAATCCCTTCTTTGCGATCAGCCGCTGGGGGCATCGCCGATTCGAATTCATTTTAACGGCTATTTGGCGAAATCTCCTGACGTCCCCTGGATTTGTCGAACATCTCTTCTACGAACTTCAGCAATCCATCCGTCGAATCCTCTTGCTTCTACATGCAGAAATGGTTTTAATGAGACGTCTCATTTCGTGTCGAAATGCTACTGTTCTGACGAAAGAGCTGTCAAGATGACCATCGGGCTACCGGAAGCCTTTCGTCCTGAATCTTCTGTATATTTAGTTTGCCTTTTTAGAATCGCCGCTCAGAGCCTCGAATCAAACGACTTATCGGCGACAATTAAAAGCATTTGATGCAGGATTCCTGACTATGCCGCCAACACAAAAAGAGCTTGCGAAGCTGGCCGGGGTTTCCTCTGGTACGGTCTCGAATGTCATCAGTGGGTCGACACGAGTAAGCGAGAGATCCAGACAAAAAGTACTGGAAGCCATTCGGGTTTTGAATTATCAACCCAATCTGATCGCGCGAAGCCTGAAGACCAATCGCACACGAACATTGGGTATCGTCGTCCCGGACCTCACGATTCCTTTCTTTCCCAAAATCATTCGAGGCGCTGAATGCGCAGCTCGCGAGCGCGGCTACTTTCTGATCGTGCTCGATTCCGAAGGCAGCCCAGAGCGCGAGGTGGAGATGGTTGCCCTGCTCCGTGCACAACGGATTGAAGGCATGCTACTGGTCACGGCCAGCGGAGAGGATCTTACTTCGGAGAGATGGGATGCACTGAACTCTACCTTTCCGGTCGTCTGTCTCGACCGCGTCCCGGCTGACCTTGAAGTGGATTCCGTTTGCGTTGACGACTGTGGAGCCGCAGAGATGGCCATTACTCACCTGATGCGCGGTGGCCACAAAGAGATCGCAGTCATCACGGGTCCGCTCGCACTTCGCAATGAGCAGGAGCGTGTCCGGGGCTATCGACAGGCTTTGCAGAAAGGCGGGATCTCTCTTCAGAAATCCCTGATTTGGAGCGGTAGTTTTGAACAGGATGAGGTCGCGCGCCTTTGTCAGAATGGGATGTTTCGTCCTACGGGCAGGCCAACGGCCCTCTTCGCAACAAATGGAGTCACGGGCCTGGCAGCTCTGAGAAGTCTCTATAGCGTGGGCCTTAGCACGCCGAAGGACTTTGCCTTTATCACTTTCGACGAGATCACTGCGGAAGACTTCTTTCGGCCCGGCATTACATCAGTGGTACAACCAACCTTCGATATGGGATATCGTGCCATTGAAGTCCTCCTCGGTCGAATCGAAAAGGGAGAAGGCCGACGTCAGCGAGTTCGCCTGCCTGCCACTCTCACGGTAAGAGAATCTTCCACTAGTTCAGTGGATCTTTCTGCCAACGGCAAACGGCTCAACCCAAAGACAACGCGTATAGACCGTCGGCGTTGACAGTCGTTTCGACAAGTCGATAGTGTGAGACGTCTCAAACACCTGATTTCTGGATGCTTTGCCAATGACGAGAACCATTCTGCTACGTGCGGTTGCCCTTGCAAAAAGCTTCGCGGGGATTCACGCGCTGCGGCAGATCTCGTTTGACCTCCTCCAGGGCGAAGTCCACGCCTTGATTGGAGAGAACGGTGCAGGAAAATCCACCTTCACAAAAATTGCCACCGGCGCCCTTGCACCCGACGCTGGAGAACTCTGGATCGAAGATCAGCAGGTGCACACTTACTCCCCTGCCCAGGCGCGCGCTATGGGTATAGCGGCCATCTATCAGCAACCCCTGCTCTTTCCCCACCTGACGGTAGCCGAGAATATTGCTTTTGCATTCGAAGCTGAATCTGAATGGAAGGTGAACTGGAAGCAGCGTTACTCTCAAGCCCGCGAACTTCTCCTCCGTCTTGGCTCGGACCTCGATCCGAAGCGGCTTGCCAGCACCTTAAGCATGGCGGAACAACAGATTGTGGAGATCGCCAAGGCACTCGGTTCAAGCGCGAAAATCCTCTTCATGGATGAACCAACTGCCCTGCTGACCGATCACGAGGTAACCAACTTGTTTCGCCTGGTTCGCCAGCTTCGCGAAGAAGGAGTGGGTATCGTCTATATCTCTCATCGTCTGGAGGAGATTCAGACCATCGCCGACAGGATCACAGTTCTTCGTGATGGCTGCACCATCGATTGCAGGCAGGCAGCAGGTGTTGAGCGAAAAGAATTAATCGAGCTGATGGTGGGGCGTTCGCTCGCTTCCATCTTTCCAAAGCGCGATGTACCTGCTCGGGAAACTGCGCTCTCGGTTAGCAGACTGCACAATGAAGCGCTTGGCCTTCGCGATATCACCTTCGAGGTCAAGCAAGGCGAAATCCTGGGATTCTCTGGCCTCGTCGGTTCGGGGCGCACCGAACTAGCCAGAACACTCTTCGGATTGTCTCCTACCTCCTCGCAGGTACAGATCGAAGGAAAGTCCGTTCACATTACCTCTGCTGCAGAAGCCATCCGCTTCGGAATCGGATATCTACCGGAAGACCGCCGCCAGCAGGGACTCATCCTCGATATGGGGATAACAGAAAACGTCAGTATGGCGAGCCTGCATCGAGTTTCGCGATGGGGCCTCATCCAGAAAGAGCAGGAGACAGCTCAAGCGGAACGATATATCCATGAGCTCCGCATTAAGGCCCGCAGTCCAGAAACGATTACGAAGACGCTCTCAGGCGGCAACCAGCAGAAGGTGGCTCTTGCGCGCTGGCTGACAATTCATCCTCGCATCATGATTCTCGACGAACCGACACAGGGAGTGGATGTCGGCTCGAAGTCCGAGATTCACGAGTTGATCATGCAGATGGCCGAGCGCGGCGTCGCCATCATATTGATCTCTTCCGAACTTCCAGAGATTCTCGGTATGTGTGATCGCATCGCGGTTTTCCGCAACAGATCGATTGTGGGCATACTGAGCCGGGAAGATGCAACGCAGTCAAAGATCATGGCGCTCGCCTTTGGCCACGCAGAGAACGTTTCGGCATGAAGACCTACACAAAAGAGATCGGCGTTTTCCTAACCATCGTGGCGCTCATGCTTCTGCTGCTTTGGCGAGCGAGCGGCTTCTTCGCCTATGGAAACCTGATCGACCTGTTCCTGACCAATATGCCGGTCATGATCATCGCTGTCGGCATGACATTGATTATTTTGACGGCGCAGATCGACATCTCTATAGGTTCAATCTTCGCGGTTTGCAGTGTCGTCATGGGCCTCTGCGCCAGTAAAGGAATCCCCGTCTTCATCAGCGCGTTGATTGCCTGCGCCGCGGGTACACTCTGTGGCGCTCTCAACGGAGCTCTTGTTGCCTATCTCCGTATCCCTTCCATCGTGACGACGCTGGCGACCATGGTTGCACTGCGCGATGGGCTGCGCTGGTATACCCAAGGCGCATGGGTTCAGGGACTCAACTCCGGATTTCAATGGTTTGGTCTAACGACAAAGAGCTATACGGCAATTACGTTGCTCATCGTTCTTCTGATTGTTGCGGCAACTGCATTCGCCCTTTCGCACCTGCGATATGGAAGGGCCATCATCGCCACCGGTTCGCATGAAGCTGCTGCACACCAAGTGGGGATCAACACACAGCGAATTGTCTTCAGCGTTTTTGCATTCACAGGAGCTTTGACCGGACTAGCGGCCATCCTGAATACAGTTCGTTTCAACCAGGTTCCAAGCAACGCGGGGCTGGGACTGGAATTAAAGGTGATCGCCGCGGTCGCTGTAGGAGGAGCCTCGATCACGGGAGGATATGCCACGATTACAGGAACCGTTCTCGGCGTTGTTTTACTCGGCTGCATCGGCTCTGCGCTTACGTTTCTGGGAATCAACGCATACTGGGAAAAAGCCATCCAGGGAGCCATCATTCTGATCGCCGTCGCCACCGATACCATTCAGCTCCATCGCAGGAAAAATGTTTCCATCGTTACGGCCTAAATTAAATCTCACGGGCATCCAGTGGATTCTCGCGGCGGCTCTGCTGGTCGAGGGCGCGATCTTTGCCTTCGCATCGCCGGCATTTTTTACATGGACCAACCTGCTGGAAATTCTGCGCTTCAGCGTAGAACTAGGACTGCTTGCCGTCGCGCTCACACCGATCCTGATCACCGGAGGGATCGATCTCTCGGTCGGATCGACGCTTGGGCTTGTCGCTGTCATCTTTGGAATGGCATGGCATAACTTCCATCTCTCGATTCCCGCCGCAATGAGTCTCGCTTTATTGGTGGCATGTGTCTGCGGTTTTCTAAATGCAGTGCTCATTGCACGTCTGCGTCTTCCCTCACTGATCATCACTCTCGGCACCTACTCTCTTTATCGAGGAGTCGCGGAAGGAATCACCCACGCAGCGCAAAGCTACACAGGATACCCATCGACCTTCCTCCTGTTGGGTCAGGGTTATCTCTGGGGAATCCCCATCCAGGTCTTTCTTTTTGCGTTCTTCATCCTTCTGTATGCGGTCCTGCTTCATCGCTCCATCGTCGGGCGCTCTCTCTATGCCATCGGGCTGAACATGGAAGGAGCGCAATATGCCGGAATCCCCGTTCGCCGATATTTGATGCTTATCTACTTCCTCTCGGGTTTAGTCGCAGGCATCGCAGCCATCATCAATGTTGCCCATCTCGGGCTGGCGAAATCGGACCTCGGTACCGGCTTTGAGCTTCAGGCCATCACAGCCATCGTGATTGGTGGAACCTCTGTCTTTGGCGGGCGCGGAGACATTCTTGGAACTGTCCTGGGGCTTCTATTTCTCTGTGTCCTTCAGAATGGTTTGCACCTGATGGCCCTGCCTTCCGAGGTCACAGGAGTTCTGACCGGCGTTCTCCTGCTGCTCGTGGTCTCCGCCGATCTGCTGCGCGAGAAGATGGGACTGCGTGGAAGCGATGATCGCTCTGCGAAGAAGAACTGGATTCCTTTTGCGAGCGCCGGTGGTGTTCTCGCTGTTTTCCTGTTTGCCAGCGTTCTCTTTGTCATCCGAAAGACGCACGGGAATGCAGAGAGCTCTCATCGTCGCCCGGTGATCGCAGTCATGCCCAAGGCCAAAGGCGATCCCTACTTCATCAGCGCGCGTGCGGGGGCGGAGCAGGCAGCTAAAGAGCTTGGCGTCGATCTGATCTGGGACGGCCCCACAAGCCTCGACGCCTCCATGCAGAACGAGCTCGTCGAAAGCTGGATCACCCGTGGAGTGGATGCCATCGTCGTAGCGGTCGAGAACAAGGGAAGTATCTCGACGGTTCTGCGAAAAGCCCGTCAGCATCACATCGCGGTGTTAACCTGGGACGCCGATGCCGAGGAAAACGCGCGCGACTACTTCCTCAACCAAGCTACTCCCGAAGCAATCGCCAATACTTTGACCGATGAAGCGGCGCGACTGCTTCCCAATGGCGGACAGTTCGCCATCATTACAGGTGCCCTCAGCGCAGAGAACCAAAACCAATGGATCGCCTTCATCAAGGACAGAGTCGCCACAAAGCATCCTCAATTAAAGCTGGCAACGGTTCTGCCCAGCGATGACGATCGCGACAAGGCGTTTTCTCAGACGCAGAACATCATGAAGGTCTATCCCGAAGTCAAACTCGTTATGGCCATCTCAGCGCCTGCTGTTCCCGGAGCGGCCGAAGCGGTGCAACAGTCCAGACGCCCCGTAGATGTCATCGGATTATCGCTGCCAACGATTTGTAAGCCATATATCCATGACGGCGTGGTCCAGACCATCGTTCTGTGGAACACGCGCGACCTTGGCTACCTTACCGTCTATGCCGGATGGCTTGATTCCCAAAAGAAGATTCCACCATCAGCGACTTCGATCACTGCTGGCCGACTCGGATCTCTTGAGGTGTGGGGCAGCGAGATTGTCCTGGGAGCTCCAATGATCATCGACAAGTCGAACATCGATCATCTCGACTTCTAGGTTGACTCATTGCCCCTCCCACCTCTTTTCCTGTAAAGCATTTGTTTGCAGAGACATGCGAGATTTGAATAAGGCAAAATATAGGAAATAAATGGTTTAAGGGTAAAAATATAGAAAAATAAGGGCTTATGGCTGACCTATGAGGTCAGGAGCCGCGATTTCTTTTCCCCTATTTATTAAGTCTAACGAAACAGGGAAGCTTATTTTGCACTTTGGGCTGCCCTAATTTCTGATTGTCTTTCAATGGTTTAGAGGGGTTTCCTCCGATGCAGGGGCTTGACAGATTTTTGGCCTTCGCTCGGAGGAGTCAATATCTCTGTAATGGCAGTCATTCAAGATGTTGGAGTTATCGTTGCTCCGATTTGATTTGCCAACACGAGCGAATCCGAACAAGCCCACCGTTCAAAGCAGCGACCATTTCTGAAGTGCAACACACTGATGCCGAGCAGTTCGATCTGCTGCCCATTCGCTGCAATACCTATAAATGTCTTATGCTGAGTGCCCGTAATCACATAGCGTGCAACTAGTGTTTCCCCCTCTTCGATCAGTTCCTGCAGTGTCACTTTTGCATCGGGGAAGACGTCCCAGAAGCTATTGTAGAAACGCTTTACGCTTTCCAACCCTGGCTCCACCCCCTGGTAGCCGTGCAGAACAATATCGTCAGAATAGAGATGAAAATACTCCTGCCGCTTTGTGGCGTCAGCAAAGCACTTGAGAGCATGTCCTAGAGCTTGACGATTCGACATGGCGCCCATTTTAGCGGTTTCGGCCAGTGGTGAATGTAGAGGTTGTAGCTGGAGGGTTCGCGCTATGGCGCGAATGTTCCCACCTTAGCGGCTTCTCCAGCGAGCAAGCTCACCGGGGACCCGGTTTTCGCTGCGGAGATGAGGCACCCGATCCAAGATGGGTATATGCAGGTGCGGGTGGCTCTATTGAACAGCAGCAATTGCTTCTTGCACCTGCTTTGCGTCTGCAAGAACGCTGATCTTCAACCTGAACTCGCGACGTTCGCCGGGTTTGAGAGTTTCCAGCATGCCTTGTTCCCGCTCGTAAGCGCGGCCTCGCGTTCTGCAGTTTCCCGGCTCAAGCCCAAGAACAAAGTGATTCGCCGAGGTCATCTTCCACTGATTGAACCAGGGCAAAGCGCTGGAGTCATAACTCAGAGCCATGCCATAGTCCTGCGTATCCTGATTGCTCACCAGAACCACTGTCACTTCGCCCTTGCCCTTCATCCGATGGTAGTAAACTCTCTCCTCTAGTCCCGGATGAGGCTTATCAAAGGTATTCCATCGTTCAAGATCACTGGCAGCCCAATCATTAACGGGATCGATGTTTTCTGACGGCGTATAAATCCTGGACCGCGGAGTCAGCAAAGGAAATCCAAAATTGCAGTGGTAAAGAATCATCAGGGGAACTTCGCGAGTCCACTGATTCTCTACGACATCGTGAATCTCCAGAGATGAGCTCTTCAACGAGCTTGTGATCGTACGTTCCAATACAAGATTGGGACCATGTACGGCGCTCTCTCTCAGTCGCCCGGTAATCTGAAAAAGGCAGTCATCCTTTTCCCATCTTTCAGACCAGGAGACGTTCTCCGCCGGCGTATTTGAGATGGAACCATGCAGCCCGAAACTCTCGCCTGCATCCTGCGAAGGGGCGCCAACCGTAGAGAGCCCGCACGTCGTCAGCAAGCCACCAAAGAAGCCTTTCAACCATTCCGTTCCGCGGCTGGAAGAGTAGGCAGGATGGACCATTCCGGTAGGAGAGTGCCAGCATAGGGATTGCCCCTGAAAACTGGCTTCGAAGATGTCCATTCCGCGATCTGGCACGACCCAGAACTCAAACCCGCTCGCCGTTCGAACTCGCAGCGTGCTGGTCCCTTTCGCTTTGCCATCGGCATGAACAAAAGGAGAGATCCCTCCCACCTGAGAAAGCCTTCCAATCTGGCTTAGCAGTTCCTCGCGGGAGCGCCATGACGACATCTTTTTCTTCTCCTGGTTGCTACGGAAGCTTCTTCAACCATACATTGCGATGCGAGATTTTTACATCTCCCGGCCCTTCGATCTCAAAGGCGAGAACTCCCTTCGCCCGGAAGAACTTCGGATCGTTGTCCACAAGAATCGCCATCACATGCCCATTCACAATATGGGTCAGGGTATGACCATCCGCAATAATCTCAAACTGGTTCCACTCTCCCGGCTTGATGAAGGACTTAAGCTCGTCGGAGCTTCCCAGCGTGGCAAGCAGACGAGGGTTCTTGCCGGACTGTGTCTCCACGACCTGTCCGCGCCATGCAATGATGCCGCGCGGGCTGTCCTGCTCGTAGAGCTGCCCCGTATAGCGATTGTTGTAATCGAAGTCGCCCTGATATCCGGTCAGGTTCCACTTTGCATGCTTCTGTGCCAGCTCCTGCCCCTGCTTGAATCGCTGCTTCTGTTCCTCGGTCATCTGAGCCAGACGCTCCGGTGGAATCTCGCGATGTATCGGCGGCGCGATCGCGCTGCGATACTGGATTCCTCCGTTAGCGCCCGTCCCCTCGAGCTTGATCTCGAGCTTAAGCATGAAGTTTCCGGGTTCTCCTCCGCGCCAGATGATATTCGTTGTCCCCGAGGGATGTTCGTTGCTCGATACACCGACGATCGATCCATCTTCCACATGCCATACGTCGGAGGGCCCATCCCATCCGTTCAGTGTCTTGCCATCAAAGATCTGTGTCCAACCGGTGTTGTCGTTAAAGTCGATCGGATCGGGCTGGATAAAGCGCCCTGGTGCGGGAGCCTTTGCAGGCTGTTGAGCTGCCAGAGGAGCCGCGCATAGCGCACTTAGAGTCATGACGGCCGGCACAAACAACTGCATCCTCGAAAACCTCAACATCGTTCTCTCCTTCTCTCTCAGGCAAATGGAATGGCTTCCCACTGCTTACTCTTCGCAGATTTCAAAACAGCATCGGTCACATAATCCACCGCTAAACCGTCCTGGAAGGTCGGTGCTACCTCGCGGTTTTCCCCTACGGCTTGCAGAAAATCCGCAACCTGATGAATGAACGTGTGCTCATATCCGATCTGAAGTCCTGGGACCCACCAATGCTTCATGTAGGGATGATCGCCATCGGTAATATGAATGCTCTTCCATCCGCGCAGCCTGCTCTCATCGCGATGATCGAAGTATTCCAACCGATGCAGATCGTGCAGGTCCCACCGCGCCGAAGCCTTTTCTCCATTAATCTCCAGAGTAAAGAGCGCCTTATGTCCACGTGCGTAGCGGGTCGCCTCAAACAATGCCATCGAACCATTCTTGAACTGCCCGATGAACGAACTTGCATCATCAATCCCGACGGGCTCCATTTTGTTCGTCAGGCTGTGCTTGCGTTCCTTGATGAAGGTCTCCGTCATCGCCGCAACTTCGGTCAAGGGACCATTCAGCCACAATGCCATGTCGATGTTGTGCGCCAGAAGATCGCCCGTCACCCCACTGCCTGCGACCGCCGAATCCAATCGCCAGAGGCCTTCACCACCCTGGGGAAGGTCCTGCGAGATCGTCCAGTCTTGCAGGAACTGCGACCGATAATGGAAGATGCGGCCAAACCGGCCTTCATTCAAAAGGTCCTTCAATAACACCAGCGCCGGGACACGACGATAGTTGTACCAAACCATGTTCGGGACCTTAGATGCATTAACAGCATCGACCATTCCCTTACCCTCTTTCGCATTCCGTCCAAGAGGCTTCTCGCAGAGCACTATCTTGCCGGCCTTCGCAGCAGCGATTGCAATCTCCGCATGAGTGTCATTCGGGCTGGCGATATCGATCAGATCAATATCGCTTCGGTGAATCAATGCTCTCCAGTCCGTCTCAATCGATTGGTAGCCCCAGTTCTCTGCAAAGCCCTTGGCCCGCTCAGCATTGCGCGCGCACACGGCCTTCAAAACTGGCTGATACGGTAGATCGAAAAAACGTGGTGCCTGCAGAAAGGCATTGGAATGTGTCCGGCCCATAAAGCCATATCCGACCAGGCCAACATTGAGAGTCTTCTTTGCCATCTTCTAATCCCATCCGTGTGCGTTACGAACCGCGATCAATGTTCCCAAGACATCCTGCCACGTCTCGGGAGACAGCATCGTCTTATTGGGGAACATGCATCCATCCCAGCAAATATGCTGAAAGGCCTTCGTCGGCGTTCCATCTGCCCCACGCATCCAAAGCCCGGCAACCTTCACGATGTCCATCTTGCCGTTCGGATCTTTCGCCGGACAGTGCCGTCCTGTCTTGTCATGCGAACCGCTTCCATGCACTGTACCGTCGTTCTGGGCCACATGGAAGTCGATCGTCCAAGGGCGAAGAGCGTCTGTCAGCTTCGTGAGCGCTGCCACCAGCACATCTTGCTGCGACCATCGAAAATCTTCGGGTAACAGCCGATCCTCAGGAGCGTTGTAGCCGAGCGTATAGAGCAGAGAGTGCGCCATGTCCGCCTGGAAGCCGACCGTCTGCGGGCGACCTACCTGCTCCAACAGATCGACCATATGCTTCCATCCATGCATACCGCCCCAGCAGATCTCCCCTTCTGCGGCGAGACGCTCTCCATAGCTTTCAGCGATGGCGGCCGCTTCGCGAAACGTAGTTGCGATCTTCTTCGTGTTCCCCGTTGGATCCTTCGCCCACTCCGCCGGGCTCGTTGCAGAATCGATCCGCACCACGCCATATTTGCGGATACCCAGATCGCGCAGCGTCTTCCCCATCGCGCAGGCTTTTTTCACCTGAGTGAGAAATCTCCCGCGCTCTTCCTCTGAGCCCATTGCAGAGCCGCCACCCGTCGGCGGCCAGACCGGAGCAACCAGAGAACCAACCACCAGGTTTCGCTTCGCGATCCTCTCCGACAATCGCGCCAGATCATCCTTCGTCGAATCGATGTCGATGTGCGGAAGAGCGGCAAAGAGATCGACCCCGTCGAACTTCACGCCATCAACCTCGGCCGCCGCTGTCAGATCCAGCATCGTCTCCAGGTCGATCGACGGCTCAGAGTCTGGCCCCTTGCCCACCAATCCAGGCCACATCGCATTATGGATCGCCGGTTTCGCGTGTTGCTTGGTCGCGTTCACAGGATTCCTCACTTCTTGATCAGCGGAGTTGCATCCGGATTGCCTGGACCAAAGTGCTTCAGCATGACCAGTGGATCCGTCGAACTCAGGTTCTCCACCACCAATCCCTGCTGTGCTGTCGCAGCGGTCACAAACACCTCGTCCTCCGTCATCTGCCCAAACCGGATCATCGATGGTGTCGAGATATTCTGTTTGCCAAGTCGACCGTGTCCCTGCGTCACAATTACACCGTAAGCCTCAGCGTCCTTGATCGTCACCTTTCGTCCGGGCTGAACAGTCAGCTCCTTGGCGCTATAGAACGGAGTGCCATAGGTCACCCACACCTCGCGGTATCCCTGCTCCTTCATCTCGTCTTCAGATCGTACTGCGCGCAGTAAGGTCTTATTAGACTTGCCAAACTCAGGGTTAACGTTCGCATCCCAGTCGAGCATGCTGATCAGGTAATCGAGGTCCTTGCTGAACTCAGGCTTCACATCTTTCGTTAGCAATTCCCAATCGACGATGCGACCTTCGACCTCCGATTGGAACATCGCAAATACGTCGCTGTTTACCTGAGGCTCATACGTCACCAGCGATCCCGGAGCATGCAGAATACCGGGATTGACCTGCCACCCTTCGCCCGGTATCAGGCGATACGCACGCGAGTGCGCAAGAATCCCATTGTCCCCCTGGTTCCATTTCTCCAGGCAACGACGAATATCCTCCTTCGTCGTTCCCGGCTCAAGCCCCATATAGGTGTGAGGAAAGTTGTTTTCGATCTGGTTGTACTGCGGTGGGAAGTAATACGCCTCAGGCTTCCCTTTCTGCCCAACCTCTTTTGCGAACTCCTCAGTCTGGTGCATGTGATGAGGAATCGGCCCCATGTTGTCGAAGAATTTGCACAACAGGTTCCAACCGCTCTCGCGCTTCATCACATCAGCGCCTAACAAAAGATCACCGGCGGCCTCTACTGCATCCTTCAGTTGAAACTTATCGCCCTTCTCCGGATTGACATAGCTCAAGCCTTCATCCGGAAGAGCCGCGGGCCCATTCGAAGCCTTCGTCGTCGACGAGAACCAGCGCTCATTGATTCCGCCACGATGTCCACCAAAGGCATAAAGATCGTCTGGATGCAGCTTGAGCCTTCTGCCCGGGATCATAAACGAGCGCGGGACCCAGCACGGAGCCAGCCGCAAAACGCCACCTGTTGCATTGACGACTTCTTCTACTCGCGATCGATTCAGCATTCCTGTTTTTCCTTTATTTGTTAGCTATATCCGACGATCGCGACGCAATTACCTTATATATGCGAAGACAACCGGCTTGTAATCCCTCGGGACTAATGCTCGATTCCAATTCCAAACGAATACAACATCTGATCGTGCGTGACAAAGAACACATGCCCATCCCCTACGGCTACTCCCGCGCCATGAGCATAAGTCTTGATTGCATCTCCGCTGGAGTGCAGTTCCTTGCCTGTCTCAGCATCGAGAACATACAACACTGCATGATTCGATGAATCTCCCTGCGAGAGAGCGATCACCAGTCCGTTGGCGACAACCGGAGGAGCTGGATGGATCAGGTCGCGCGAAACCCAGGCTGGAAGCAGCGTGAACTTGCCGCCATCTTCCTGCACCTTGAATGCCACCACACTTCCATGCGGTGCGGCTCCATTGCTATCGGCAAACTTCGCCGCATCACTTACGGTCCCCGGGACAGATGCCAGCACCCAAGCATTGCCTTCTTTATCCTGCCAGCTTGCCAGGGCTGCAATCGCATCTTCTTTCGCCCTGGATACAACCGGCGTCGACGCGAGCGGCGTATGGTGGTCCGCTCCTCCCAACGACTGCGCATCCAGCAAGACGTAGCTTCCGTCTTTGCCTGGAGCCACCAACAACTGCTTTTCCTTATAGGTAAACGCGACTGGAGTTACATTCTGCAGATCGCCGGCGGCCGTATACCAATCTTTCACTTTCGCATCTGCCCCAAGCGCGACAACGCTGTTGGCGTGGACTCCCGCAGCCTCGTCTGATTTACCAGCGCCTGTGACCACAAAAGCGGTATCGTCCTCGATGGTCGGTCCCATGGCAACCAGTGGAGTGATCGAACCGGTCTTATAGCTGGCGACCGGATAATCCGTTCCATTCATCGTCATTGCCCAGACGGCATTCTCCACACCTGGGCATCCCGCCTTGGTTGCCGTGAAGATCGTCTTGCCGGAAAGCCCCAGCCCCTGCGAGATCCCAACCGCTCCGGACATAAACTTTACCGGAGGAGCAAAGTCTGCTCCGGTGATAATCACCTGTTCATGCAGCTGACCATCGGCTGTAAGGGCGTAAATCCCGCGCAACCCGAAATAGCCTCCGCCAGCCGAGCCACCCAGTTTGCGTTCGGAAGCTGGAACGGGTCCTGCCTGAGGAGGAGGCGCCGCAGGCGCAGCTCCCGGCTTGGCAGCAGGCCGCCTCGCACGGAAGTTGATCACCGGTGGAGCCTCAGCGACAGCCGCCAGGCTCGTTGCACCACACGCTGGAGCAATATCATAGTGCTTCGTCCAAAGCATCGTGCCGAGCTCGGAATCGACAGCGTACAGGTCCTGCGCTCCCGGCCAGATCACAAAATCCTTAAAGCCTTTGGCATTGATCAATCTCGCGGCGAGAAGCGGCTCGTTGTAGGACTGGCTGTCCTTCGCCGGTGGCGTACCGAGCTGAATCTTCCAGAGAAACTTGAAATCCTTCGCAAGATTCTCCTTCGTCATCGCGGTCTCGACCTTCTGCCAACCGCTATGCGCCGCGTCGTTTCGCGGAGAACTCCAGTTACCGGGCGCCTGTGCTGCTGCCCACGGAAGACAGCAAACCGCCGTCGCGAACGAAAAACCCATGGAAAGACCGAACCATTTCTTCATCTGCAGACTTCCTCGTAATTGCTCGATGCAGCGTTATTTAATGCCGAAGCAGTAGACCGTTCCATCAAACGTTCCGAACAGGATGCGCCCGCCTGCAACCGACAGCCCCGCCTGGTGCAGGAAAGACACGATCTGGTCTCCGCTTGAATAGAGCTCCTTGCCCGTTTGTCCATCCAGTACATAAAGCTTCGCCGGAATCGAGCGTTTGATTCTGTCCTCCGCCGAATAAAGTCCACCCTCTACCTCATTGGCCTGGCCCGTATATTCCCCACCGGCCAAAGCAAACACCAACCCATTCGCAACCACAGGCGGCTCCGCCGTCATCATGTCCTGCGACTGCCACGCATTCGTCAGCACCGTCTTCCCGTTCTTCTCTTCCACCTTGAAGGCCAGGATGCCGCCGTTCGGTGTGTCTCCGTAATTGATCGGGAACTTGATCGTCGTCGGGCCTCCATTCGGAGCCAGTACCCACTGTGTTCCCTTCTTGTCCTTCCAGGCCGCAAAGCTACCCCACGTACCTTCTGTCTGGAAGTTCACATTCGCATTCGCAATCAGCTCCGATCGAAACAGCGGCGTCTGATGGTCTGCTCCTCCGAGCGACTTGCTATCCAGAAGGAAGAACCTTCCTTCTTTGCCTCCTCCCACAAGCACATCGCGTCCTTTGTAAGGAAACACCACTGGCGTGGTGTTCATGTCCAGGTCGCGCTGGGTAAGCCACTTATAGTTCGAGGGCGTGTAGTAATCCTTGAGCGTCAGCGTGTCATTGGCAAAGGTATATGCCTGAAAGCTCGTCGAGAGCTGCCCCGTCTTCGCGTCATAAGGATGATCCGCAGACTCAAAGTAGATCGTCCCGTCCGATCCGACTGACGGACCCGCTGTTCCCCACAATCCTCCCTGCGGAGGTGAGGAGACCGTCACCTTCTTCGTCACGGTGTTATATGCATACAGCGCATTCGCTACGCCGCCGCATCCCTGGCCTGTAATCGTATAGACAACTCCATTCACCAGATTCAGACCATAGGGCTTGCCATAGATGTTCTTCAAGATCTGGACCGGGGCCTCTTTTTCGTCTCCCGTTCCAGGATCGATCATGTGCAGATAGCCATCTACGGTCAGCACATAAAGCACCCGCTCTGCAGCTCCCGCTGGAGTGATCACAGGATTTGCGCTCAGCGCATTCGTGCAGATAAAGCCGCGTCCCTCACCGGGCTCCTGCGGTTGGCTCGACGCCCACTTCAGCTTCTTCTGCCAGATCAGCGCACCCGTATCCGCATCGACCACATAAACGTCGTCCGCGCTACCCGCAAAGACCGCGATCGTCTTGACGCCCGTGTCCGTCTTAATCCCCGAGGCGACCATCGGCTCGCGGAAAGACTGCATTCCCATCGTCTTGTTATCGGTCTTCAGTTTCCAGAGCAGTTGAATCTTACCTGCATTCTGGGCCGTAATCTTCGTCTCATGCCGCTGCCACGCATCGCGTTGCGGGTTGTAGCTGCTCGTCGTCCACTCCGGAGAATGGGCTGCGGCTTTCCCCTGGGCAAAACAGGTGCCAGAGGCCCCGACCCCCAAAGCGCCTGCAAGCGACAAAGCAACGGTACGCGTCAGCATTGACGCTCCAGATAGGCTGCGTACTTTCATGAATGCCATCCTCGTGGAATCGATCACCATCATCTTGCGTGAGCCATTGCGACAAGACCCGGAAAGCTCCCCGGGGTCATCCCGCTCGAAAATATGAGACGTCTCATTTCGAGAGCATCCTACTGACGCGCATTCAGGCCTGTCAACATTAAATCTGACCCCCTGCTTAAACTTTCCCATTGCTCCTGCGTCCTTCAAAAAGAGGAATGAATCGAGCACACC
Source organism: Edaphobacter sp. 4G125 (assembly GCF_014274685.1). Taxonomy (NCBI): domain Bacteria; kingdom Pseudomonadati; phylum Acidobacteriota; class Terriglobia; order Terriglobales; family Acidobacteriaceae; genus Edaphobacter; species Edaphobacter albus. The sequence goes on from NZ_CP060393.1 coordinate 4,091,966, forward strand.
AATCCACCTCTCTCCGGTCCGGCCTGCAAATTCGCTCCATAACCATTAGGCTGGAGAAGGTTATGACCTGCAACGAATCTCATCCATGCTTCCTCCGGTTCGTGCAGAGATACCTCTTTCTCTCTCTTTTTCTCGCCCTTCCCCTGAGTCTCGCGGGATGTAAATCGGCTGTCTCCGCAAAACCCATCGGCACGCCGATTCACATCCAGTCCCCCCTGGGACTCCCACCGGTTCCCATTCCCGCCGATAATCCCCCTACGGCAGAAACCATCGCACTTGGCCGTCGTCTCTTCTACGATCCTCAACTCTCCAAGGACAACACTCTCTCCTGTGCAAGCTGCCATAAACCGCAGTTCTACTTCACTGACGGCCTCCGGGTTTCGAAAGGAGTAGGTGGAGCCACAGGAGTCCGCAATGCCCCCACCCTTCTCAACGTCGCCTATCAACCCTTTCAATTCTGGGACGGGCGCGCCCTGACTCTAGAAACTCAGGCCGCCTCGCCCATGTCCGATCCCGTGGAGATGAATCAGCCTCACAAAATTTCCGTTTCCAAGCTCACTCACGACCCCACCTATCCTCCGCTCTTCCGCGAAGCCTTCGGGACCAGCAACATTACTCTTGAGCGCATCGAAAATGCGCTCGCCAGCTTCGAACGCACTCTTCTCAGCGGGAACTCCGCCTTCGATCATTATCAGTTCGGTGGCGATAGCCACGCCCTCACACCAGAACAGGTGCGCGGCCTGGCCGTCTTCCTCGACCCCAATCGAGGCAACTGCGCTTCCTGCCACACCATCAGTGCTCAATATGCCCTCTTTACCGATGGCAAATTCCACAACACGGGAGAAGGTGTCACCGACGAAGGAACCTTCAAAGACGTCGGCCGCTTTCAGCAGACCCACGTCGAAACCGACCGTGGAGCCTTCAAAACTCCCACGCTTCGCAACGTCGCTAAAACCGCTCCTTATATGCACGATGGAAGCCTTCAGACGCTGCGCCAGGTCGTCGACTTCTACGCAGGAGGAGGAAATTCCAATCCCGATCTCGATAAAGAGATGAAAAGCATTCACCTCTCCGGTCAGGATCGCGCGGATCTCGTTGAGTTTCTACAATCTCTTACAGGCGATCTCCCGCCGAACGTCGGACCTCCAGCAAAGGACAAAGAATAAATATGACCCGCAGCCTTCGCAGACTCATCCCTCTTTGCCTTGTCTCCGCTCTTCTGCCCATCGGATGCTCCCGCAAATCGGAGCAGACTGCGCCCGCCAAAACCGCTCAACCAGCAGTCACCTATTTCCACGTCGATCCTGCCACTGCTGGATCTATCACCGGGACCATTCGCTACACCGGCAAACTACCTCCGCGTAAAGCGATCGACATGAGTGAAGACCCTGCCTGTGTCGCAGCGCATCATGGCAAAACCTATGATGAATCGCTCGCTGTAAGCACCCACCGTTCGCTGGCAAACGTCTTCGTCTACATCAAGAGCGGCCTCGAAGGAAAGAACTTCCCCACGCCCACCGAACCCGTCGTCATCGACCAGAGCGGCTGCTGGTTCCATCCCCATGTCCTCGGAATCCAGGTAAACCAGCCCTTACAGATTGTTAACTCCGACCCGGTGACTCATAACATTCATCCCATGGCCGAAATCAATCGCGAGTGGAACCATAGTCAGGGCCCCGGCGATGCTCCGCTCAATCGCAAGTTCATCAAGCCCGAGATCATGATCCCGGTAAAGTGCAATATCCATAGCTGGATGCACGCCTACATCGGAGTCCTCGATCATCCATACTTCTCCGTCTCGAAAGACGACGGTTCTTTCACCATCAGCAACCTTCCGCCCGGAACCTACACTCTCGCCGTGTGGCAGGAAAAGCTGGGAACGCAGGAGCAGCAGATCACTATCGCTCCTCAGCAACACGCTACTGCCGACTTCACCTACAAAGGAAAATAACGAATGCCTAAGACTTTCAATCGAGCTCTCTTCTTCGCCTGTGCATTCTCTCTGCTGATTGGTTGCAAGTCGCAGAACACTGCCACTACTCCTGCCTCCCCTGCACCTCCCGCAGAATCCGGTGCGCCAAAGATCTACGTCACCAACGAAGTCTCCGGCGATCTCTCCATCATCGACAGCGGAAACTACAATGTTCTGGCCACTGTTCCTCTCGGCAAGCGTCCTCGTGGGATCCACGCCAGCCCCGATCAAAAGACAATCTATGTCGCGCTCAGCGGAACCCCCATCGCCGGCCCCGACGTCGACGAGAGCACGCTTCCCCCTGCCGATAAAAGCGCAGACGGAATCGGCATCTTCGATGTCGTGCAGCGAAAGATCGTCAAAATCATCCCTGGAGGCTCCGATCCTGAAAATTTCGATATCAGCCCCGACGGAAAACAGCTCTACATCTCCAACGAGGACATCTCCAGCGTAAGCATCATCGACATTGCTTCAGGCACCATCGTCAAAACCCTCAAGATGGGCGGCCAGCCTGAAGGAGTCAAAGTCACTCCGGATGGCAAACAAGTCTACGTCACCTCCGAAGAAAACAGCGAGATCTCTGTGCTCGATCCCGCAGCCGGAAAGATCGTCTCCACCTTCAAGGTTGGCCACCGCCCTCGTAATGTCGCCTTTACGCCAGATGGCAAGCTCGCCTACATCAATGCGGAAAACGATGGCACCGTCGTCGTTGTCGATACAAAGCGGCACAAAGTCGTCAAGACTATCCAGATTGGGCAGCCTGGCATCATCAAGCCCATGTTTGTTCTTCTCTCACCCGATGCGAAAAAGCTCTACGTCAGCACCGGTCGAGGTCACAAGGTCTTCACCATCGACACCGCAACCGACAAGGTTCTCGGTTCGGTCGAGGTCGGTCAGCGTCCCTGGGGAATCGCGCTCTCACCTGATGGAAACACGCTCTACTCTGCCAATGGTCCGTCGAATGACGTCACCGCTGTGGATGTCGCTACAAACTCGGTCATCAAAAAGGTGCAGGCAGGCAAAGGCCCCTGGGGAATCATCGTCCTGAAATAAATACAACACCCAAAGCTCGTTATGCAGTGCAAAGAGCCCGCGACTTTATCGTGGGCTCTTTGCCGAACGCTCCTTCGCTTACACCGGTCTTCGCGTATGAAAGTACTTCTGATAGGCGGCAATCCAGTTGCTCGCGATCTCGCGCTGCGCTTGCGCGAGTGTGATCTTCCTCTCACAGACCATCCGTGAAAGATGACGCTCCAACGCATCTTTCGCGTGTGCGTTCCACGTCGTCTCCTTATAGGACTGTGGCCACAGATTCCGCACATCGTCCGTACCACCCAGTTGCGGACTGATCAGATAGTCCACCTGAAAGTCCTTCGCCGAATGCTCCATCGAGATCCCATATTCCCGAAAAACTGCCTTCTGCGTTTCTTGTGGAAGCTCAGGATCAAAATCGTTGTCGTCATTCGCGGAGCACACGGCTGCGAGCTCGACCGGTCTCGTCATCCCTGGAGTCAGCCCGCGGTTCGGCAAAGAAAACGTAATCTCGCCATTCGATCTCTGCCAACGCGGCAAACATACCAACACAGCGACCACACACGCCGCAGCTCCAGCCCAACGCAGCTTCTCCGCGCCCGAGATTCCCTTCATCCAACCACGAACGCCGGAACGCTTCACCGCCGCAAGCTCTGATCCCGGCTCACGATGCACATCCGATATCGTTCCACTCAAATCAGCATTCAAGGAACTGTTCAGCTCTTCTGCAATCCCTCGCGTCTCTGCCAACGCAGCGCGACACTCACAGCACTCTTTGAGATGCGTCTCCGCGCGCGATACCTCCTCCAGCGACATCTCTCCATCGACAAACTGAATCCGTTCTGTTTGAGATAAGTGGCCCAGTCTCACGAGTCACCTCCTTCGCTTCGCCGCAACCGCTCCAATGACCGGCCTAGCGAATTCGCTACTCCTCCGAGAGAGATTCCTAACACCTCCGCAATCTCCCGATACTTTAAACCTTCAGCCCGCAGTTGCAGGCACAAACGGTCTATCTCTGGCAGCGCATCAAAAACTCTTCGGAGCCGCATCTGTCTCTCCGTAAAGAGAAAGTCTTCCTCAGGACTTGGAACATCGCTTAAAACTCCGTCCCATCCTTCACTCTTTCCAAAATCTTCTCTGCGGTATCGGATTCTCCGTTTTAAGGCCATGTGATGGGTCACACGAAAGATCCATCCCGCCAGGTTGTCGCGTGGTTTTCCCAATTCAAGATGATGGAACAGCGCCAGGAATACTTCGTGGATTACATCCTCTGCATCCTGCATCTTCAATCCCAGGGAGATCGAATATCGAAGCAGGCGCAGGCGAAACTCACCGTAAAACTGAAGCAGTTCTTCTTCAAGCGCGAGGGTCTCCTCTCCAGAGGGAAGCCTCTCCAGCGTCGCCGATTTCAATTTAGAGATTTCAAGCATATTTGAGACGTCTCAAACCAAGCATTCGAACAATCCGCATGGACAGAAGTCAACCCGCTTATTTTCCGAAAAAATATCCTGAACAAAATCTCCCCTTCCGGAATATCTCATCGACACACTTCCTTCAGAATCCATCCGGCGACGTTCGCCTAAAGGTGACATGGCATCTCGTATCTCAGGCTCTCTGCTCTCTTGCTTTCTGCTCGCTTCCATCTTTACCCATGCTCAGAAGAATGAGCAACCCTCTTCAAATCGCAGCGAGATCAGCATCCACGTCACCGACCCCTCGGGAGCAGCTCTCCGAGCCCGCTGCGCAGTCGATGGGCTCTCCAATTCGGTCGCCATCTCCGTTCCAACGGATTCGCACGGGACCTGCACTGCACATGATCTCCCCTTCGGAGGGTATCGCATCGAGATCTCCCGCAACGGATTCGCCAGCCGCTCCCTCCAGCTCGACATCGATTCCACCGCACCGTTCCAACGAACAATCGCTCTGCAGGTTCAGGGAGTCGCTACGGCAATCACTGTTGTTTCCCCCACTCCTATCGGCAACGAGAGCCTTTCTATCGAACAAACCCCCGTTCCAGTCCAGAGCCTTACCGCGGACGACATCGGCCATACCAATGCCCTTGATCTCACCGATGTCCTGAATAAGCGCATCAACGGCATCTACATTAATGAGAACAACGGCAATCCCTTCCAGCCCGATGTTAACTATCGCGGCTACACCGCATCTCCTCTGCTTGGTACTCCTCAGGGACTCTCCGTCTACCTCGATGGCGTTCGTCAAAACCAGCCCTTCGGAGATGTTGTCTCCTGGGACCTCATCCCTAAAGTCGCCATCCAGGACACGGAATTGATCCCCGGTTCCAATCCGCTCTTCGGGCTCAACACCTTAGGCGGTGCCATCGCAGTCCGCACAAAAGACGGATCAAACAATCAGGGACTCACTGTACAGGCGATCGGCGGGACCTTCGGCCGCGCCTCCGTCGAGGGTGAGTACGGCGGATCAAACGGACGAGATCTCGACTGGTATCTCGCCGGCAACTACTTCCGCGAAGACGGCTGGCGCAAGTTTTCACCCTCGCAGATCAGGCAGTCCTTCGCCAAGCTGCGCTGGAACCGCGAACGCACCAGCATCGCGCTCTCCGGTGCCTATGCCATCAATAACCTCACCGGCAATGGGCTGCAGGACTTCCGCTTCCTCAACAAGGACTACAGCAGCGTCTACACCATCCCCGATACCCTCTGGGACCACTCGCCCTCACTCACTCTCAACGCCGCCCACCAGATCAGCGATCACTGGAGCCTCTCCGGTAATCTCTACTTCCGCCACGTTCGCACCGACACCACCAACGGCGATATCAACAACGATTCTTTTGACCAATCTCTCTACAACCTCAGCGCAAGCGATATCGCTGCACTCAAAGCTGCCGGATACAGCGGCTTTCCCACGACCGGAAACTCCACCACCGAACCCTTCCCCTACTGGAGATGTATCGCTCAGGCTCTGCAAGAAGACGAGCCTGCCGAAAAGTGCACCGGCTCCATTACCAACACTCGCACCCAACAGAACAACTATGGCTTCTCTGGACTCCTCTCTTGGCGCACCGCCCATAATCTCTTCTCCGCGGGGGCCGGCTGGGATCGTAGCTCAATGACTTATCAGCAGTTATCACAGTTCGGGTATCTCAATACCGATGGTGTCTCCATCACACCGGTCGACGCCTACGCCGATGGTTCCACGAACCAGGACGGCTCGCCCGTCGATACTCGAGTTCAGCTTCACGGTACGGTCCAGACCCCCAGCTTCTATCTCACCGATACCTTCACCATGAATCGTTGGTCCATCACAGCGTCCGGGCGATACAACCGCACCACTGTTGACAACATTGATCGACTTCCAGCGAATACTCCAGGACGTGGCTCTCTCACCGGAAACCATGTCTTTCAGCGATTCAATCCTGCGGTTGGTGCTACCTATCAAGCCTCCTCTCTTTTCCATCTCTATGCCAATTACAGTGAAGCCAGCCGCGCACCAACCGCAATTGAGCTGGGCTGTGCCGACCCAAACTTCCCCTGTAACCTTCCCAATGCTCTCGTCTCCGATCCGCCGCTCAACCAGGTGGTCAGCCGGACTGTAGAAGCGGGAGTTCGCAGTCGCCTACAGAACAATCTCCAATGGAGCGCAGGATATTTCTGGGGACAAAACTCTAACGACATCCTCTTCGTCGCTTCCCAACAAACGGGTTTTGGATACTTCCTCAACTTCGGCAAGACTCGCCGCCAAGGGGTCGAGCTCAACCTAAGCGGTCAGTTGTCGCACCTTGCTCTCGGCGGAGGTTATACGTTCCTCAACGCCACCTATCAGTCTTCCCAAACCGTCAATGGAGGAAGTAACAGCACCAACGATAACAGCCTCGCTGGCTTCCCTGGAATCGATGGCGATATCGAGATCACTCCCGGAGACCGTATTCCTCAGATCCCGCAGCACGTCCTCAAGGTCTTCGCAGACTATAAGCCCACACAAAAGTGGCTCATCGACTTCAACGTCATCGCGGCCTCCAGTACTTATGCACGCGGCAACGAGAACAACCAGCATCAACCCGATGGAACCTACTATCTTGGCTCAGGGAGTTCTCCTGCCTATGGCGTCGCAAACGTCGGAGCCCGCTATCTCTTCAGCTCTCGTCTCGAAGCATTCCTGCAACTCAATAACATCCTCGACACGCACTACTACACCGCCGCGCAGTTAGGAACCTCCCCTTACGACAACAACGGCAAATTCATTGCACGTCCATTTCCCTCCAACAGCAACGGAGATTATCCCGTCCGAAACACAACCTTCCTTGCCCCCGGAGCTCCCTTTACTCTCTTCGGAGGGATTCGCATCACGCTTTCGAAGAAGTAGCGCTCCCTCATTCTTCTCAGGTCCTTCACCTCGTGAAAGACCATGAGAAGAGTTCCAGCATTCCTTATCAAAGGTTTCACCCCGGGCGAAGTCGAGGGATCTTTGTATTCTGTATTTCGTATCCTCCTCATCTCTCTCTAGATACCCTCTCAAAATTTCTTTGCTCTTCCGAATGACCTTCTAGCCTTTTTTTGCATCTCTTGTTCATGAAGTTCTCATGCGTCGCGATTGCATAGCTTTGTCGTGCAATCGATGACTTGTGTACGCCGTTTTCGCCACAGGCACTCGTTCTGATGGTGCTCCCAGGGAAGTGAGAGGATATCCGGTCGCAGGTTGCGGCAGGTTGACCTACACAGGTATGCCAGCGAAGCGTTCCTACGCTCTCCGGCATAAACCGGAACTCATCTGGAGCTTTGGTCACGCACGTTGTGCCGCTCCCATTTCAGGAGCCGTGATGAAAACCCATTCTGTTACTCCCTTTTCGAACCGACCCTACGCCATTCTGTTAATTGCTCTGGTCGCGTTCGTGTTTTCTCCGAGAACATCTTTCGCCCAATATCGTGCAGGACTACAAGGCACGGTCAGCGACCCCACCGGAGCCGTCGTACCCGGTGCAACCATTACCATCGTCGACAAAGAAACCAACCAGACCCAGAAGGGCACCACCGACGGAGGCGGAACCTATACCTTCAACCGACTCGCCCCGGCTCCCTACACCGTCACCGTGGAAGCCAAAGGCTTTTCCACCAAGACCGTCGACAACGTCAATATCGCCGGTGAGACGATGCAGGCCCTTGACATCTCCCTCGATGCCGCTGGCGCGCAACAGTCGGTCACCGTCACCGATACCGCACCTGCCATCAACACCGCTACAGCAACCATCGCCGGCACCATCACTGCGCAGCAGCTCCAAACGCTGCCTTCTTCGAATCGCGATCCTTACCAATTGCTACGTCTCACGCCGGGCGCTCTCGGTGATGGCTCACAACAAGCAGGTGGCGGAAGCTATTCTCTTCCCGGCAATGGCGGTATCGGCGGAAGCGGAGCAAGTGGTGCCTCCGGCAGTATCTTCGCAGTAGAAAACCGTGCTCAGTCCCAGGCCAATGGTGTACGCGTCTCCGGCAACTCCTTCCAGATCGATGGCAGCCAGGTTAACTCTCTTGCATGGGGCGGAGGCGCTGTCATTACTCCCAATCAAGAGTCAGTAAAAGAGGTCCAGACCCAGACCAGTCCTTATGACGCGACCAATGGACGCAATAGCGGCGCACAGGTTTTGATCGTCTCTAAAAATGGCACGAACGACTTTCACGGAAGCACATTCTTCAAATTTCATCGTCCCGGTCTGAACGCCTACCAGAGGTGGAATGGTCCCGACTCTACTGCTCCAGGCGCCGACCACACTAAAACTCTTATTCGCGACAATAATCAGTTCAATCAATTAGGCGGCAGTGTCGGAGGACCGATCTGGAAGAACCACATCTTCTTCTTCTTTTCGTATGAAGAGCTTCGTAGCAGTGGAGCTTTGCAGCAACCGCCAAAGTGGTATGAGACTCCAGAGTTCGATCAATTAGTTGCCCAGCGAAAACAAGGCGGCGTCTCCGCTGCTATCGTTGGCTATCCCGGTGAAAGTGTTACCGGCGCCACCGTCAATCCAAATTCCACCTGCGCCTTCGTCAATCTACCTGCTGCATATTGCCGAACGGTTCCCTACAATGGCGGAACCGCACTCGACTTGGGCTCGCCGCTCGCGAGTCCGCTCGGCACCGCCGACCCCTCTTACGTCAGCAACAATGCTCCCGGCATCGGTGGCGGCTTCGATGGCGTCCCAGACGTTTTTCTTGCCAACACAGTCAACCCAACGACCAGCACCGCCCAACAATTCAACGGTCGCCTGGACTGGCAACTCAATCCTCGCGACCTGATCGCCTACACCGTCTATTGGGTTCCTACTTCAACCACCTCGTATAACGGCCCCAACAGAGCAGCGAATCTCTGGCATTCGGACCGCCTCGCCTACACGCACGCCGCACTCTGGAATCATATCTTCAATCCCACCCTGTTGAACGAATTCCGGCTCAACGGTGTGCGCTGGTACTTCAACGAAGTCACTTCCAATCCGCAAGAGCCCTTCGGGCTTCCCCGCGGCACTCTCGATACGATGGGAGGAATCAATACAGCCGATTTTCAAACCTTTGGTGCACCCGGCCCTGGCAACTTTGCCCAAACGACATACAACGTTCGCGATACCCTCACCAAGACCTGGGGCTCACATAACATCCGCATGGGCTTCGATGGTTATCGCGAGCTCGATAACGACACGCAGACCGGCGCCGCAATTCCCAACTACACCTTCCGTAACCTGTGGGAGTTCGCCAACGACCGTCCACGTCTGCTCAATGGAAACTTCGATCCCCGCACTGGCGCTCCCACCTCGGCCACCAAGCACATTCGTTCCTACATCTACGCCGGTTATGTTCAGGACGACTGGCGTGTCAGCCCAAACCTCACGCTTAATCTTGGCATGCGCTGGGAGTACTTCACACCCACCACCGAGAAGAACAACAACATCAGCAATCCTGTGCTCGGCACCGGAGCTCAAACTCTAACCGGCACCACCATGAAAGTCGGCGGCGATCTCTACAAGACCAGCCCCAACAACTGGGGACCGCAGTTCGGCTTTGCCTATTCCATCAATCCGTCTTCAAACCATCTAGCTGTCGTCCGTGGTGGATTCGGCATCGCCTACAACCGCATGCAACAAGCTGTTACTCTCAACGGCCGTTCCAATCCTCCACTGGTCACGCAGATCAATGCTGTCTGTACGAATACCACTCTCACCAACTGCCCGGGAGTCATCTACGCGGCATCTTCAAGCCCAACCAACATCAACGGGTATCCTTCGAATCCCACCGCGATTGCCACCTTCGGCCCCAATGGCCTGCCCGTCGGAGGAGCACCGTTGCAGATTCAAGCCATTCAACAAAATCTGCCTACTCCGCTGACTTACAAAACGTCCCTGGGCGTGGAATATGCTCTTGCCTCACGCTGGGTTCTCAGCCTCGGATATCAGGGCAGCATCTCGCGCCATTACACCCGCCAGACCAACCTCAACTGGATCTACTATCCCAACCTGAACCCATCCATCAGCTCGTTCAACTACTTCCTGAACGATGTGAGCGCCAGCTCCCACGCCTTCCTTGCGGAGGTTCGGCACGACTTCGGTCGCAACTTCAGCATGACTGGCCAATACCGCTGGGGCAAGATCATGGATACAGCATCGCAGGACTACTACATCGACTACTACCCCTATGACAATCGCTTCGCCTACGGCCGGGCCGACTACGATGTCACTCACAACGCGAAGCTCTTCGGAACCTATGCTCCGAAGTTCTTCCCCCACAATCGCCTGATGGAAGGCATCTTCGGCGGCATCCAACTCAGCGGCATCATCCAGTACCACACCGGCTTCCCTTGGACCCCCGTCTATACCAACACGGGCTGCAACGTCGTCTATGTCGGCAGCGGATATTGCACTCTTCGCCCCGGCGCTCAGATCGCACGTGGCACCGGCGATACCAGCAACGATACCTTCAAACGGACAGGCGGCCAGTTCCCCAACGGTGGCCTCGCTTATTTCACCGTACCCAGTTATCCCACAACAGGAGCTCCTCCACCTCCAGGTGTAGGACGCAACAGCCTCCACGGCCCAAACTACTTTGACACCGACATGGATGCGCAGAAGACCTTCGGGATTCCCAGCAACAGCATCCTTGGCGAAAACGCCGGACTCACCATCCGCGCCATGTTCTTCAACATCTTCAACCAGACCAACATCACGCCCTTCAATACAGGAGACGACAATACCATCATCACTAACCCAACCTTCGGCCAGGGCAAAACGGCTCTTGGCTCACGCACCATCGAGTTCCAGGCCCGCTTCAGCTTCTAAAGCGTGCCAACAATGGAAAGTTCATCTTGATGTGTCATCCTGAGCGAAGTTTGGCACACAAGGTGGCAAACGAAGTCGCAGGACCTGCGTTTGTCAGGTTCTCTACACTTCAATCAAGAAAGGAGCGCCTACGAGGCGCTCCTTTCTTCGTCCCTCCTCAGGAGCTTCCACAATGAACTGCCTTCGACTCTCTTCTCTGAAAGCTCTCCTGCTCCTTCCTCTACTTGGTACTCTTTCCCTTTCCGCGCAAACCATCACCATCGATGCCAACGCCCCCACTACTCCCTTCCCTCACTTCTGGGAGGAGATGTTTGGCTCCGGTCGCGCCGCGCTCGTCCTTCGTCAGAGCTACCTCAATGACCTCAAAGCCGTAAAGCAGGTCACCGACTTCCGTTACGTCCGCTTCCACGCCATCCTGCACGATGAGCTCGGCGTCTACAACGAGGACGAACATGGCAACCCCGTCTACAACTTCGCCTACGTCAACCAGGTCTACGACAATCTGCTTGCCAATGGTGTGCGGCCCGTCGTCGAGATCGGCTTCATGCCCAAAAAACTCGCCTTCAATCCCGATGCCCTGCATCCCTTCTGGTACAAGCAAAATGTCTCGCCGCCGAAGTCGATGGAAAAGTGGGATGGCCTCATCACCGCCTTCGCAAAAAATCTAGTGCAGCGATACGGTATCGATGAAGTCTCGCAGTGGTACTTCGAGGTCTGGAACGAACCCAACATCGACTTCTGGAACGGCATCCCTCGCCAGCGAAGCTACTTCGAGCTCTACGATCACACCGCGCGCGACCTCAAGGCTGTAAGCCCTCGTCTGCGTGTTGGAGGCCCTGCAACCGCAGCCGCACAGTGGGTCTCGGCTTTCCTCAAACACACCGCTGAAAACAACGTCCCCGTCGACTTCGTCTCCAGTCACGGTTATGCCGACGATACCGTCGAAAACATGTTCCCCGACGATCCCAGCGTCCCCAAAGATCTCCCCATGGATCAGCGCGTCTGCCGCGCCATCGGCATGGTGCGCAATCAGATGAAGGCCGCAGGTAAACCAAAGCTGCCACTCTTCTGGACAGAGTGGAATGTCCCCGGGCATAACCAGTCGCGCGATACCACCTACGTCGGCGCGGCTCTCGCCAACACTGTTCGTCAGTGCGACGGCCTCGTCGACATGATGTCCTTCTGGACCTTCTCCGACGTCTTTGAAGAAGGTGGCCCTGGCCCTCGTCCCTTCATCGGCCAATTCGGTCTTCGCGCTGAGTTCGGAATTAACAAACCGAGCTACTATGGATTCGCATTGCTGCATCAACTCGGTGATCGCCGCATCGCCAACAACTCACCTGACATCATCGTCACGAAGTTATCCGATGGCAGCTTGAAGATCGCCGCATGGAACCTCGTCGATCCCGACCCTGACTCACTCAGCAAGGCTAAGCCCCGTACTCTCACCCTGGTTCTTCGCGGAACCTCTGCCTCGGCTCGCGCCACCACCCAGCGCGTCGACAATGAACACGGAAATGTCCTTCCCGAATACGCAAAGATCGGCAAACCGGACTACCCCACACCCCAGCAAGTCGAACAGTTGAATCGAGCTACCGCTCTCCCCACCCCAGAAGAGACTCATCTACAGGACCATCAACTCACCGTGACGCTCGAACCCAACGCACTGCTCCTCATCACCGTGACTCCATGATCGGTGCATAATCTTGACTGTCATTCTGAGCGGAGCAACGCAGAAAAGAATCCCCGTATTTCATCTCACCAACAACTCACTAGGGTGTCATTCCGAACGAGCTCACCACCAATCTCCTGCTCAAGCGGGTGCTCCATTCATGGAGCAGAGCAACATGAATGGGAACATTCCAGCGAAGTCGAGGAACCTGCTTTCGACCGCGTCCCACCAGTTTCGCGCCCTCAAACTCTGTCAAGCCAAAAATCCATTCAAATCACACAAAACAAATGACATACGCATTGCGGATTACCCCTATTAGCTTTGTTAAACTAAAAATAGCGGCCAGAAAGGTCAGCTCTCTTTGGGGAAATAATTGCCTCAATAAATCATTTATTTTGAATACTTTGACACTTTACTTCCTTATTTTTCTATATTTCGCGCAATTAGTCCGAAGCTAAGCTCCATGTTTTGAATACTTTGCGCAAAAAATGATAGGGGGGAGGGATACACACGAACGACGCGCCGAGTCTGGCAGCATCCTTTATGCATCCTAGTCTCTGAGAATGCGCAAATCTGAAAAGCGGAGATCTCTTCTTCTCATGGTGCTTCATCGGCAGCGGCGAGGCAGCCGCTTGTTTTTCTGCATCATCACTTTAACTCTGGGGATGATGACGATCGTATCGGCAAAAGCGCAAACCGGCGAGATGCTTCGTATCGACGCGAAGGCCCAGACCACTCCCTTTCCTCATTTTTGGGAAAGAGACTTCGGCTCCGGCCGCGCCATCCTCTCCCTGCGTGAGAGTTATCGCAAAGACCTTCGCTCGGTTAAAGAGATCACCGACTTTCAGACCGTGCGTTTCCACGGCATCTTCATGGATGACGTCGGACTGTACGATCCGGATCGCAGGCCAGTTCAGTTCGCTCAGATGAAGAACACCACCGTCATCTCGCCGGAGATGATGGGCGACTACAACTTCTCTTACATCGACCAGATCTATGATGGCCTGCTCGAGCAAGGAGTCCGGCCTTTCGTCGAGCTGAGCTTCATGCCCAAGAAGCTCGCCTCCGATCCGGCTGCGCTCCACCCGTTCTGGTACAAGCAGAATGTCTCGCCCCCGAAGGACTACGCGCAATGGGACGCGATGATCACTGCCTTCGTACAACACTTAGTCAATCGGTACGGGCTGGATGAGGTATCGCACTGGAACTTCGAGGTCTGGAACGAACCTAACATCGACTTCTGGGCCGGAAAGCCAAAGCAGGAAACTTACTTTGAGCTGTACGCCCACACCGCGCTGGCAATCAAGAAAGTAAGCCCGCGTCTCCGTGTCGGTGGACCCGCGACAGCACAAGCTGCATGGGTTGGAGACTTCCTCCGACACTGCAAAGAGAAGAACATTCCAGTCGATTTCGCATCGAGCCACGTCTATGCCAACGACAGCGCGAAAGACGTCTTCCACACGGAAGAAAACATCCCGCGCGATCGCATGGTCTGCCGCTCCGTCCGCAAAGTGCATGATGAGATCACCACTTCACCGCTGCCCAAAACCCCGCTGATCTTCAGTGAGTACAACGCCAGTTACGCCAACGAACCCAACGTCACCGACACCATCTACATGGGGCCGTGGCTGGCGACCACAATCAGCCAGTGCGACGGACTCGTCGAGTCGCTGAGCTATTGGACTTTCTCCGATGTCTTTGAAGAACAGGGTGTTGTCCGGACTCCGTTCTATGGAGGCTTTGGCTTGATCGCTGAAGACCACATCCAGAAGCCGGCCTTCCATGCCTTTGCCATGCTGCACCAGCTCGGCGATCAACGTATTGCGCTGAACTCAGACTCTGCTCTTGCGACACGCCGCTCCGATGGCTCGCTCGCCATCGCGCTCTGGAACTACGCTCCACCGGACGGCACGGGAGCCGCTTATACGAAGCCTCCTGCCAGCCGCGGCCCAGAACGAACGTTCACCTTACAGCTGGCGGGAGTCGCATCCAACGCAGCAGCAACGATTCTGCGCGTCGACGAGACACATGGCAATGTAATCCCTGCCTATGACGCGATGGGCCGGCCGGCGTTTCCTTCACGGGAAGAGATCGTGAAGCTGCGCGATGCTGGAAAAGCAGCGCCTTCCGAACATGCCACCTTGAAAAACGGAACCCTGACGATTCAGGTTCCACCCCAGGGACTTGCTGTAGTCCTCATCAGCAACCGAAAGGCAACACGCTAAACTTCAAGGGTGCCGGCTACTCCGAATGTCGACCATGGCAGTTCCAGCATGAAGGTTACGCGGCGAAGCGCTACCCGGCTGATCGCGGGCTCACTTCTCTCCGGTCTTGCTCTCCCGCAGCTGTCGGAGCAGTTTGCCTTTGCAGCTCCGCGTCCGGGTGCGCTCGACCCCGCCTCAACAGCCTTTCTCGATGAGATGGAGCGCCAGGCCTGCCTCTACTTCTACGAACAGGCCGACCCCTCAACCGGCCAGGTGCTGGATCGAGCGAACAACCACACCACCACGGGTCAGATCGATCCGCGCTTCGCCTCAAGCATCGCAGCCACGGGATTTGGGCTAACGGCACTCTGTATCGCCGACAGCCGGAAGTATCTTCCGGCAAACAAGATTCGCCAGCGCATCCTCGCAACGCTTCAGTTCCACTTGAAGCCGATGCCGACCGAGCATGGCTTTTACTATCACTTCAACGATGTGAAGACCGGTCTGCCGCTGTTGAACATCGAAGTCTCACCCATCGATACAGCCATCCTGCTATGCGGAATTCTGACCTGCCGGGCCTACTTCAAAGACCCTAAGATCACCGATCTTGCAACCCAGATCTTCAACCGCGTCGACTGGCCCTGGATGCTGAACGAAGGCAAGACTTTCGCACTAGGCTGGCTGCCAGCAACGGGGTTTCTGACTCCGCGATGGGACCACTATGCCGAGATGATGATGATGTACCTCTTGGCCATCGGTTCGACAGCCCATCCGATCGATCCTTCGTATTGGAAGAACTTCTCTCGTCCACGCGTCCGGTTCGGAAACTTCAATTACATCAGCGGCCATGACCCGCTCTTTATTCATCTCTACTCTCATGCGTGGTTCGACTTCTACCGCAAGCGCGATACATATGCGGATTACTTTGCCAATTCCGTAACGGCGGTTCGCGCACACAAGGCGTTCTGCCTAAGCCTGAACCGCGGATATAACGATGACTACTGGGGAGTGACCGCATCGGACTGGATGCACGGTTACGCGGCCTGGGGAGGCCCCCCGCTGATCGGACCAGTCGACGGCACTGTTGTTCCATGCGCCACGGCAGGATCGATGCCATTCCTTCCGCACGATTGCCTACGCGTCCTTCGTTCGCTCAAAGATAAATACGGCCAGTATGCCTGGGGGCGGTACGGTCCTTGCGATGCGTTCCATCCTTCGCTTGCTTGGTTCGACGCCGACGTACTCGGCATCGATCTCGGCATCAGTCTCCTCATGATCGAAAACTTTCGCTCCGGCTTTGTATGGAAGACCTTCATGCAGAACATGGAAGCCCAAAACGCCATGAAACTGGTTGGGTTCCGCAGTTATTAGTTTCTGGCAGCTAGGCTACTTTTCGGGCCTCTTCATCTCCAGCAGGCTTCGAGGGAAGCGCCTCATCCAAGGCTTCTCGAGATTCCTTGCTGAGAGGCTTTTCGTGCAGCAGCAGTTCTGTAGCGCGGACAATCGGATTCGCATGGAACCACCGCTGGAACGCACCTTCACGAAGCAGATTAGTCACCGCAAGCAAACTCATCCCCTGATGGTGAGCCATCCATGATCGAACCATCCTGGGCTCATTACCTTCGGTGTAGTCCGCGGCCTCGTAGAAGCCATAATCACCCACCCATTGCGTCGCTTCCATTCGCCGAAGATTTTCAATGGCTTCATCGCGCAGAAGCGGCAAAGCAAGGAACGTCGAATAAGGCGAGATCACTGGGCCATCTTCCGCTCCATACTTCAGGGCAACTTGCGGAATACCCCAGGCCTGATATCCATATCGACCAGAATCATCGGTCTTCGCAAATCCGGATTCCGAAATGCCCCAGGGGATATTACGGACATGGTCGCGTTGAATCCTCACGGCAGACTCCAGCGATCGCGTGATCAGCGTGTTGGGATAGAGCCGCATCCACAATGCAGGCATCATGTACTCGAACATCGTGCCAGTCCACGACAACAGGCAGGCTCGCCCTTTGACGAGGACATGCGATCGATCGAGCCGGAACCACGATTCCTGCGCAATATCTCCCTTCGCGACAGCGAGAAAGAAAGCCATCCTCGCCTCAGAAGCCAGCAAATCGTAACAGGCACCGTACAATTCACCGGTTACACCGTCGTATCCAATGGAAAGAAGGTTCCGAGACTTCACGAGGAGGAAGCCATATTGCATTGCATCGGCATAACGATTCGACCGCTCCGTGATCTCCTGCAACTCGGAGCAGAGCTGTGATGCACGATTTTTTGCAGTGGAGAGCTTCTCGCATAACTCGAGGGTAAGCGGTTGCAACTGTGGCGATACAGGCATCGAAGCGAGTTTCGCTTCCAACTCCGTTGCATAAGCCGTAGTCTTCAGAAGACTGACAGGCTCCGGAGCAACAGACGCAAAAAGAGGATCAAAGCGTTGGGACAGCCAGGGTGCATAAAGCTCAACAAACTCCGCCCATTCACTTCGACACCGCTTCCGTTCTTCGGTCACCCAATTACTAACCTGTTTGCCTGCTTCTTCAGAGTTTGAGAGCCAGCCTTCGCGGGTAATCGGCTTTTTCAGAAGCTCAATCGCTCCTGTATGCAGTGAATAAAAGGACGCAGCCAGGTTGCCGCTATCGACCGCCGAAACGATGCGCGGCGAGATTGGCTGCAAAGTCTCAATGTCGTACCAGTTGTAAATGTGGCCGCGCTGCTTTTCCAACCCATCATAGGTGTTGAGCGTTCCGAGAGTCGCTTCGGCAAACTGTGCAGGCGTAATGAAACCGAACTCACATGCAGCCTGCCGAGCATTCAACAACATCCCTAAATTTGTGGGAGAGAGTTTCCGCACCTGATGCAGATTGTTCTCTTCCACGTTGTCAGGAATGAGCCAGTGATTTTCCGGACCGCCAAACTCCAGGAAGTACCGCCAGATCAGCAGGGCATGACGCTCAAGAAACTTATGTTCTGCAGCCTTGAGAGGTCCTTCGACTGCGCGCGGCGATGAGTTAACCCACGTTGCCACCGCCGGAGCGAGAGCCCATAGCACCAAGACAGGAAAGGCCGCAAATAACGATTGGGGATGCGCAAGTGCAAGTCCAATCGCAATTGTGAGCGCGATAACAGGCGAGAGCTTCAGGTAGGTATCGAGCTGACCTCGCCCAGTATTCGTTTCCGATTGTGCTGCCGTCTCCCAATCCAGCAGATTTTTCCCAGAAAGGAAGACACGAATCAGCGAACGAATAATCGCATCGAGCGACAGCAACATGTGATGCGGAAGGAAGATGAGATTCAGCAGAGTAATCGAAAGCGACGAGATAAAGGTTTTAAATCCATCGCGAACGGCTGCGAAGCTTCTACTGAATAACGCTCGACTCAGATTGAAGCCCAACTGCACCAACCCGGGAAGCAGGATCAGCAGTAAAACTGTAATGGTCCAGTAAAGCGCTCCTCCAGGCAGAAAGAACCAGCCGAAGACAAAGAGGAGAAATGCAACCGGCTCGATGAGACTGCGACGCAAATTGTCGATAATCTTCCACCGCGAGATGGTGCTGATCGGGTTCAGAACCAGACGTCCATATTCATCCGGCACGACATTGAACAACCAGCGAAGGATCTGCCAGTCTCCACGTACCCAGCGATGTTTCCGCTTCATGTGCGCAGAGTAGTGAGAGGGGTAGTCGTCGATGACCTCGATATCCGAAACCAATCCTGCACGTGCATATGCGCCTTCAATCAGGTCATGCGAAAGAAGAGCGTTCTTTGGAAAACGATGATTCAGGACCTCGTGGAAGGCGCTGACATCGTAGATCCCTTTCCCTGTGAAGATTCCTTCGCCGAAGAGGTCCTGGTAGGCATCGGATACTGCGCGGGCATAAACATCAAAACCGGTCTCTCCCGAGTACAGTTCGGCAAGCCGGGATCGTGAGGCAGACGAAACACTGACTCCTACGCGAGGCTGCAGAATTCCGTATCCCGCCGTAACGATGCGTAGCTTTGGATGGATGATGGCGCGATTGAGCGGATGCGCCATCGTACCCACCATGCGGGCTGCGGTACCGTGAGGAAGCTGCGTATCAGAGTCCAGCGTAATGACGTAACGGATGTGCTCCAACACGCCGAGCGGGCCAGCCTTGCGCGGGAAGCTGTCATGCTCTCCTTCGAGAAAGCGATTCAGATCCAGCAGCTTACCTCTTTTACGCTCCCAACCCATCCACACGCCCTGGCGAGCGTTGAAGGCGCGATGCCGATGCAGCAACAGGAACGATCCAGCCTGGCGACCCGCATATTTCCGATTCAACGCATCGATTGTACGAGCAGCAAGATCAACAAGAGGACCCTCATCGATCTGAGGAGGACGGGCTGCCGTATCCGGCAAATCGGTGAGAAGAGCAAAGTGCAGATTGGGATCCTGATTGGAAAGAAAACGTGCTTCCAGTTCCTCGAGCAGTTCTTCCACCTGCTTTTCGTTCATCAGGAGGGTCGGCACCACAACTAAAGTCGATACTTCCTGAGGGATGCCCTTGGAGAAGTCTAGCTTGGGCAGAGCTTCTGTCTTCATCAATACATTAACGATGCCGTTCACAAGATCGACCGCCCCTTGCGTTGCTGGAAGCAGAGCAAGAAGCAGTGCTGCCATCACTGGCCAGAACTCGTGATGCGGAATCAGCGGCAGGATCATGGCCGTAATGAGAAGTAACGCCAGGATGAAGGTGCCCAGAATATAAAACTCTTCGTTGTACGCGCGGATCAGCTCACGCAACCGCTCAAGTGGCGCAGGGCGAAATCCGATACGAAGCTTAAGTTCGCGCACACCATCCGCAAAGAGGTAGTAGCCGATGTGCGATTTTCTCTTCGACATCCGCGGATCGGAATAGTCCATGCGCTCTGCCGTCTGTGCTAGCTCCAAAGCAATCTGGGCGGTCTGGACTTCATTGGTATCTGCGTGTTGAGCGAATTCTGCGATCCGCAGCCGATACGCAGCGCGAGTCTCTTCCTCCATCCGGGCGAAAACACCTCCAGGATCGAGGCGAAGCACAGCGTCGAAGGCTACCAATGGCTCAAGGATATCTCGCCACTCGATCTGATTCATACGCCGCAGACTGTGAATCGGCGCGGAAAAAGGAGACTGCTCGATGGGAGGCAACTCTCCAGCGGCAAACGCGTTATCGGCACAATTGAGAATGAACTCAAGTTGCGAGAGCTTCAGGGCCTCTGGCAACAGTTCGATCTCCCGGAGACGGAGCGGATGATGACGCTGCATCTGCTCGATGTAAATCGAAAGCGAACCTGGAGACCAAATGCCATTGACCGCAGTCAGGTAGCTGCCCGCGATATGAATGATTTGGGGAAGAACGCCCGCAGGAGGCCGATCCGCAACGGGAACATTGTGATACAGGCTGGCTGCACTCTCTCCCCTCGGAATAATCGACTCAAACATCCTCGCACTCTCGACGAGTTCTAACCTGGGAGTCAGTTCCGTTGTTGAGGCTCCTTGTTTCCATACGGGTACGCGGGAGGCGAGCCAACGCCGAAGATGTTCAAGATGGCGCACGAGGTTTTCGTGATCTTTACCGGGAACCTGGGGACGAAGATGCTTTGCCAGCTCATCGGCGTGTCGACGCAACTCTGTCTCACTCACCGATGGTTCTTCCGGCAAGCCTGTCGACGCAGTCTCCTGAACAGGAGCGGTCAATGAAGTTGTGTGTGCCGGCGTGAGATCTTCAGAAAATGCCATCGACTCTAATTCACCTTCTTCCTCGTAGGTCTTACAAAACAATCTGCGCAAAACGACAACTAGAATTTACCGGTAACTTGCTGCCTGCATCTCGAACATTCCGGCGTAAACGCCGCCTGACGCCATCAATTGTTGATGATTTCCTTCTTCAATTAAGCGCCCACCCGAGAGGACCACGATCCGATCAGCCATTCGAACCGTGGAGAAACGGTGCGAGATCAGCAGAGCCATCTTACCTTCGGTCAACTCCGCAAATCGCTCGAAGACCTCAAGCTCACTTCGTGCATCCAGCGCCGCCGTCGGTTCATCGAGAATGAGCAGTTGAGCATCACGTAGATAGGCACGTGCCAGTGCGATCTTCTGCCACTCTCCTCCTGACAACTCTACACCGCCCTCAAATCTTCGGCCCAGCATCTGATCGTATCCGCCAGCCAGTTTGGTGATTACAGTATCCGCGAGGCTCTTATGCGCGGCAGATTCCAGATCGGCTTGATTGCTTGCGCGTTCGATGCGTCCGATCCCAATGTTCTCTCGCGCAGTCATCTCGAAGCGCACAAAGTCCTGGAAGATGACCCCAATATGACGATGCAGATCTTCCAATGAGTACTCACGAAGATCGACACCATCGAGAAGGATTTGCCCTTCGGTGGGGTCATACAAGCGAGTAATAAGTTTTACGATTGTCGTCTTGCCCTGTCCGTTTTCACCGATCAGCGCAATGCGCTCTCCGGGGCGAAGCTTCATATTGAAGTTTTTGAGTATTCTCCGCGAGGTACCCGGATAAGCAAAGGACACATCGCGGAACTCAAAACCCTGCTGGATGCGCTCCGGAATATGACGGCCATTCGGATTCGCATCGACAATCGGCTTCATCTCGAAGAACGCAAGCAGGTCGGTAAGGAAGAGCGCCTGGTCTGCGATTCCTGATGCAGTGGAAAATACCTGCTGCAGGTTAGAGCTCGCCTGCTGAATGGCCGTAGTGAGGAAGTAAAACTGTCCGATATCGTAGTGCCTTCCCAATGTTCGCCAGATCACGTAGACATAGGCGCCGTAGTATCCCAGAGTTCCAACGACCCCCAGCAGACCACCGATAAAGAGCTTCTTTCTAGCAAGAGCAACATCTTCGCGGTAAATCTGATTCGCAAGCGTCTTGAAGCGATCGGTAAAGAAGCGATGCAGGCCGAAGAGCTTGACCTCTTTGGCTCCTTCGCGGCTGCCTGCCACCTGACGCAAATATTCCATTTGTCGTTTTGCCGGAGTCTGGCGGAAGTTTTTCGCATATCCAAGAAAGGCGAAGTGCGTCTCTCCCAGGAAAGATGGAAGAACTCCGAGAGCAAGCAGCAGCACAAGCCAGGGAGAGGCCCATGCGAGCGCAGCGGAGAAGGCGATCGTCGTGATGACCTGCTGAACCAGACGACCCATCTGCTGGATGAGCACGAGACGGTCCGTCGCCTGTACTCGAGCGCGCTCCAATCGGTCGTAGAAGACAGGATTCTCATAGGTCGTCAGATCGAGGCGTGCAGCCTGATCCATGACGCGGACGCTCACGTGTTCGGTATAGCGATTCGCGAGCAGGGCGTCTGTGTAGTCAATGACCCGCATCAGCAACCCCAGGCCGACATTGAACCCCACCTCTGTCGCCACCAGAATCCAGAAATTTTCGGGGAGCCTTTGTCCGTTCAGAACATTGGCGATGCCATTAACGATGTACTGTGCGACCTTCGCAATCCCAAATGGCAGCACGGCCACAAAGACGCGCAGAATCAGTCCCCACGTCACTACCCAGGGGCCAGACTCCCACAAAATACGCAGTACAGGGGGAACGTTGCGAAGCGCCCGCAGACGCTCCAGCCATGGGCTCTGAGCTTTTGCAGGGCGTAGAGAATCGTTCATAAGCAGATTTTCGTCGCGATACTGTGTCTCCGCAACCTCACTTCAATGGATGCGCAAATCTTTCAGAACGTTGGATATAAGCTCGTTCACCCATCATGGAAAAGCGAGCGGCAAAATCTTCCGCTCGCTCAAAAAGAATTCCCAATAATATTTTACTTTTGCGTAACTCGCAAAGCGATCCTTCGGTTCTTTGCTCGCCCCTCTTCGGTCGAATTGTCACCGACAGGATATTGATCTCCATAACCTTCTGAAGTAAGGCGAGACGCATCAATCCCTTTACTGACAAAAGCATCCATCACGGTCTTCGCGCGCGCGTCGGAGAGAGCCTTGTTGGCAGCCGGGTCACCTGTGTTGTCGGTGTATCCTCCAATCTTCACCTGCACATTGGGATACGCCTTCAGAATCTCGGTGATGTTGTTCAGCTGTTCCTCGGATGAGGGCTGCAACGTCGCTTTACCTGTATCGAAGAGCAGACGATCGAAGTTAAACCAGGTGGTCGTATCCACCGGCTTCGACGAATCCTGAATAAATGAAAGCAGCTGATTCTCAATTCCGTACTGAGGGATGTTCAGCTCCACTCCGTTCGGCAGCTTGGTTTTGAAGAAGTCGCCAAGCGCGGACATTGCGGAGCTTCCCGCATTCGAGGCTGTCTGCATAGCTTCGTTAGCCGGAGGCCTTGAGCGATTGAAGAACCACAACGCAGCCAGCAGAATAGCCGCGAGAATCACTACCGGCCATAACCATCGGTTGGTGGTGGCCGCTGCACGGGTCGGGACTGCGGAAAGCGCCCCTGGAATCCCTGCAAATAATGTGGAAAGACCGGCAGGCATCAGTCCTTGCAGATTCGGTACCTCTGTCTTCAGGCTATTTGCTAATCCTGAAGCACTTACATTGTTGTCGCGAACAAAATGTCCCAGCCCCCCGAGAACAAGCGGGGCCGCCATGCTGAGGAGTGTGCCTGCCTTGTTTGCTCCAACTCCGGCAAATTGCCCGATCGCATCAGTCACGGCTCCTTGCCGCGAGCCAAAGATCATTGGGAGCAGACGCCCTGCCATATCGGAAAGGGGAGATGTCCCCGCAAGTGCTGCCGAGGGATTGGCGGCCAAGGCAGAGACTGCACTCGGCGTATTAGCAGGATTGGTGATGAGTCCAAAAATCTGCCCTAGAAAACCGGGCTCTTCTGCGCGCGCAGCTAGCCCTGTGAGCATCGCAGCAGCTCCGCCCTGAAGTCCTCGTTGCACGGTTTCAGTGGATTCGCCAAGCTGGCTGGCGAGAGGCCCGGTGATGGGACCAAGGAATCCCATGACGCTTTCAACGATTGAAGCCATATCTTCCTCCTCATGTTTTCGTTCGTTTGCGATGTTCCTGGGCCCGTACTTTTAATACCTCTGCGCTCAGATCCTCCTTACAGATAAAGAATTTATGAGCGCCTCACTCCTCCTCTTCTCCCATGGGTCGTTTCGCGGTGGAAAGAATCCGCTCCGACAGTTGCTGGGGAACAAGATCATAGTGATCCATATCCATGCGGAACGTACCTCGCCCTTGCGTAATGGCGGTCAGGGTTGCTCCATAGGTCAGCATCTCGGCCATCGGCACCTCGGCGCGAATAGCAGTTCCGGAACCGGAACTCTCCATACCTTGGACCCTTCCCCGTCTTCCATTCAGGTCGGCCATCAGGGCCCCGGCAAATTCGTCAGGCGCTTCGATCTCGACGCGCATCACCGGTTCCAGCAGGGCAGGTTTGGCCTGTTCCATGCACTTCCGAAAGGCGAGCCGGGCTGCCAGCTTGAAGGACATCTCGCTGGAATCGACGTCATGATAGCTACCGTCAAAGAGGGTCACCTTGAAATCGAGCACCGGATATCCCGCTAAGAAACCCCGTGCAGCCGACTCCTGAATACCTTTTTCTACTGCCGGGATAAACTGCCTGGGAATCGCTCCGCCAAAGATATCGTTCTCGAAGACGATGCCACTTCCACGAGGAAGCGGCTCCATCCGGATACGGCAGTCGCCAAACTGGCCGTGTCCTCCAGTCTGCTTCTTGTGCCGACCTTGTGCTTCGGCCCGGCCACGGATCGTCTCCCGATACGGTACCTTGGGAGCCTTCAAGGTCACCTCTGTGTGATAGCGCTTCTTCAGCTTTGAGACAATGGCCTCGATGTGAGTCTGTCCTGATCCAGCCACCAGAAACTCATTCGTATGCGGATCGCGGAAGAACCGCACCATCAGGTCTTCTTCCATCAGGCGATGCAATGCAGGAGCCAATTTATCTTCGTCCGCACGCGACTTCGGCTCGATCGCATAAGTCATGACGGGCTCGGGAATAGAAACCGGCTCAAGAAAAATTTCGTGTGCCTTGTCTCCCAAGGTGTCCCCACTCAAGGTGGCCCTCAGTTTGGGAACGGCCCCCAGGTCACCTGCATGAAGTTCCTGGATCTCCAACGCCTTTCGCCCCTGCATCACGGCTAGATGCGATAGACGTTCCTGCTCGTGTCGTGTGAAGTTCTGGATCGCCGTGTCATTTTTGGCAACCCCGCTGACCACTTTGAAGAAAGAGATTCTGCCGGCAAACGGATCGGACATCGTCTTATAGACGTAAAGAGCGAGAGGCTCCTTGTCATCGATGGGCCTCATCACCATCTCTTCGTGTACATATCCGTCGCCAGGCTTTGCTTCTCCATTTCCGTGACTTATCGGCATGGAACGAGCGGCGCGGGCTGCAATCGGCACACGCTCCACAGCCGCAGGAGCATAGAACTTCAGAAAATCAAGAAGATGATCCGTACCTACATTTCTTAATCCGCTGGTATAGAGCACCGGAAAGATTCGGTCTTCGCGTATAGCCTCGTGAAGTGCACCGACCAAATGCTCCTCCGGAATCGTTCCTTCCTGGAAGAACTCCTCCATCAACTCGTCCTTGCCTTCAGCGACCAGCTCGACCAAAGCCTCATGCGCCTGCTTCGCTTCAGCTTCCATGGATGAAGGGATCGCTCCCGCTTCCCCTCTCCCATTCCCCCCCGGCTCATAGAGATACGACTTCATCGTGACCAGATCAACAACTCCGTGAAATCCCTTCTCGTCGGTAATTGGCAACTCGACCGGAATCACCTGTCGGCCCCATTTCGACCGCATCACTTCAATCATCTGTTGCCGACCGGCGCGGCTATCCGCTTTCGGATGATCGACCTGATTGACTACAATCGCACGGGGAAGCGCAACTTCATTCGCGTATCGCCATACCCTGTCCGTCATCGTTTCAATACCCGAGCAGGCATTGACGACGATCAGCGCTGACTCTACCGGCATCATGGCCGCTCGCGCCTCGTGCACAAACATATGAAAACCCGGTGTATCGATCAGATTGACCTTGACGCCATTCCACTCAGCGAAGGCAACCGCATTCGCCATCGTGGTTTGCCGGATAACCTCTTCTTCGTCATAGGCCGTAACTGCAGAGCCGTCCTCAACTCTGCCTAGCTCCGGTGTCATCTTCGCGGCGTGCAACATGGCCGCGATCAACGACGTCTTGCCACTATGCGCGTGTCCCACCACGGCTACATTGCGAATCTCATTTCCGGCATAAACCCTCATAAAGGACTCCTCCATGCAAGTACATCGAGAATCCAACCAGGGAGAGCAGCAGCAACGACAATTCTTTGCCGTTACAGAACTGAGATCATCGGCCTGCCATCCGTCTCTGCCTGGGAGGCACCCCGTTTCCAGTTACAGACCAACAGATTCTCTGGCCTGCAACGCATTCGCAATCTCCGGGAAAGAGCGCTCTTCGCAACCCGCTTTTCATTGCGACGGTCACTGCCCCACCCGCGAGACACGGATGCTATCACACCCCTCAACCGTTCCGTCAACGGCTCTTTCGATACTTTTGAGGTCCTTTTAGCACTGGATGCCGCGTTCCACGACGTATCCTGAGAACCGGGCCAACCGCAGCTTCAGAACCTGTTAGAGAAGGGAAGTCGATGGAGAACTTTCGGCTAAAGGTATTTCGTGCCGTCGCAGAAGCCCTGAGTTTTCGCAAGGCCGCTGAAATGCTTCATTTAAGCCAGCCTGCCGTCAGCCAACAGATTCGCGCGCTTGAAGAAGAGGTTGGAACAAGGCTCTTTGATCGCGCAGGAGGCGATCGTCATAACAGCCAGATTGCGCTGACCGAGGCTGGTCGCGTGTTGCTGGATTACGCTCGACGTTCCGCCATAATGCTGCTTGAGGCCGAACGCGCTCTCGCGGCCCTGAACCATGAAGTGACCGGGGAGCTGAAGTTAGGAGCATCCACCACCGTCGCCCAATACTTCCTGCCCAGGATCCTGGGGGCTTTCCTGAAGCAATATCCACAGGTCCACATCTCGATGATCAGTGGGAATACCGAGCACATCGCCGAGGCAGTTGCCAATGAAAAGGTCGATCTGGGGATCATCGAGGGGCCCGCACTTCGGCGCGATCTCAAGACCGAGTCCATGACTCCAGATGAATTGGTACTCATCGTGAGCCCTTTGCATGAATGGGCGCAGCGCAAGACAGTGCTTGCAGCTCAGGATCTTACAACCTCTCCCCTGCTGATGCGGGAGCGCGGGTCGGGCTCTCGAACAGTGGTCGAGAGGGCCCTCCGACAGGCTGGGTTGCGTCAGCGCGAATTGAAGATTGTGATGGAACTGGATTCTACTGAAGCGATCATCTCTGGCGTAGAGGCTGGGCTGGGAGCTGGATTTGTCTCGCGGTGGGCCATCAGCAAGGTCCTACGACTGGGGGCCGTAAAGGTCATCAAGGTTGCCGGACTGCGGATCGCGCGAGAGTTCCGGTTTGTATGGCCAGCAGGAGCGGAGCTGAGCGGGGCCGCCGAGAGCTTTTATCGATTTGCCCAGGCGGCAACCAGGCACGAAGGATAGCCCTCAATCTCCTGGATCGAAAAGCTTCGAGTTCTCCGGACGCGTCGACCGGGTTGACCGAATGCTTTGTACCGAGGAACGAGCCGGGGGGCGAGAGAGGTGAGCCAGGAGGTCGCGCATCTCTTTCTGGAGTTTTCGTAATGATGGAGCCTTGGTCGAAGAAGAAGTCGCGACGTCGATCCCTAAAGAAAGCTGGGGTGCCTTCTGGCGCTGTTCCGTCTTGATAACCTGGCGCGCGCCCGAAATGGTATACCCCTCGTCATAAAGCAGGGATTTGATGTGTAGAACCGCTTCCACATCACGGCGACGATACAGCCTCTGCCCCGTGCCTCCCTTATGCGGTTTCAGTTGAGGAAACTCGCTCTCCCAGAAGCGGAGCACATACGCAGGAATGTCGCACAGTCGGGAGACCTCACCGATGCGGAAGTAAAGTTTGTCCGGAATCTCCACGCCGGCAGGCGGTGAATTTCTACGAATTGGCTGGTGCTGCGCCATACCATAGCTCCAGAGGGTGTTTATTCCCTAGACAAGTATAGGACAGCAAAACCCCGAAGATGGGTTTTCCTGCCAGCAACGCAAAGGAAAATCTCTCCATCCTGGCTTGCCGGTTCTCGCCCTGCACGGCATCATAGGAGTGATAAAAATTCCAATCGCAATTGAGATCGTTTCAGTCCGGGGAGATTTTCATTTCACTGCGGACAAGGAACTACACGAGAAAAGAAACGTATCCACTCTTACGAAAGGCGGAAGAGAATGAGCGTAAAGCGAGCGATTCTTGCATCGACATGCCTGATCTTTGGAATGACCTGTGGTTGCCGCGTCACCACAGACGATCACGGCGACAATAAGAACGTAAAGGTCGCGACTCCCTTTGGAGGAGTCCAGGTCAAGACCAACGATGAGGCTGCCGTCACCGGAATCGGGATTCCGGTCTATCCAGGTGCCGAGTTGGTCAAGAAAGATAAAAACAGCGGTTCCGCAGACGTGAACCTAAGTCTTGGGAAGTTTCAGCTCCGAGTAAAAGCTGCCAGCTACCGAACCCCGGATACTCCTGATAAGGTCACAGCGTTTTATCGCGACAGTTTGAAACGGTATGGAACCGTAATCCAGTGCAACCACGACCAGCCTGTCGGCTCTCCAACCCAGACTGAAGAAGGGTTAACCTGCTCCGACGGCGACCGCAAACACGTCGAAGCCTCTGCGGACACATCAGGAAAAGTGGAGCTGAAGACTGGCTCAAAGCAGCACCAGCATATTGTGGCGATCGATCCCGATGGATCCGGAACCAAATTCGGCCTTGTCATGCTGGATCTCCCCGGGGGCATCTCCATCGGGGACTCGACCCCGGATTCTCGGCAGTAAGCGGTTGGCTTGCTGCTCCGTCAGGGGTGGGATAGCTTTGATCTATGCACGAGTTCTGTCACCGATGCGGAGGTGAACTAGCTGTTGAGAGCGGATCATCCTTCTGCCCTCATTGCGGCGCCCCACAAATTTATCTGCCTGAAGCGATTGAAGCGGATAACTCCGACACCGAAAACTCGACAGGGGTTCTGCCCCCACCCTCTCCTCAACAGGTGGAGTGGAAGACCGCGATTCTCTGTGCTCTTCTCGTTGCATTTGTGGGCGCATTGTTCAGCGCCCTCTCCACGAAGGTCCCCGCCTTCTCGTTTGTGAACTGGCTATGGACGATCAGCGCTTCGGTCATCACGTTGGCGATCTATCAGTATCGAAAGCCACAGGCACGTATGGATGCCATCGTCGGGGCGAGGATCGGCATCGTCGTCGGGATAATCCTGATCACCACTATCGGAGTCACCATGGCAGGTGCAGGGCTTGTGGCCCGTTTCGGACTCCACGCCATGGGCTCCTTCGACTCCGAACTTCTGGCCCAGATCAACAAAGCTGCAACCGCCAACCCGCAACCACCGGAGATCAAGCAATATATCTACTCCCCCGAGTTCAAAGCAGGCATTATGCTGGCCGGCTTTGCAATGCTGGGCGGGCTGGTCCTCTTCCTGACGACAATCGGTGGTGCCATCAGTGGGCTTCTCCGGACCCGACGAAGCTGATCAGGCCGAAGATCGAACGCTCGTTCCACTGCTGATATCATCAGCAGCGGAAGCCTATGAGCGAAGAAACCAAAGTAGAACAACCTAAGATTCGTGAGAAAGGTCGACTCATGTCGGCCTCGGAGATCGAGCGGACGCTGGTCCGACTGGCACACGAGATCGTGGAGAAAAACAACGGCGGTGCCAACCTGGGCTTGGTCGGGATCAAGCGGCGCGGCGTTCCTCTCGCCCAAAGACTCGCTGCCATGATCGAAAAGATAGAAAAGCATCCCGTCGATACCGGTGTGCTTGATATCAGCTTCTACCGAGACGACTTATCGACCAGTGGGCCTCGCCCCACTGTTGTTCCGGGAACACTCGGCTTCGACGTCAATGGCCGAAATGTCATCCTCATCGACGATGTTCTTTATACGGGCCGTACGATCCGCGCCGCTCTCGATGCCCTTTTTGACCATGGTCGGCCCAAAAGTGTGCAGCTGTTGGCCCTGATCGACCGAGGTCACCGCGAGCTGCCGATCGAAGCCACCTTCACCGGACGCTCCATTCCGACCTCGAACCGAGAGATCATCGAAGTGAAGCTGAACGAGATCGACGGACAGGAACAGGTCCTGCTTGTAGAGCGGGTGGACTGATCGAAGCAATGCAGAGTGCAAGGAACGCTACGGTAAATCGGCCTGAATATGCTCAAGGTTCTCTGTTAAGTGTGACTCACCTTTCGCTGGGCGACATCTCTGGAATCCTCTCTGAAACAGCGGAGATCCAGGACCTTCCCTCCTCCCAGCGTGCTCAGATTCTCAGGGGGCGCACAATCGCCCTATTATTTTATGAATCGAGTACGCGCACCAGGACCAGCTTCGAGCTGGCGGCAAAGTCCTTGGGCGCCACCACGACCCTGGTCAGCGATAAGTCCTCCTCCATCGAAAAGGGAGAGTCCCTGAAGGACACCGGCCTTACGTTGCGGGCTTTAGGGGCTGAGTGCATCATCCTTCGCCACTCCGCCTCGGGAGCTCCGTTTGTGCTCGCCCGCGAGACTGGCTTGCCTGTACTCAATGCAGGCGATGGGATGCACGAGCATCCCTCGCAAGCGCTTCTTGACCTACGCACAATCCTGACTCTTCTGTATGGCCCGGACCAGGCACGTTCCGCTACAGAACGTTCCCTCGATGGAGTTACCGTCACCATTACAGGCGACATCCTGCACAGCCGTGTCGCTCGCTCTAATGCGATGTTGTTGCCTCGGCTTGGAGCTCGCGTTCTTCTTTGCGGCCCTCAAGAGCTCCTTCCCGAAAATGCCCTCGGGCTCGGTCCTGGCGTCGAGATCGAGCGAGACTTCGACCGCGCTCTCCAAAAATCACAGGTCGCTATGATGCTTCGCATCCAGAAGGAACGCCTCGCCGGACTCGAACTTGATCTGAACAACTACATCTCCCGCTATCAACTGAACGGAGAGCGCCTGGCCTCTCACGCGCCTAAAGCGCTCGTGATGCATCCCGGACCAATGATTCGCGGCCTCGAGATCACCGATGAAGTCGCCGACGGGCCACAGTCCACCATTGAACAGCAGGTCACCCACGGTCTGGCGATCCGATCGGCCCTGCTCGCCCGAGCTCTTTGCGCCGGTGGCTTCCAGGAAAAAACAGCATGAACGACATCCTGATCTTGAACGGCCATCTAGTCGATCCCGCCAACCATATCGATGCCCCACACGACCTTTTGCTGCGCGATGGCCGCATAGCCGCGATAGAAAATCCCGGTGCGTTCGCTGGCGTTCAAGCAGCACAGACCATCGATGCCACCGGCCTCGCTGTTGCTCCTGGATTCATTGATCTCCACGTACATCTGCGCGAACCCGGCCAGACCTACAAAGAGACGATCGCCACCGGAACCGCAGCAGCCGCAGCAGGCGGATTTACTACCGTCGTGGCCATGCCCAACACCGTTCCCGTCAACGACACCGTAGAAAAGCTCGCATGGATGCTCGACGATGCGCGCGAAGCGGCCGTTAAGCTCTTTGCGATGCCTGCAGCAACCCTTGGAAGCATGGGCGCAAAGCTAACAG
The DNA here is from genome assembly GCF_014274685.1 of Edaphobacter sp. 4G125. Taxonomy (NCBI): domain Bacteria; kingdom Pseudomonadati; phylum Acidobacteriota; class Terriglobia; order Terriglobales; family Acidobacteriaceae; genus Edaphobacter; species Edaphobacter albus. The sequence continues at coordinate 4,123,798 of NZ_CP060393.1, forward strand.
ACTTCGATGCCCTTCGCGCCGCAGGAGCCGTAGGATTTACCGACGACGGCAAGCCTGTGCTGGAGGACCACATCATGCGCGCAGCACTCGTCGCCGCCGCCCGCGCCGATGTCCCAATATCGCAACATGCCGAAGATACGCGTCTTACCGGTGGATGCAGCATGAACGCTGGACCCACAGCTTTCCGCCTTGGTCTTCGCGGCATGAGCGTCGAAGCTGAAGCCCGTATCGTGGAACGCGACATTCAGTTGTTACGCGAGATTGAGCGCGCCGAAGGCCTGCGACCACACCTGCACGTTCAACATGTCTCAACAACACGTGCCATCGAGGCCATCCGGCAGGCCAAACACGAAGGTCTGCATGTCACCTGCGAGATCGCTCCACACCACTTCGCTCTCACCGAAGAGGCCGTGGGCGACTATGACACACATGCCAAGATGAATCCGCCGCTACGCTCTGAATCTGATCGCCAGCAGATGATTGCGGCGCTCGTCGACGGAACTGCCGACTGCATCGCCACCGATCACGCTCCTCACGCAGCATTTGAAAAACGCCAGGAGTTTGAGCGCGCTCCCAATGGCATTACCGGGCTTGAAACGGCCCTGGGACTTGCTCTGCGCATCTTACATCGTGGTCATGGACTGCCACTGTCCCGCGTCGTTAATCTCATGAGTACTGCACCGGCCTCGATTGCTTCGCTTGCCGGACGCGGCGCTCTTGCTGCCGGCCATCTTGCCGATGTAGTGATCTTCGATCCCCGTTCCGAGTGGAACTTTGATGCAAATCGCTCACGCTCGAAGTCGCGCAATACGCCGTTCGATGGCGCTCCGATGCTTGGAAAAGTCCACTACACGATCTGCGAAGGCCGCGTCGCCTATAGCGTTTAGGTGCGCAGCCCCTTCAGACCCGCGTAATCATCACTTCGGTTGCCTTCATCAGGGCGGCAGCCGTCTGTCCTTTGCGCAACTGCATCTCGCGGACAGCATCGGCAGTGATAATCGACGTGATCCTTTGCTCTCCGATCGAAAGAACCACTTTCGCCAATAATCCCTCGATCTTCAGCTCCACTATTTTTCCCACCAGCTGATTGCGTCCACTCACCTTCTGGAACCGCTCGCGGCTCTCCTTCTTTTCCGGAACCGCCTTCAAAAGCGGTGTCAGGGAGCTGCGGGGAATCAGATGATGCCCTCCAGGCGTCTTCACCGTGGCCAGTTTGCCCGTAAGAATCCACTGCTTAATCGTGGGGTAGCTTAGGCCGAGCTCTGCGGCGGCTTCGCGGGGCTTCAAAAGTACGTCAGGGGATGAAATAGTGCACCTCAAATCCTTATCGCAATTAAGACCCCTCGTAGTGTATCTCCATTTTTCTCGGATCGCAGCGACGATCTGAAACAGCGCCACTGTCGGAATCGCGCCCTTCGGCCTCTTTTTATATCGGATATTTTCGATATAAAAATATCGTGTATTTTCGTTAAATGCCCCTTTCTCGCCTTTTTCTCCGTGCTGTCCTGTTCTCCTTCATCATGATCTCGAGCCTTCTGGCTCAGAGTGGCAGCGGGGATCTGGCTGGAACCATCACAGATCTCAACGGAGCGGTCATCAAACGGGCTAAGATCGTCGTCGCCTCAGAAGTGGCTATTGGCGTAAACCTCAATACTGAAACTACGGATTCTGGCGACTACGCCATCGTCTCTCTGCGACCCGGCATCTACACCGTTCGAGTCAGCGCGCCCGGTTTTACCACCGTGGAACACTCCGGAATCACCATCCGCACCGGCCAGCGCACTCGCGTGGACATTGCACTTCGTGCGGGTGGTTCGGATCAGGTCATAAACGTCTCGGCAGATGCTTCGCTGCTGACCACAGAATCCGGCGCGCTCACCACGGTGATCGGCCGTGAATCTATCGCCACGCTCCCCCTCAACGGGCGCAACATGATCTCCCTCACCACCCTTGCCCCCGGAGTTTCACTTCCACCTGGCACGCTGCTTCCCCGCATCAATGGAGGTCGCCCACGCACAAATGAGTATCTCTATGACGGCGTCTCGGCGTTGCAGCCCGAACCCGGCCAGGTCGTCTTCTTTCCCATCATCGACGACATCGACGAGTTCGCCATCATGTCCAACGGCGTCTCGGCAGAGTTTGGCCGCTTTAACGGTGGGATCATCAACGTGACCACCAAAGCGGGTACCAGCGCATTCCATGGCGAGCTCTACGAGTTTCTACGTAATGAAGCTCTGAATGCACGCAACTACTTCACTCCGACGAGTTCCGCCAAGCCGCTCTTCCGCCGCAACCAATACGGTGCCGCACTCGGCGGACCTGTGCTTCCGCGGCGTCTCTTCTTCTTCGCCGATTATCAGGGAACCAATCAGGCCGTTGGTGTCGTGCGCACCAGTACCGTTCCTACTTTGGCCCAGCGCGGACATCCTGACGCAAACGGAAATCCCACGACCGGCTTCAACTTCGGTTCAACGAATATCTATGATCCTGCCACCACCGTACAGAACGGATCGAGCTTCACCCGAACCCAGTTCTCAAACAACACTGTCCCACGAAATCGCGTTGATCCAGCGGCTCTGGCCCTGCTTGCGCGTTATCCACTTCCAACCAGCTCTGCAGCGGCCAACAACTACGTGCGTGTGGGCAACGACATCGATCATCAGAATCAGTTCGACATCCGGCTCGATGCACAGATCACGGATCGCGATCATGCCTTCGCCCGTTACACCTACTTCCACGATGTGGAGCAGCCGGTTTATCCGTTGCCCGATGGCAGCGGCGTAATCAGCGGCACGATCCTTTCCACCGGCAACGTTACGGGACTCTCCCGCACGTTGGGCCAACAATACGTTGCGAATGAGATCCACAACTTCAATCTGCGAACTGTCAATGAGGCCCGCTTCGGCTATACGCGGCGTGCGCTCGGCCGCAGTGGCGCTCTGCTGCCAACCACAGCATCTTCTGCTCTCGGGATTCCAGGAATTCCCACCAACGCCGCCTTCAACAGCGCCCTACCTGTATTCGCCATTACAGGCCTTACACAGCTTGGATCTTCCTCCAGCACCTTCTCCAACTTCTCCACCAACGTTACTCAGATCTTCGACATGGTCTCGCGGGTTCAAGGCAAACATGCTCTTAAGGCAGGCGCCGATCTTCGCTGGGAACATCTCGATGCCGTTCAGCCGCCAAATCCCACCGGCAACTTCAACTTCTCCACTCTTTTCACAAACCAGAGTGGAATCACGAACTCGGGGAATGCTCTGGCCAGTTTCCTGCTCGGACAGGTCAACACCTTCTCCATCGATCTTCAGAACAGCACCATCCGCCCTCGCGCGCATATTGCTGAGCTCTTCTTCCAGGACGACTGGAAAGCCACCTCGCGTCTGACCGTAAATGCAGGAATACGCTGGACCCTCAATTTCCCTTCGACTGAAGTCCACAATCAGGGAGCCGTCTTCAATCTCGCCACACAGCAATATCAATATCTCGGTAAAGACGGATTTTCTCGCTCTGCCCGGGAGCTGCACTACGGCAACTTCGGCCCTCGTCTCGGCTTCAGCTACATGGCTACTCCAAAGACAGTTATCCGCTCGAGCTACGGACTCATCTTCATTGAGCAGACTGGCATTACTACTCCCTTCACGACGCCGCAGTTTCCCTTCCTGCAAACAGTGCAGCAAAGCACGCTCGATAGCATCCATCCGGCATTTGTGCTTTCAAACGGTCCCTCCGTCTCTCCTATTCCTCTCACTGCTGATGCAGGCCTTGGCCAGGGCGTCTTCACTGTAAATCGCAAGCTCGGCTCCGGCTACGTACAGCAGTGGAACCTTTCCGTTCAGCACGAGCTGATGCGTGACCTCTCGATCGAAATCGCATACACAGGCTCCGTCATTACTCGCGTCGGCATTCCCGACGTCAACATGAATCAACTCACCGTCTCACAGCTCGCACAAGGTTCATCTCTAACGGCGACCACTGCGAATCCCTACTACAACCAGATTCCCGCCTCGTCCTCGATCGGCGGAAAGACCGTTTCGGTTGCCCAGCTGATGAAACCTTATCCTCGCTTTCTCACGGTCTCGGCTTTTCGCAACAACACTGGCCGCACGAACTACAACACCGCCGAGTTGAAGATGGAAAAGCGCACCAGCTATGGCCTAACCGCGATGCTCAGCTATACGCACTCAAAGCTGATGGACGACGCATCCTCAGTCTTTGACTCCTCGATCCTCACCGGTCCCGTCGCGAACTATCCAGTAGCAGATAGCTATAACCCATCGTTGGAGCGTGACGCCTCTCTGGGGGATATGTCCAACATCACTGTGGGTTCCGTGGTCTATGCCATCCCGATGGGAAAAAACCACCGCATTGCATCCACAGGCGTTATGTCATGGTTGCTTGGGGGATGGAACGTCAATGGTCTGGTCACACTGCAAAGTGGAATGCCTTTCGCAATCACTCAGGCTACCAACTTCAATGCCTTCGCTGGCTTTGGAACCCAGCGGCCTACCATCAATGGCTCAGCCAACCTGCCTGCGGATAAACGGACGGTCCAACACTTTATCAACACCGCTGCCTTCTCGATCACGCCGCAGTTCAAGTTAGGGAATGCATCGCGCAACCCCGCACGTGGACCAGCGTATCGCGACCTCGATCTCGGCCTGGTCAAGAACACGCAATTGGGAGACCGGCTCACGCTCGAGCTGAGGGGAGAGGTCTTCAACGCAACGAACACGCCTGCTTTTGCTCAACCCAATGCTACCGTGGGGGTTGCAAACTTCGGCTCGATCACTGCAACAACAGCAGATCCTCGCGTCGTTCAGGTAGCAGGCAAACTCAGATTTTAGGTTTTGTTACTTGGTGTGGAAAATCTTGTGATTGATGTCCGGCCAGAACTCTTTAAACGCATAGCTCCCGGAATCGATCAGGCAGCTGGTCAGCCATTTCTGACCGACCTTGGTCCAGGTACGGTATTTCGTCGGGTAATAGAGGGATGAGATCCCTGCTGCCGATCCAGCTCCAATAATCTCTGAGGCATTGAAGGTATTGTTCCCTGCGTCAGTTCGTGTGATGAGCACGCGCGTCGCTCCATAAAATGCGCGCTTGCGAAAACCACCGTGACCCAATGTGTAATAACGATTGTCCTGATGAAAGATCGCAGGCCATACGCCGGCGACCATAAAGTTCTCGCTGCCTGTATCGGCCAGCGTGTGCCAGTAGTAGCGTCCGTAGCCTGCTGCTCCCTGGTGGAACTCCGGATAGGAATCTGTCGCCATCGAGAACCCGGATTGAACCGCCGTCAGCAGAAACGAGGAGTAATCGAAACTACTCTTGCCTGCCATAACAAATTTATCCTTCACACTCTGAGGAGGAAGTTTGGTATCGGCTGTAACCGCATTGAAGTTTGGCATGATCCCAAGAATGCGATCCGTCTGTTGTGGCTCACCGCCTGCTTTTCCCTGCGAATCTGCGGAAGAAGGATTCGGCTTCGAATCAGTGGGAGTCGGCTGTTGTGAATCAGCTGGCAAAGGTGCATCAGGTAACGCAGCGACCAGCACACCTGGATTGCTGTTGGTCGTCTGCTGCGCTTCCAGAAGGTCTCCAGAATTCACAAACAGAAGAAGACCAGTGACACAAGTTATGGACAGCGCGGAAGAAAGACGGATCAATGGCATAGTCAGGTAAGACGCAACTCTATACGAATAGACGCGGTACTGGGCAGAAATTTTTATGAATCTTGCTTAGGCAGCAAATCCATCTTCCTCGCAACTGTAACCAGGGTCTCCATCGCATGGTCAATTTGTTCCCGGGTATGCTCGCTCGTCATAATCGTTCGAATCCTCGCTTTGCCCTCTGGAACCGTCGGGAAGGCAATCCCCGTCGCCATCAACCCTGCATCGAACAAAGCCCGAGAAAACTCCATCGTCTTCTTCCCATCGCCGACGATGATCGGCGTAATCGGCGTCTCGCTGGCTGGAGTGGTCCGGCCGCCCACATCGAATCCGGCTGCCGTCAGCTGTTCCTTGAAGTAGCGTGTATTCGACCACAGCCGTTCAATCCGCTCTGGTTCCTGTTCCAGTAGATCAAAGGCCGCAATGCAGGTCGCCGCGACTGAGGGAGGATGTGATGTAGAGAACAAAAATGGCCGCGCGCGATGGTAGAGATAGTCAATCAGGTCACGCGATCCACACACATATCCCCCCAAGGCACCGATGGCCTTCGACAACGTTCCTACCTGCACATCCACGCGTTGCGTGCAGTGGAAGTGATCTACCGAGCCACGCCCATTGCGCCCCAACACTCCCGAGGCATGCGCATCGTCAACCATCATGATCGCGCCATACTTCTCCGCCAGTTCACTCAGCTTATCGACCGGACCAATATCTCCATCCATTGAGAACACACCATCGGTGATGATCAGTTTGCGTCCAGGCTCGTTCTGAATCTCCTTCAGTAGATCCTCGCAATGCGCAACATCCTTATGTCGAAAAACCTTAATCTTCGCCCGTGAGAGCCGCGCTCCATCGATGATGCTGGCGTGGTTCAGTTCGTCCGAGAGAATGAAGTCTTCCTTACCCAGAATGCTCGAGACCGTACCTGCATTCGCCGTAAAGCCAGATTGAAAAACCACACATGCCTCGACTCCTTTGAAGGCTGCGATCTTCTCTTCCAACTCCATGTGGATCTTCATCGTGCCGGCAATCGTGCGAACTGCCCCTGAACCCACGCCATACTTCTTCGTCGCTTCAATCGCCGCCTCGCGCAGCTTCGGATGTTCGCAGAGCCCAAGATAGTTATTCGAAGCCAGGTTAATGACGTGTTTTCCGTCATACGTGCACACCGGACCCTGCTCGTCCTCCAGAATACGCAGTTTGAAGTAGGTCCCGCGCTGCTTGAGATCGTTCAGTTGTTCTGTCAAATGAGCAAGTTGCGGACGAGTCGCAGTAGTCATAGCAACCATCCTAAACCCCTCCCAGACAGCATCCTGGCCGGTTTCCGCATCCAATCCGTTGGACATCTTGCAGCTTCCGAAATATCAGTAAGATGCGAAGCTAGAAGATGTTTGAATTAAAAAGGCTCAGAAAGAAACGAGGCCCCTAAGAACGATATGAACGACCGTAAAATTTCCTCCCCAACACTCAAGTGGATCACAGCGGCAATCCTGTCCGCCGCGATCTTCACCGGATGTAGCAAATCCAAACAGGACCAGGCCATCGAACAGGCCAAGCAGCAGGCAACCGCTACCGGACAGCCGCAGCAGGTCATCTCAGTCGATAAGGACGGCAACACCGTAACTACTGTCGTACAGCCGCCGCAACCAGGACAGACCGGACAGCAAGTCACCACCACAGTCACTCCGAAGTCGAATCTTCCTACGAATGCACCTGCCGTTGCAGGAGGTCAGGCTGCTACAGCGCCTGCTCCTGGTTATGCTGGCGACAACTCCGCTCCAGTGGGTCAATCCACACCCACGACTACTCCGACTCCCGGCAATCCCGTCATCGCTCCTGCCGATGTTCGCATTCCTGCAGGAACCACACTCGCTATTCGTATCAATCAGCATCTCAGCGTGAAGACCAACCGCGCAGGCGACCACTTTGACGGAGAGATCGCCGAAACTGTCGTCGGCGATAATGGCCAGCTCATTGTGCCTCGTGGAACTCCTGTCGGTGGAGTCGTCGCAGCTTCACACAAGCGTGGCCACTTTAAGGGAGCCTCCATTTTGCAGCTCCGCCTCACCTCCATGACACTGAATGGAACCAGCTACCCGATCCGAACCAGCAGCCTTACTCGCACCAAGAAGGGTAAGGGTAAACGCTCTGCCGCATTCATCGGTGGAGGCAGCGGCCTCGGTATGCTCATCGGCGGTCTTGCTACCGGTGGAACCGGACTTCTCATCGGCGGCCTCGCCGGAGCAGGCGCTGGAACCGCTGCTGCTGGACTCACCGGCAATGCCGATATCGACATTCCCTCCGAGTCCCTCATTCATTTCAAACTCGCTAATACTCTGACGCTTCAACCTTCCTAACTTTTTCAATAGCAATCAAAATCAAAGAACCCCGGCACTCGCCGGGGTTCTTTTAGCTTCGACAAAACTACTTTGCGTCTTCGTACTCCTCATGCCATGCCGTCTGAATCGCTTCAAGGATTCCTTCGTTCGACTTCGCAGGATCGCCCACAAATCCAGGAAGTTCAGTCACATATTTGTGCAGGTCGGTAAAACGAACCGTGTACGGATCGATCTCCGGAAACTTCTCCTGCAACTGAATCCCAATCTCTTCCGAGTCGGTCCAGTTAATCTCACGTGGCATATTCTCTTCTCCTTGTCTTCCGCACTTTTAGAAGTGTCATCTTGAGCGGAGCCCGAAGGGCGAAGTCGAAGGATCTGCGTTTCGCCCTCGCACCTCAGGTTTAAAGCAAATCGCAATTCAGTCCTTCTTCACTACCGCAGCAGGCTTACCTTCCTGCACATAGTTCCGGTTCCAGCTTGGAATCTCCACCACATACGTTCCTGGCTTCTCAATCACTGCCTGGCATCCCAAACGCGAGTTTAATTGCACATCGGCAGCCGTCTCCATGCGATCCAGTTCTTTATCCTCAGCCTCACTGATTCCGTTGGCGCCTTCTTTCACCCAGAGGTGACAGGTCGTACAGGCACAAACGCCACCGCACGCATGGTCTAGAAAGATGTCAAAGTTTTCCGCCACATCCAGAAACGACATCGGTTCGCCATGTCCGTCATACGGCAGCGAATCAAACGGAAACTCCACCGTCTTTCCTTCGGGCAAAAACGTTACCCGAACCATTCCCTCGCCCGCGGGCTTCGACAAATCCACAACCTGGTCCTTATTTATCTCACTCATATCAATCTTCCGTTGACTCTCCAGCCGTAGCCTCTTTCTTTACAGAACCTTCTATCGCCTCTGCCTCTTTTTCAGCACTCAATACCTGAGCCTTGGCAAAGGGATGCGGTGCCGTCGGCCCCTCTCCTATGCTCTCACCTGCGGCTTCCATCGTCTTGCCGCCCAGTGCTCCGGTAACCGCCGAATCCATCATCAGCTCGGCAAATCTCCGCGTCGCCTCGTCCAATCGTTCGATTGCCGCGCGAATCACCTTGTAGTCTCCACCCACGACCGAGGCCTTCAGCTCACCTTCAGCCTGCTCGATCTTCGCGATCTCCTCTGAGCTCAACTGCTGCCACGCCTCGTTCTTCCTACCCTTCTCCGTCGCGGCAAGAATCGTATCGGCCTCATTCTTCGCCTCGATCACCTGTCTCGCGCGAATATCTTCCTCCGCGTTATCGAATGAGGACAGGATCATTTCTTCCACTTGCTCGTCCGTCAGACCATAGGTCGGCTTCACCTCGATCTCGGCCTCTTTGCCGCTTCTCTGCTCACGCGCACTCACGTGCAGAATTCCATTGGCATCGATCAGGAACTTCACCTCGATGCGCGGCAGCCCCGCCATCATTGGAGGAATCCCCTTTAGATCGAACCTCGCCAGAGACCGGCAGTCCTTCGCCAATTCACGCTCTCCCTGAACCACGTGGATCGCCACATTCGCCTGCCCGTCCACACCCGTGGTGAAATGCTCTGTCGCACTCGCCGGAATCGTCGAATTGCGCTGAATGATTTTTGCGACCACTCCCCCCAACGCCTCAATCCCCAGAGACAGCGGGGTCACGTCCAGCAACAGCAGGTCCTCCGTTGCCTTCGATCCTCCTCCGCTCAGGATGTCGGCCTGCACCGCCGCGCCCAGCGCCACAACCTCGTCAGGATTCAATTCCGTATGCGGCTTTTTTCCTCGCGCACTCAGTTCGAAGATCTCTGCAACCAGGCTGCGCACCGCTGGAATCCTCGTCGATCCACCGACCAGCACCACCTCATCAATTGCTGACGGTTCAATCCCGGCATCCTTCAATGCCTGCTTGCACGGGCCTGCTGTCCGCGCAATGACACCGGCAATCAGTCCTTCGAACTGCTCACGAGTGATCTCCCTCAAATACCCCTTTCCGCTGGGTAGCGTCACATCCAGCCTGGCGGTGTCGGCATCTGAAAGTCGAATCTTCGCCTCGATCACTGCCTTGCGGATTGCCTGCACGATCTCGCCATTGCCCCGAACATCCTCGCCCAGGTCGCCCGCAATATCATCCAGCGCAATCGCAATCATCAGGTTGTCGATATCGTCGCCGCCAAGGTGCGTATCGCCACCCGTGGCGATCACCTCGAAGATCCCCTCGTGCAGCTTCAGGATCGAGATATCGAATGTGCCGCCGCCAAAGTCATACACGGCGATCAGGCCATCTTTGTTCTTCTGCAACCCATAAGCCAGCGCTGCCGCCGTCGGCTCGTTCACCAGTCGCAGAACTTCAAGCCCCGCAATTCTCCCCGCATCCTTCGTCGCTTGCCGCTGCGCATCGTTGAAATAGGCGGGCACAGTAATCACGGCCTTCGTCACAGGAGCGCTAAAGAACCGCTCCGCATTCTTCTTCAACTGCCCCAGCACATAGGCTGAGGCCTCCGGCGGAGTCAAGGTCTTCTCCCCCACCTTCAGCTTCAGCACCTCGCCAGCCTGCAGATTTTCCACCAGATGGAATGGGAAGAGCTTCAGCTCCTCCTGAACATCCTCGACGCCCCGTCCCATCAATCGCTTGGCCGAATACACCACCATGCTCGCGTCCCGCAGCAACGCACCACGCGCAGCATTTCCCACGACCACGCCGCTGCCGTCGATCGCCACCACCGAAGGAACCAGCCGATCACCGTCCTCCCCCGGAATCACCGTCGGCGTCTCGCCCTGCATATACGCCACCAGGGAGTTGGTCGTCCCCAAATCAATCCCTACTACGCGTTCCTCTGCCATCCAAAATCCTTTTTCTTAGCAAACTTCAATATCCACCCACTCATAAACCCTTTCCCGTCAAAGAGAAGTGTCATCCTGAGCAAGCGGAACGAGTCGAAGGATCTGCGCTCCCAGAGCCAGAAGTCACCTGCCCATCGCAACCATACTTACGAACTCTCTCTATTGTCCTACAATCACTGCATTGCAGGCCCGCCGCCTGACAGATTGATGCCCAACCTCCAGAGGCCGATGCCATGCTTTACCTTGAGCGCGCCCCACATCCCGCTCTCGTTCCTTTTATCCACACCCTCTGGTATGCTCGCGATCCTCACGCCACCCACTCCCACCAGCGTGTCCTTCCTACTGGACATTCCCAGGTCGTCATCTCGCTTGCACAGAATTACCTCACCGACGCCAACCACCCCACCGATCCTCTCCAGCCCTCCCCTCCAGGACTCTTTCTCGGCCTCTATTCCGCCTATCAGCACATCGACACCATCGACCTCGCAGAGCTGATCGGCATCTCCTTCCATCCCGGGGGAACCTTGCCCTTCTTTCCTCACACCGCCAGCTTCTTCAGCAACTGTGAAACCGACCTCGAAAGCCTCTGGGGAGCTCCCTTCCGTTCTCTTCGCGACCATCTTCGCGAACTCACTACACCAGCGCAGAAATTCGACCTCCTCGAAAAATTCCTGCTCGACCAACTCCAACATTCCCGCGTCAGCGCTCTCAACGGGATCGTTCACTACTCATTGCAAACCATCCACGCCGCACCCCATATCGCCACCGTCGCCGAGCTCGCTCGCACCACCGGCCTTAGCTCGCGCCGCCTGTCGCAACTCTTCACAGAACACGTTGGCGTCTCGCCCAAACTCTACTGCCGGATTCAACGATTCCAACATGTGGTGCAACAACTACATCGAGCGACAGAAATCCCCTGGCCTGAACTCGCCCTCGCCTGCGGCTACTACGACCAGTCTCACTTCGCCAACGACTTCCGCGCTTTCTCCGGACTCAGCCCCACCAGCTACACCACTTCCACCCGTCCCTGGAGCAACCACATCAACATTGACTAAGGCCGTTGTCTCACCCTACCAGTTCTCTTCGCAGAGTCTCCCTCAACCATGCCTCGTATTCATCTCCCGTCCAGCCTCGCTCCCGCACCAGCATCCGGAAGACTTCACGGCTTGTCAGTGTCCATAGAACAGCCCGCGCGGCCTCACGGCTCAGTTCTGGTTTCAGCAGATTCGTCCGCTCCAGTGCATGGATCACCATAACCTGCGAATCGTATCGCTGACAGTTCCGTTCATCCTCGACCGCAGTTAGCTCTGGCGCCACCATCCCCGCACCACGCAACAGATTCTCCACCGGAATCTCCGCTTCGTAGATCTTGCGCGCAAACCGAGGCGGAAACTCGATCAACTCCATCGGATCGGTCACCTTCCTCGCTGCGGTGATTAGCGCCTGGTACTCCTCTCCAAAACGCGCCTGATCCAGTAACTCCGACACAATCCCTTTCTTCGATCCGAAGACCGCATATACCGTCGGCACCGCCACTCCGGCGGCCTTTGCCACTGCGGGAATTGTCATTCCCGCATACCCGGTCTCCTCCAGAAGTCGTCTCGCTGCCTCTGCGATCCTCTTCCGAGTCTCACCAGCCTGTCGCTGCCGCACCGGCGATTCATAGACCCGCCGTTCCGGTATCTTCACTCCGCGACCCGACGCCGACAGCCTCATCGTTTTTTTTGATTTTGCTGCCACCTTTCGATCATAACGACATCTATTCGATATGTATTCATATATTGAATAGGAGAGCATACATGTCGCTTCTTCGCTTCATGCTGGCCTTAACCCTCCTGTTTCCATCACCTGTCCACGCTCAAACCAAAGGAGACCCCATGTCAGTCGCCGCCGTCGCCGATCATGCCGCCACCATTCGCCGCTTCTACGAGGAATGTCTTAATCAGCATCAATCAGAAATCCTCCCCGAAATCTTCACGCCTGATGTAATCGTTCACGCCCCGAATGGGGATGGATCAAGTTTGGCCGCCATTCAGCAGACCGTCGAACGCGTCCACGCCATGTTCCCTGATCATCACTTTGTCGTAGACGATGTTGTCGTCAATGGCGATAAAGCTGCGGCCCGTTGGACCATGACCGCCACAAATACCGCTCCTCTCGGCGGCATTCCACCTACAGGCAAGCCCATTACTCAACGCGCCGTCGTCTTCTATCGCTTTCAGGGAGACAAGATTGCCGAGTTCTGGCTGCAGCTCGATCAGATCGGAGTTTTGCGCCAGATCGGCGTCCAGATTCCCGGTGCTCCGTCCGCCTCTGCCCCACCAGCACGGTAACCATCAAAATGAATTTTTCCGGTTAAGGAGATCAGACATGCGACTCATCATTCTGGGAGCGACAGGCGGCATCGGACGCCTGCTCCTTCCACTAGCACTCGATCAGGGACATCAGGTTACCGCCTTCGTGCGTTCCCCGCAGAAGATCACTCAGACGAATCCCAACCTTCGAGTCATCGGAGGAGATCTCTTCGATTCGCAGCAGATGGCAGAGGCGGTTCGTGGCAGTGATGTTGTCCTCTCTGCTTTTGGCCCGGTTGTTCTTCGGCCTACGCATCAGCGTCGCGATTTCGGACGTGGTCTGGTTGAAGCTCTTCGCGCGGCGAGGGTCCAACGATTTATCCATGTCAGCTCGGCGTTTGTTTTCAACGATGGCGGCCTGGTCGTGAAGCTGATTGCAAATACGCTCTTTCGCAATGTCACCGTCGATCACCGAGACAGCGAAAAAGAGATGGCGCAGTCTGATCTAGCCTGGACGATCCTTCGTCCACCTCGCCTAACTAACGATCCTGCGACCAACCGCTTCCGAGTCGCTTCCGGACATCTGCCTAAAAATGGGTTCACCATTTCGCGAGCCGACGTTGCAACTTTCATGATCGAGGAGGCGATTGCACCACGCTACGTACGGCAGGTGGTCGGGCTAAGCAATTAGATAGGAACCTGCTCCTCGAAGGACTCCGGAACGCGGGAGCGGCGGCTGAGGTTCGTTAGAAGGAAGATTCCCACCAAAGCCGCTGCAGTTGAAGCGATCAACACAGCAAAGCGGACGAGAGCAAACTGAGCTTCCGTCTCAAAAGCGAGACCTGCAATAAAGATCGAAACCGTGAATCCTATGCCTCCAAGCCACGCGACTGCATGGAGTTGCTTCCAGCTCACTCCATGGGGCAGTTCTGCAAGCTTCAGCTGCACAGCGATCCAAGAGAAGAGGGTAATGCCAATGGCTTTACCGAAAACAAGTCCAAAAAAAATCCCCAGAAAGATGGGGTCCCACACGGCATCACTATTGAGATCCTTAAGGGCAACGCCTGCGTTGGCAAAGGCGAAGAGGGGCACAATGCCAAAGCTAACCCAGGGGTGTAGTGCCGCCTCCAGACGATGCAAAGGAGACTCCTGTGCCTTGCTGCTCTCCTGAGATCCATGACCGGTGGTTGGAATCGCAAAGGCCAGCAGGACTCCCGCCAGTGTGGCGTGCACTCCTGAAGCATGAAAGGTCCACCACAACAAAACGCCCGCAGAAAGATAGATGCTCAACCGTGTTATGCCCGCACGGTTAAGCAAAAGACAGCCTGCAAACAGCAGGATCGCTGCGAAGAGATAACCATAGTTCAAATGGCGCGTATACACCGTTGCGATCACCAGCACCCCCACAATATCGTCGACGATTGCCAGGGTAACGAGAAAGACCTTCAGTCCCAGTGGAATACGCCGGCCAAAGAGAGAGAGGACAGCCAGAGAGAAGGCGATGTCGGTTGCGATCGGAATTCCCCAACCATGGGCACCCTCTTTACCGCTGTTCAGGACCAGATAGATCAGTGCGGGAGTAATTACGCCTCCCAGTGCAGCCAGAATGGGCAGCAGCGCCCGACGCAGAGACGAGAGCTCTCCGGTCACAAGCTCGCGCTTGATCTCCAGCCCCATCACAAGAAAAAAGATCGCCATCAGACCGTCGTTTACAGCCTCGTGAAGGGTCCAATGGAAGCTGATCTTCCCCAATGCCACTGCGATCGGAGAGTGAAGCAGCACCCCATATAAGGGTGCGAGGGGAGAATTGGCAAGCATAACTGCTACGAGCGAAGCGATCAGCAACAAGAGGCTGCCCGAATACTCCAGTTGGATAAATTGGAGAAAAGGTGCAATCAATCGGTGCATTGGTTTCTGCCCGGTCTGCGGCAATATCTTCATTGAGAGATGCTACCGGGATTGGGAATCGCTTGCAGAGAATGGCTGCATGCAGCGCGAGCACCACAAGTAAGTGTCATCCCTGAGCGGAGCCGAAGGGCAAGACGAAGAGCCTGCCCTGAAAGGGACCTGCGATTGTCTCCTCTGGTTTTTATATTTCCGATTTTTCCAAGACAGACTCTCCTTGAAAGGAGCACTCTTCCTGTTATGACAACAACACCTCACTCCACTGCGATTCCCTGTTTGCGCTATCGAGATGCACATGCTGCCATCGAGTGGCTGATACGTGCTTTCGGATTCCAGAAGAACGCTGTCTACGATGGCCCGGACAACACGGTCGTTCATGCTCAGCTCACCCATGGCGAAGGCGGGATGATTATGCTTGGCTCCGTCGACAACAAATCCGAGTACGGCAAATTGATGGTTCATCCCGACGAGATCGGATTACGCCAGACAAGCAGCACCTGTCTTATCGTTTCTGATGCGGATGCCGTTTATGCCACCGCTAAAGCTGCTGGAGCCAAGATGCTGCTCGACATTCGCGATATGGATTATGGCGGCCGAGGATTTACCTGTCGCGATCTCGAAGGCTATGTCTGGAGTATCGGAAGCTACAACCCCTGGCAAACCTTTGCATAGTCCTCCATCGCGATGTGACATGAGGTAGCGACAGAGCTTTCGCGCCATGATACCGTCATGCAATGGAGCTCAACCCCTACGCAAAATTTCTTGGCGATCAGGAGCCGATTCCAGTCATCACTGCGACGGTCGAGCGAATCCACGCCCTCGTGGATTCGCTCTCTCCTGCCCAGGTGGATCGCAGTCCTGAACCAGGCAAATGGAGCATTCGAGAGATCGTCGCGCATCTTGCAGATTGCGAGCTGGTCTTTTCTGTCCGTCTGCGCCAGACGCTTGCAGAGGAGCACCATATCATTCAGCCCTTTGATCAGACGGTCTGGGGGGAGCGTTACGCTGCGTACGATCTGAACTCAGCCCTTGCCATGTTTACCGCAGCGCGAAACTGGAATCTCAAGTTCCTGACCACAGTCACCGAAGATGATCGGCATCGTCCTGTTACGCATCCCGAGCGTGGCACGATGACACTGTGGACGATTGTCGAGACGATGGCCGGGCACGACATCAATCACCTTCAGCAGATTGAACGGGTCGCGAAAAGCGCTTAGCGGCCCATCGACGCCTGGCCCCCTCCCCTTGCTTTTATGCAAAGTATTCATTTAGCAGACCTTAGCCGGGGACTGTATGCGTAAAATATTCCAACGAAACGACTTAATAGTCAAAATATAGAAAACAAAAGAGTTGATGGAAACCTCTATCCTGGCTGCTCTTTTCTCTTCCTCTTCCAGTATAGAAAAACGGGTAAGGTGAAACTGCACCTTTTCGAACAAGAAAAAAGTCTTATAAGTATTTTATTTTGTGCAGGATTACTTGATCGATTCGAGAACGCAGGGGTTGACAGAAATTTTGAATAGACCCGATTTGATTTGTGGCGAAGAGTCGATCTATTGTTCCGCCTCTTCGGCAAGCTCTTGGTGGTTCAAGCTTCGCTCGAATGTCACCCTCCCGCCACGGCCCCAATGACCAGGAACGGCTCTTTACCCTGAACCACCTCTTCAGGAAGAGGTGCATCCGGGGGCTCGTGCGAAAGGTCCTGCGCGCAAGCGAAGAACCTGAGGAAAGAACGACGTTGCTTTGTGGTGTGGTCGCGGATGGTGCCTTCCAGCATCGGGTATGCAGCCTCTACCGCATCCAGCACCGAGGACTGAGTTGGCGTCCCTTCCACTTCAACAGCAATCTCTCCCTTGACCCCCGCCAGAGTGCGGAGATGCGCAGGCAACTGCACCTGAATCTTCATGCGAGCGTCTGCACCTCAACCGAGAGTACGGGAGGAAGATCGCGCACAATCGGGGCCCAGCTATCCCCTGCATCCGACGAAGCATAGACCTGCCCACCTGTTGTGCCAAAGTAGACTCCGCATTTATCGAGCGTGTCCACCGCCATCGCATCGCGCAGCACGTTGACATAACAGTTGCTCTGCGGAAGTCCTTTGATCAATGGCTCCCACTCGTTGCCCCCTGAGCGGCTGCGAAAGACCTGCAGCTTGCCATCGAGTGGAAAGTGTTCGCTGTCGCTCTTGATAGGAACCACGTAGATGGTCTCCGGCTCATGTGCATGCACATCGATCACGAAGCCAAAGTCCGTGGGCAGATTCCCGCTTACCTCGGTCCATTGATCGCCGGCGTTATCGGAACGCATCACGTCCCAGTGCTTCTGCATGAACAATGTTCCGGGGCGGCTCGGGTGCATTGCGATGTGATGGACGCAGTGCCCAACCTCGGCCGTTGGATCGGGAATGAACTCCGAGCGCAGCCCTTGATTGATCGGCTTCCATGTCTCGCCGCCGTCATCGGTACGGAAGGCTCCAGCAGCCGAGATGGCGATGTACATCCGCTTCTCATTGCTCGGATCGAGAATGATCGTATGCAGACACATGCCGCCTGCGCCCGGTTGCCAATGCGGGCCGGAGCCATGCTTACGCAGTCCCGGCATCTCCTCCCAGTTCTCTCCACCATCGGTGGTGCGGAAGATCGCTGCATCCTCGACACCGGCATAAACCACATCAGGATTTTTAAGAGAAGGCTCCAGATGCCATGCGCGTTTAAACTCCCACGGATGCGGAGTGCCGTCGTACCACTGGTGCGTCCCGGGAACACCCTCGTAAGCGAACTTGTTTCCGACCGGATTCCAGGTGACACCACCATCGTCGGAACGCTGGACAACCTGTCCAAACCAGCCGCTAGTCTGCGAGACATAGATGCGGTTCGGATCCGCGGGAGAGCCCTTCATGTGGTAGATCTCCCACCCGGCGAAGTGCGGGCCACTGACCTCCCACTTCTCTCGCTTGCCATCCGAGGTGAGGATAAAAGCGCCTTTCCGTGTACCGACCAGAACCCGTACTTTGCTCATGGCGTGATGTCCTTCCGGAAGAATTTCGTGCAGCAGTCTTTATATCGCAACGGATGGAAAGCGATCGACGGGTTTCGGCACAGTTTTTCGCGCTTTTTCCTTGTGTTGGAAAGACAACAGATGCAGGTTTTCAACTGCACATCTCAACCTCATGCAAACAACACGCTTAGTTTGATTGAGTCGATGCGCGAACGATCAGGGTTGGAGGTACAAGGATGCTCTTGGGGGGCTGCTCCGGAGTGCTGCTGAGGTCAAGGGCCAACTCACCGGCGATGCGGCCCAATTCGGTCGTACCGTGATCGATTGAGCTGAGGGGAATCCGGAGGTAGTCGTTATAGGGCATGTTGCCGCAGCCGATGATGGCGATATCTTCGGGAACACGAAGGCCAGCGGCAAGCGTCGCTGCGATGGCGCCGATGGCGGTCATGTCGTTATAGCAAAAGACAGCATCGGGTCTCTCAGGAAGCGCCAGCAATTGCTGCATCGCTTCATAACCGGTCTTATCGCCACGGTCTTCCATATGAGCATCGCAAACGACCACATACTCTTCCGGAACAGGAAGCTGGGCCTCGATCATCTTGTTGCGAAAGCCTCGCAGGCGCTCGTACGACGGGCTGGTGTTGCGGCCAGCAATATGCGCGATGCGTTTGCGCCCGATCTCGATGAGATGCGCCGTCGCCAACTCACCTACCTTCAGGTCATCGGAGCCAACAAAATGCGCCGCAAGATGAGGAAAGTTGCGGTCGAAGAGAAGGTAAGGCGTGCGTTCGTCGCCCAACTCATAGAAGTTGCGCAGGTTCGGCTGACAGGAGGCGATCAGCAGAACATCGATGCCGCGCCGAAGCAGCATGCGGATCTCCTGGCGCTCGATCTCGGGATCCTCTTCCGAGGAGGCAAGGATGAGTGCGCGGCTGCTCTGACGCAGAACACCGCTCAGCGATTTGGCAAACTCCGCAAAAAAGGGATGGACCAGGTCAGGGACGACCATTCCTACGGTGTAGGTCTTCCCGCTGGCCAGACCACGCGCGAGCATGTTGGGCTGATAGTTCAGCTCCTTCATGCGCTTCAGTACGCGCTTGCGAGTCTCTTCGCCGATGTCGCTGTTTCCCCGCAGTACCTTGGAGACGGTGACAACAGACACACCGAGGTCCCGCGCGATGTCCTTGAGCCTTACTGCCATAGCAGATTCATCCTACAGGTTCGACCATAGTTAGAGCTATCTTCTTATGCCGTTATGAGCCCGCGGGAGCCTTCTGCACGTTCATCCTGTTCAGAAGATCGAGCTTTTCCGCGGCCTTCACAGATATACGCATGGAAACCCGTTCTTGTTCACCGAGCGTGAGCACAACAAAGCGCATAAAGAACTGGGTGGTCTCGGAAAACGAGATCTCGTTCCACGGGATACAAAGAGGGGGATGCCCGATTCGAAACGGGAGCAGAATCGAAAGATAAAGCGCATCGTGTGCTGCCCGTAATCGGACAATGCTTCCGTACTTTAGCCAGCTGCCTCGAAAATATACGGTCAAGAACCATGGGCCGACGCTGCGAAACTCGCCATAGGGCTCAGAGGTGGCCGTAAATCGCTTGGCCAGCGTATGCCATCCGCTGATTCGGCTCACCCCAAAGTTGGCAACGCACCAAAAGGCCACAAAGCAGAACAGAGCTAACAACGGAACGTAAAAAGGTGACGTATGCGCCATAGGAATCTCGAGCCCAGTCTAACTAACTAAACCGCGTCCTACGCCAAAGACTCCAGGCACCGGCAACCAGGCTGACTGCGAGCACGACACCGAGTCCTCCAATCCACCGGAGATCCATCTGTAGAGGAGGCACGACGGCTTTGACCCCCAGCCAGAGGAAGATTCCTGTTGCAGCCGCGACGATGGCATAGTCCCACCAGCGACGGCGCTCATCGCGGCCTCCGAATTCGTCGCCAGCCTGCGAGGCCAGAGTGCGATTGTAGTCGAGTCCATAGCGGTCGCACTCGCGCAACACAGCCTCTTCATTCGAGGTCTGTTCGCGGGACGAGGCGACTGCGGTTCCAATGGCGAGCGCGCCGAGGATCATGATGACCGAACCGGCAATGACGAGAAGGCGATGTTGAGAGTCAGCCCCTGCGAGTTCTCCAAAGACCAGCGCTCCCCAGGCCAACCCCCAGAGCTGGTTGGTATTCGAGAGAGGAATGCCGCGTCCGATACCGAGGTACTTCGCCGCAAATTGCTGAAAGAGATCGCCGATCACCCAAACGAATCCGCCCAGAAAGAGCCAGAAGACCAGACCGGGCTGGTGGAACAACTGGAAGGACGGCGAGTGCAGGCCGCCATCGAGTGCGAGCGTGAGTCCGAAGACGGTTCCCAGTTCACCGACCGTAAAAGCTGTGACAAACGAGAGCGGGTTCATGCCGCTGATGTACGCCTTGCGATAGGGAACATACATTGTTCCCCACATCAGGCTGGCTCCGGCAGCGGCAAGGATGCCGCGAAGAGCGTGTTGTCCCGCGGAAGCCTGCCCGTGCAGCGTGCTGAAGCCCAACATGATGGCGGCGACGACGATCCCCACAGTCCCCAGGACGACCTTGCTGATGTTCTTTGCGTTTGCTCCCTTTAGCTCTTTGAAGAGCACGCGCCCCCAGAAGAGGCCGATCAGGGAATTGGCATTCCACAGCGGAAACGCGACGGCCAGACCAACATCGCGGATGGCAAAGACCGTTAGGGTATTCGCGACTGCCCAAAGTGCACCAGCCAGCAAAGCCCACACGATCAGGTGCTTCTTCTCCATCAGGTCCGTGAAGACATAGCCGGTCCCTTTGAGCAAAGTCGGGAAGGTCCAGCGCGCCGTAAAAACGCCCGCAACCATGCAGAGCGAGACGGCAAATGGCGACAACCCTGCGTTAACCAACTTCGTGGGAGCCTCAGCTGCACCCAACCATACCCCCGCAGTCAGGCCGCAGATGACTCCCAGCCCATGCAGCGACAAGCCATGTTGTTTTGTTTTCTCCACTACACTCGCCACCCGTCTCACCTCGCCTTACCTCAGGGGCTCAAGCCCCTTTCCAATAAATAAGGTCCTCTGCGGCACGGCTGAAGCCGTGCCCTTAACAGAACTCTTTAGTGCAATATCACCAACAGAACTACACCCGCTAACAAAACAAAAAATGGCACTAAAAAGTGGCTATCGGTCAGGATGGTTTTGGTTGATCGGGCAAACCCCATGCTTCTCCTTCTCTCTTTCCGGCTTCTACGTTAGCGGTAACTTTCGCTCAACCCTATCGGTCAGGATTCACCGCTGTCAACCGAAGAATAACGTCTCGTCGACCTCTTTTCTCAGGGAACAAAACGCAGCCTTCAGAATCCCACAAAAAATCTTCATAACCGCAACTGCATTTCCTTGTCTAATGCGCTGAATGGAAGGAAACGACCACGCGATGATCCGGGCAGTACTGGCCGGAGACAAAAACGCCTATGGCACGCTCGTCGCTCGCCATAGCCAGAACGTCTTTCGCGTGGCCTTCCGGATCACCGGCAATGAGGCGGACGCCGACGAGGTTGTGCAGGAAGCTTTTCTGCGCGGCTATCAGAGGCTCCAGAGCTTCGAGTCGCGATCTGAATTTGGAACCTGGATCTACCGCATCGCCGTGAACTGTGCACTCAACATGATCAACAAACGCAAAGTCGAAGCAACATACCAGATCGGAGAAGAGACCGATCCTGAGCAACATCAAGTGCAGGTCGCAGATGCCGCTCCCAGCCCAGAGCGCAGCCTGTTGAGCCGTGAGATTGAGGCGCTGCAAAAAACCGCCATGCGCACTCTGACCCCAACCGAGAAGACTGCCTTCCTGCTGCGGCATATGGAAGGGTGCAGCACCGGTGAGATCGCCGAAACGCTCCACATTGCTCCCAACGCTGCCAAACAAGCTGTCTTTCGCGCCGTGCAGAAGCTGCGCCGCAATCTGGCTCCTCTACGGGTGACCCCATGAGACATCTGACTGAAGAAGAACTGATCGCTCACTATTACGGCGAGCCCGAATCACCCGCCGCTGTCAGCAAGCATCTGCTCGAGTGCCAGGAGTGCGCACAGAGTTATGCGGCACTCGATCGCGATCTTACGGAGATCAAGCCGATCCCCGTTCCTCTGCGCGATGCAGCTTATAGCGAGCAGGTGTGGCAGTCGATCCGCGGATCGTTGCCGATTTATTCGCCGCGGCCAAAGAAGTCGTTCCGGGGATGGCTCACGCTGAATCCCTGGGCCTTAGCCGCCGCGACGGCTTGTCTCCTCATCGCGGCGGCCTTTTTCGCCGGCCGTCAGTGGGAGCACCGCAACGCGACAACAGCTGCGAACCTCACCAACTCGGAAGGCGCAAAAGAGCGTGTGGTGCTGGTGGTGCTTGGCGATCATCTGGACCGCTCTGAGCGGCTTCTGGTGGAGCTGAAGCACGCCGATCCTTCTATCGAGGCGCCGCTTCAAGCTGAGGCACGCGACCTGCTCTCAGCAAATCGCTTGTACCGCGAGAGCGTAAAGCAGACCGGCGATCCGACGATGGCGGCAGCGCTCGACCACCTGGAGCGCGTTCTGGTTGAGGTTGCCAATGAGCCTGCCGGCCTTTCCCAGGCCCGGCTCGACGAACTGCAAAAAGAGATGAACACCGACGGCCTTCTCTTCCAGGTCCGTGTCCTCCGCTCTCGCGTTCGCGAAAACGCGCAGGGAGATGCGGAACGGAAGCAAACTACGTCGGCAGTAACGAAAGGGGTATCCATCTAATGAAAACCAAATTTCTTCTTCCGGCAACACTGTTTGCTTCTCTGCTCTCTGTGCCCGTAACTCTCACCGCTCTTGAGCCTGCAACGCTGGAACCGCTACCCCATGCAGGAGATATCTATGCTCCCGACGACCAGAACAGCCCTTACGCTGAGGGCACACGCGCCATCAACGAGGGACGTTGGTCCGATGCGGGATCAATCTTCTCAAAGATTGCATCGCAACGTGGAGACCGTGCCGACGCAGCACTCTACTGGAAGGCCTACGCCGAAAATAAAGAAGGGCAATCCGCCCGTGCCCTAGAGACCTGCGCGGACCTTGGCCGAAGCTATTCCAAGAGCCGCTGGATTACAGAGTGCGATGCCCTTCGCATTGAGATTCGCGGCGCAAGCGGAAATCCGGTTCAGCCGCAGTCCACACCGGATGACGACCTGAAGATGCTGGCCCTGAATGCGCTGATGCAGCAGGACGAAGGCCGGGCCATGCCGATTCTCCAGCAGATCCTCCAGAAGCCGGGTCCCGACAAACTCAAAGAGAAGGCCCTCTTCGTGCTGGCCAACAGCAATACTCCGGAAGCACAAAACGCCATCGCCCAGATTGCGCGTGGCCAATCGAACCC
This sequence comes from Edaphobacter sp. 4G125, assembly GCF_014274685.1. NCBI lineage: Bacteria > Pseudomonadati > Acidobacteriota > Terriglobia > Terriglobales > Acidobacteriaceae > Edaphobacter > Edaphobacter albus. Next base: position 4,147,252 of record NZ_CP060393.1, read on the forward strand.
TCAGCTTCAGGTTCGGGCGATTCGCATGTATGCAGCGATCAAGGGCAAACAGTCAACCTCCATGCTCAGCGATGTGTACCAGCATTCGTCAGATGAAGCAGTGAAGCGCGCCATCTTGCAGTCGTATCTCGTCTCCGGCTCTCCGGACAAGCTGATGGAAGCTGCTCGCGGCGAGCAGAATCCCAACCTGGTCAAGGCTGCGATCCAGTCTCTGGGAGCGATGGGGGCCATCTCTGATCTTTCCACGCTCTATCGCGACAAGAAGGACACGCAGGCGCGGACGGCCATCCTCAATGCCCTGGTCGCCGCTGGACCAAAGGGCTCCGAGATGTTGAATACCATCGCCACCACGGAACAAGACCCAGAATTGCGTCGCAGAGCGATCCGCAATCTCGGAGTCACGGGAGGGAAAGCCGCTGCTCCTTCTCTAGTCGCTGCCTATCAGAGCAGTTCTGATGTCGAGTCGAAGAGGGCTGCTCTCGATGGGCTGTTCATCTCCGGCGATGCGACCGATCTCGTTTCTCTTGCCCGCTCCGAAAAGAACCCCGAGCTGAAACAGGCCATCGTCTCCAAACTCAGCATCATGCACAGCAAAGAAGCTACCGACTACATGATGGAGATTCTCAACAAATAGCACTGCCCCGAACGAAGGAGTGTACTTCGATGAACAGCCATCTTGCCATTGCCCTGCTCCTCAGCGCGTCTGCAGTCGCCTTCTCGGGACAGCAATCCGGTCAGCCGCGCGTCTCTGATACGCAGTTCAGCACCGAGGCCGTAGGCCCGGGACTGTCCGCGACGGTGACGCGATTTCAGCACTCCAACCAGCCTCTATGGATTGGATATGAAGTTCCATCTCTTGCACGAAGCCATTCATCTTCATGTAGCGATTCATATGGCTCCTCGTCTGACGATGGATGCTGCGGTGAATATCGACTCGAAGGCTCGCGAGACAGTTTGATTGAAACGACACAGAAGTCCGAACCCGGCAGGATGTATGTACTGCTGCGGCTCGATCATGGAGCTATCGTCAAGGTTCGCCCCGTCAACGCAGGCTGCCGCCTCAATGCCGGCGGCGTTCCCTTTACCTGGATCACAGGAGTGCAACCTGAAGACAGCGTTCGCTATCTCGCGCAGCTTGCCAGCCAGCCGCAAGCCGAAAATCGTGTAACTGAAGGCTCACTCGCTTCTTTGGCGATGCATGCGACTCCAGCAGCTACTAATGAACTGTCCACGCTCGCTTCTCCGCCAAGCGCCACACGGCTACGCGAAAAGGCTGCCTTCTGGCTCGGAGCCGAGCGCGGACACGACGGCCGGCTTGTTCTCGAGAAGCTTGTGCGCACCGAGCAAGACCCGAAGCTCCGTGAGAAGCTGACTTTCGATCTCTCTATCAACAAAGACCCAGCCTCGACCGATGATCTGCTTGCCCTCGCCAAGTCCGATACAAACCCCGGAGTTCGTGCCCAGGCAATGTTCTGGCTCGCCCAGAAGGCAGGCAAGAAGGCCACCGAGGCGCTAACCAATGCCATCGAGAACGATCCGGACCAGCAGGTCAAGAAGAAAGCCGTCTTCGCGCTAAGCCAGCTTCCGAAGGATGAAGGGATTCCACAACTGATTCATGTCGCCCAGACCAACTCCAACCCGGCAGTCCGTAAGGATGCCTTCTTCTGGTTGGGCCAATCCAAAGATCCCCGAGCGCTGGCTTATCTGGAATCCGTACTGAAACAGTAAGAGAATCAGAGACTTCGAGCACTGCCAACTTGGCCCTCCGTTCGCGGAGGGCCAAGTTGCGTTAGACTCCCTCTGTCCAGCTTTACCGCTACCGTGACTCATCTAAAAAGAGAGAGCGGAGACAAAAGCTCGTATCACCCTTTTCCGAGAACTGGCCCACGATCCCATCCCAAGAACTGCCACGCATTGAAACAGCCTCAATCAGGAGCTGTATACGATGACCGTTTCGACCTGCCTCTCGGCATTGCGCATTCCGTTCAAAGCACTTCTCGTTTCCCTCTTCGCGATTCCTCTTCTTCATGCTCAATCTGCGAAGGAGGTCTCCGACATTCTCCATACACTCTCACCTCAGTCGCAGAAGATCGTAGAGCGCATGGCCTCCTTTGGCGATCTTCCCGGAAATGAATGGCGCTATCACGTTGGCGATCTGCAACATGGAGAAGACCCGACGCTCGACGACTCCGGATGGCCGACGGCGAAACCGCGCAGCAAGGCTTCGAACGAAGCGATCTGGTATCGCCGCCTGATTGAAGTTCCCAAGACTCTCAATGGATACGACTTGACCGGCGCGCGCATTTGGTTCCAATTCCGCGCCAACGCGAATGGACCTGTCCCAGAGATCGTCTACTTCAATGGGCGTCGCGTGGCGATGGGGGATGATCTCGAACCGATCATTCTCTTCGATCAGGCCAGACCTGGCGATAAAGTCCTGGTCGCGGTCAAACTGCCCCAGACCGTCGGCGCTAAAACCTTCGTGTCTGTCTCGACACACATCGACTTCGCAAAAGGTCGTCCGAACCCCTCTGACCTAAGGCTAGAGTTCCTCTCCACCGCGGCGCTTCTACCCTCACTCTCGAAACAACCTGCGCAGGACATGGCCACGTTGGAACAGTCGATTGCGACCGTCGATCTCGCGGCTCTGGATGCGAACAACCAGCAAAAATTTGATTCTTCGATGGATGCGGCCCGGCAAAAACTCGAGACCTTGAAGCCGCTGCTGCAGCAAGCGACCTTTCACTTAACCGGGAATTCACACATCGATGCCGCCTGGCTCTGGCCCGCCTCAGAAACCGTCGACGTGGTGAAGCGAACCTTCTCGACGGCGCTACAGCTAATGAACGAGTATCCCGATTACACCTACACGCAATCGGCTGCAGCCTACAACCAGTGGATGGCAACGAAGTATCCTGCGATCAATGACGAAATCAAGAAACGCATCAAGGAAGGCCGGTGGGAGATCGTCGGCGGCATGTGGGTCGAACCCGACCTCAACATGCCAGATGGAGAATCGCAGGTTCGCTCACTGCTGGTAGGAAAACGCTGGCTCAAGAAAGAGTATGGCGTTGATGTGCGTATTGGCTGGAATCCCGACTCATTCGGATATAACTGGCAGCTTCCCCAAATCTACAAGCGTTCGGGCATGGACTACTTCGTCACCCAGAAGATGACCTGGAACGATACCAATCAACTTCCCTTCAAGCTCTTCTGGTGGCAGTCTCCGGATGGGTCAAAGGTGCTGACCTACTTTCCGCAGGGCTATGGGAATAACAACCTGAATCCTGTACGACTCTCGGCTGACCTTGCCAAGGCTCGCGAGCGAGCGCCCGGCATGGAAGAGATGATGGACCTCTATGGCGTGGGTGATCACGGTGGCGGTCCGACCCGCGCCGTCCTCGACGAGGGGAACCACTGGGCAAAGGACGGCATGATCGTGCCGAAGATGGAATTCGGTACCGCGCAGAATTATTTCAGCTCTGTCGAGAAAGAACTTTCGTCGAATTCGCCGGTGTGGAACTATGCCTCGATCGCGAAGGGCTACAAGCCTCCCGCCGCAGAGGCTGGAAAGATCAGTATTCCGACATGGGACTCGGAGATGTACCTCGAGTTCCATCGCGGAGTATTTACAACGCAGGCTCAGCACAAGCGCAATATGCGCGAGAGCGAGGAAGAGACTCTCAACGCTGAAAAGTACGCCTCGCTCGCCTGGTTGCGCGGCAAGGCTTATCCTGACGACCAACTCACAGATGCCTGGAAGACGATTACCTTTAATGACTTCCACGATCTTGCTGCCGGTTCGGGTATCGGCGTCATCTACAAGGAAGCGCAAGCCGAGTTCGACAAGGTCCGTCTGGAGACAGATGCAATCTCGTCAAATTCACTTCACGCGCTTGCCTCGAACATCAACACGAAGGCCGCAGGCGACGTTCCTGTGCTGATCTTCAATCCGCTGGCATGGTCACGCTCAGGGCTCGTAACCGTCAACGTACAACTGCCCAGTGCATCCAGTAACGGAATCTCGCTGCTGGATGAACACAACAAGGTTGTTCCAACTAAGGTTCTCTCCAGCGATGAGAAGACTGGTGCATACAAATTGCTGGTCCAGGCAGACGATGTGCCTTCTCTCGGATACAAGGTTCTTCACGCCGTTGCTGGAGAAAAACCCTTCAAGAGCGATCTGAAGGTCAGCGGGACCACAATGGAAAACGATTTGCTGCGTGTAGAGGTCGATCCCAAGACCGGCTGCATCACCAGCCTTTATGACAAGCAAGCGAGGTTTGAATCGTTGGCCAAAGGAGCCTGTGGCAACCAGCTTCAGACCTTCCATGATCTTCCGGCACGATATGACGCCTGGAACATCGATCCTGGCACGCTCGACCACATGATCCCCATCGACAAAGTCGACTCCGTCGATGTGATTGAGAAGGGACCGATGCGCGCCGCAATCCGCGTCACCCGCACCTGGCAGAGCTCGAAGTTTGTGCAAGAGATCGAACTCTCTGCTCACAGCGACATGGTCGATGTCGTCAACGATATCGATTGGCACGAGACGCATGTTCTGCTCAAGGCAGCATTTCCACTGGCGGCCTCCGGCCCCATGGCAACCTATGAGATTCCCTATGGGACCATCGAGCGGCCCACGACGAGAAACAACTCCTGGGAGAAAGCACAGTTTGAAGTCCCTGCCCTTCGTTGGGCCGATCTTGGCGATAGCCAGCGCGGCTTCAGCTTAATCAACGAGGCGAAGTACGGCTACGACGCCGAGGGTAATACTCTGCGGCTTACGCTGCTGCGTTCGCCTACCTCGCCCGATCCCGACGCAGACCGCGGCCATCAGCACTTCAGCTATGCTCTTTATCCACATGCTGGAAATTGGAAGCAGGCCCTTAGCGAGCGTCACGGTTACGAATATAACTACAAACTGCGGGCCCAGCAGGTAGTGCCTCACACTGGCTCACTTCCGTTGGAGCACTCCTACATCGCGGTTGCGCCAGAAAACGTCGTTCTAACCGCAGTCAAAAAGGCTGAGGACAAGAATGGTCTGATCTTCCGCGTCTACGAGTGGGCAGGAAAGCAAAGCGACGTCACCTTCACAGTTCCGCCGGGAGCAACTTCAGCCACCGAGACCAACCTAATGGAGAAGGCGACAGGTTCGCCGCTCGCAATATCGGGAGACAAGGTTACTGCACACATCAATCCATACGAAATCCTCACGGTGCGGATCGATTACCCGAATCCATCGAAGTAATCGAACGGAGTGGAGAAAATGACGAGCAACCATTGATAGGATCGATGTGTGATCGACCGTCGTCATTTTCTGAAACTCTCTGGCATGGCGACAGCAGAATTGCTGAGCCGACAAGCAACTGCCCTTGCTTCGCCGGACTACTCCCTAACGATTGGCTCCGCTTCGATTGAGATCGCTCCTCGTCGATTCATCAAGACCACCGCCTATAACAGGCAAGCCCCCGGCCCTTTGCTGCGAATGAAAGAGGGCGTCCCGGTCACAATCGACGTTTCGAATCAAAGCAGCGACGACGAGATCGTGCACTGGCATGGTCTCTTTCTACCGCCCGAGATCGATGGGGCCATGGAAGAAGGAACGCCGCATATTCCTGCGGGAAAGAGTGCGCGCTACACCTTCACGCCGGAGCCTGGGGGATTTCGCTGGTACCACACCCACACCTCGGCAAAAAACAATCTGAAGAAGGCCCTATACAGCGGACAGTATGGATTTCTATGGATTGAGCCGCGCGAGAATCCTGGCCGCTACGATCAGGAGTTCTTCCTCGCCCTACACGATTGGGATGGCTCTCTTGTGGGCAGCGATGACGGCTCGATGAATCCGGTCTACAACTACTCGACCATCAATGGAAAGACGTTGGGCTTCGGTGAGCCGCTACGAGTGCGACAGGGACAACGCGTCGTACTGCATATCGTCAACACCAGCGCGACCGAACCGCATTGGCTGGCGCTGGCAGGTCATCAGTTCAAGGTAATGGCACTCGACGGCAATCCCGTGCCCTCACCCCGCACAGTATCCATGTTGCATCTGTCTCCTGCGGAGCGCGTTTCCGTTGAAGTCGAGATGAACAACCCCGGCGTGTGGGTTCTGGGTGAGGTTCGCAAACACGTGCAGGCAATCGGCATGGGGATTGTCGTCGAGTACGCAGACCGTTCTGGAAAACCGGCCTGGCAGCAGCCTCAGATGCTCAGGTGGGATTATCTTGTGTTCGGAGCAACCGCCCCCGACGAATCTTCACGTGAAATTAAGGCAGAAGTGATTCCCTTGACCTTTACGTCGAAGTTCATTGGACATGGAGCCATGGATCGATGGATGATCAATGGCCGTTCGTTCCCCGATACCGAAACCATTTCGCTGAGGTTGGGCCAACGCTATCGATTGGCCTTCAAAAATAAAAGCATGGACGACCATCCTGTTCACCTGCATCGCCACACCTTTGAACTTCGCAGCATGGCGGGACGCGCGACACGCGGGATTATGAAGGATACGGTCCTGGTCAAAGCCGGAACCGAAGCGGAGGTCGAATTCACAGCAAACATGCCGGGGCTTTCACTGTTTCACTGCCATCAGCAGGACCACATGGACATGGGATTCATGATGCTTTTCCGAGGCTTATGAGTCTTATCGAAAGAATGGGAATAGATTTGCAGATTCGACAGACATTTTTGAACTGGATTGCATGCTTCGCGCTGCTCTGCGCTTTTGCGCCGTCCCCGGCAAAAGCACAAGGCAATTATGAGATTCAGGTATATGCCTCTCCTACCGTGCCACCCAAGACCACGATGGTGGAGCTGCACTCGAACTTCACGCCTGAGGGTTCAACAAAGACCAATGACGGAACCTATCCCACGAATCATCAACAACACGAGACCCTTGAAATTACGCAGGGGATCAATGACTGGGCCGAGGTCGGTTTTTATGTCTTTACCAGCTGGCAGAACGGGCATGGCGTGCAATGGGTAGGCGACCATATTCGTCCGCGGGTGCGAGTGCCCGACTCCTGGCACTGGCCGGTGGGGGTCAGTCTTTCAACAGAGATTGGTTATCAACGTTCGCAATACTCCCCCGACACGTGGACATGGGAGATCAGACCTATCGTCGATAAATCCATCGGCCGCTGGTATATGGCGGTCAATCCGGCACTCGAACGCACCTGGCACGGCCCGGATACGAACCAAGGGATAGGCTTCGCTCCCGCCGCAAAGATCGGGTATGACTTTACTCGTAAGATCTCGGGCGGCCTGGAGTACTACGGCAACTTTGGACGCGTATGGTCGTTCAGCGCGCTACACGACCAGCAGCAACAGCTCTTTGCCGTAACCGATCTGAATGTATCGCCCAAGTGGGAGTTCAACTTCGGCGTCGGTATGGGAGCTACGGCTTCGACCGACCACCTGATCATCAAGGCCATTGTGGGGCGTCGCTTTAACTGGGGCAAACAATCACCTGTGGAATAACTGCCTGGGCAGCAAAATAATTTATTTGAAAATACAGCACTAATCTGGCCTTTCGTGCGATTCTTCTAAGCAACATCAGGAGACCACCCATGCAGAGTGGGGAGTCGCAGGTCCGTTTCGATTTGCAACCTGAAAACGGCGTCGCGGCGCAGCGAACGCCGCTTTGGCCGATGTTCGTCGGCATTATCGTTACCGCCTGGGCGCTGGATTTCGTGGTGTCATGGTTGCCACGAGGATCAATGGCGCGCTTCGGACTTCTGATCCTTGCCGTCATGCTGCTGTTTACGGCGGTGATGGTTTGCGGCTTCGTGGTGCGTGCCGTATATGCTCGTCTGCTTCCCGGAAAACGACCGCTGGCTACCCCGGCAATCCGCGCAGCCTGCCTGACGGCCTTATGGATTCCGGCATGGGTGTTGTTTGTAGAGACATGGTCGCTGCTGATGATCGCGGCTGGAGTGCTATGTCTGCTGACTCTGGGCTGGTTTCTTAAGCGGTGCGAGATCGCTCCAGTCCAGGTTGACGCCGCATCTCAACCTCATGAACCAGGGACGCCGTTTCTATTTGACGGAACACCGTTAGCACGCCTGTTGTTGCCATCGCTGCTGCTGGTGTTGTTGTTCGATGCTGCAATTGCCCTGGCTGCAAACCGCTGGTTTGTGGTGTCGTCGATTGCGGCGGGCGTCTTCGCGGGTGTGCTGGCATGGCGAGCAGCCACCCGGCGAGTGGCCATTTCAGGTGCTCCCCAGATTACGCAAAAACCGGTGATCTCAAACGGCGGGCAGGCAGGCATCCTTACCACCGCGTTTCTGCTGACGCTGGTGGCGCTGTTGCCCTATCTGCGAGTGGGACAGAAGCGCTCCGGCATATTGGGACCAACGAATGCGACAAAAGCGTCGGCCGCCACTCCAAAAGATGGCGCTTCATCAAGCGACGGTTATGTCGGCGTCATCCTTCTGCCGCTCTCCGAACCGCAAAAGAAGATCATTGCGCCTGTACAGCATGACCTTGTACCGCACTTCGGCGTAAAAATTGCCGAGCCGATGGAGATCCCATTCGACGGGCAATACTGGTACTTCAAGTGGCCCGACAAGCGCCCTCGTCCCACTGCGCGCATGGTGCGCGGTAGCTCGACCAAGGTGCAGGTGAGCTCCAGCGATCGGTATCCGCTGCTGATGGAGGCTCATCAAAAGCTGGCTCAGCCGATGGATCTTGGCTGCTGCTCGGCGATGGATCTGGTTGTAGAGAACGCAGATCAGCAGGAGGGAGCCATCGCCCTTGAATTGTGGGTGAAGAAGCTTCCCGACGCAGCGGCCTCGGCAAAGCAACGGGTCAATGCCGTTGCACTTGAACAGGTGCCACGCTACCTCGGCACAGTCACGATTCCTTCCAGCGAACTACCGATGGCCCAACGTCTGAATCCCTCAGGCAAGCAGACGGAGGAAAAACTGCAATTCCCAATTCCCGCAGCTATGGATGGAATGATGTTCGACGAGATTACAGTCGTTGTCAGGACAGCTCCTGAGCGCGCAAGAATGGGCGCGAAGGTGGCGATCAAAAAGTTTGTACTGGAGCCGTAGGATTGACGAAATAGCAAATAGCTTGCGGCCATGCGGGCTGCCATGTATGCTTGATTCCAAGATGACTTTCCAGTCCAGCCGATTTATTAGCTTTATTTACCGCTACTGGTACCCGGTAGCGGCTTCGGCGGAGTAGGGTCTTCTGACAAATAAGCCTTAGAAGTAAGCTGAGTTCAGACGAGATTCGACACCACACGAGCCGCAACCGCAAAGGTTGCGGCTTTTGTTTTTATGAACGATAGGCGAGGAGAGACGATGGGGACGACGGCAGGAATTGTAAGTCCGGCTGGACCTATGAGCACAGTAAGGTCGGCAGCAGGACGGTTCGGAGTTTACGGTGGGCGCTATGTCCCTGAAACCCTGATGGCTGCGCTCGAGGAACTGGAGGCGGCATACGCGGATGCTCAGAAGGACGCAGCCTTTCAGGCCGAGCTCGACGACCTGTTGCACAACTACTGCGGCCGGCCTACGCCGCTCTACTTTGCCAAGCGACTGAGCGAGAACCTGGGTGGCGCAAAGATCTATCTCAAGCGCGAAGACCTTCTCCACACCGGCGCCCACAAGATCAACAACGCTCTCGGCCAGGGTCTGCTCGCTCGCCGCATGGGTAAGAAACGCATCATCGCTGAGACTGGCGCGGGGCAGCACGGTGTAGCGACTGCAACGGTATGCGCTCTGCTCGGCATGGAGTGCGTCGTCTACATGGGCGAAGAAGACATGCGCCGGCAGGAGCTGAACGTCTACCGCATGCGTCTGTTGGGCGCGGAGGTACGCGGCGTCTCTGCGGGCTCGGCCACGCTGAAGGACGCAATCTCTGAAGCGATGCGCGACTGGGTCACCAACGTCCGCACCACCTTCTACATTCTGGGTTCGGCGCTCGGTGCGCATCCTTATCCCACCATCGTGCGTGACTTCCATCGCGTGATCAGCAAAGAGGCCAAGAGACAGATACTCGAGCAGGCAGGCAAGTTGCCTACTGCCGTTGTCGCCTGCGTTGGCGGCGGTTCCAACGCCATCGGGGCTTTCTACGAGTTCCTGAACGACTCCAACGTGCAGCTGATCGGTGTAGAAGCCGGCGGTCGCGGAACCGCCCTGGGCGAACACGCTGCACGTTTCATGAAATCCGGTGGTGGAGTTCCAGGGGTGCTGCAAGGCACTTACAGCTATGTCCTGCAGGACGACGCCGGACAGATCGCGGCAACGCACTCGGTCTCTGCTGGACTCGACTACGCCAGTGTCGGCCCCGAGCACGCGATGCTGCATGATTCAGGACGCGCCACCTACACGATGGCCACCGATGATGAGGCTTTGAAAGCGGTTGTCACGCTGTCACGGACTGAGGGTATTCTTCCGGCTCTTGAGAGTGCACATGCCGTAGCTGAAGCCATCAAGCTGGCACCAAAGATGGCAAAGACAGACGTATTGATGGTGAACCTCTCAGGGCGTGGTGATAAGGATATGGGGATTTTGTCGCGGGAGCTGGATGTGAAAGGCGCATCTGTGGGGGCGGAGAGCTAACCATGGCGATCCAGTTCAAAAAGAAGCCCGGCCTAGTCGTTTATCTCACTGCAGGCGACCCCGATCTCGCCACCACTCGCGATATCGCGCTAGCAGCGATCGACAACGGCGCAGACGTGATCGAGCTAGGGGTCCCCTTCAGCGACCCGCTCGCCGACGGCCCTGTAATCCAACGCGCCAGTGAACGCGCTGTTGCCAAAGGCACGCGGCTGACTGATGTACTCAACGTGGCAAAAGAACTGCGAGCAGCTCGTCCACAAGCAGGAATTATTCTCTTCTCGTATCTGAATCCCGTTCTGCGACTCGGTCTCAAGGAGTTTTGTGCGAGAGCGAAGGATGCAGGAGCGGACGGTGTTCTGCTGACCGACATGATCGTCGAAGAGGCGGCCGAATATCTCGACGCCATGCGCACCAATAAGCTCGCTCCGGTTTTTCTTGCCGCTCCCACCAGCCCCGATGCCCGTTTGAAGGCAATTGCGGAAAACTCGCAGGGGTTCGTCTACGCCATCTCACGTACTGGAATTACCGGCACGCAGTCGCACCTCACCAGCGATGCTGCGGATATCGTTACGCGGCTCAGGCAGTTCACCTCGCTGCCGATTGCCGTCGGATTCGGCATCTCGAATGCTCAACATGTAAAGGCGGTGGGCGAGTTTGCCGACGCGGCTGTAGTCGGCAGTGCAATTGTGCAGTTGATCGAAAAGACCGCACCGGAGCAGGCCGCATCGGCAGTCGGAAAGTTTGTAGCGGAGCTGCGAGCATGAGACACGTACTCCAGAACGGAATAGGGCATCCAGAAGCCCTCATTCTGCCCATTTATCATGGGGCGTACCTAAATCCCCAGCGGCGAGCGTATGTCTCGCTGCAACCTGAGGACATTCGATGGAGATCTCTGACTGGCGCAAAAAGATCGATGAGCTCGACGAGCAGATCGTTCGCCTTCTCAACCAGCGAGCTGAAGCCGCACACGCCATTGGCAAGCTCAAGCACCAGAGCAGCGCTCCGGTTTATGAACCGAATCGAGAGAAGGAAGTCTTTGAGCATGTGCGCCGTTCGAACCCTGGCCCCCTCTCTGAGACTGAGGTCGTCGACATCTATGAGCGAGTCATCGACGTAATGCGCGCCCTTCAGAAGAAATGACAGGTTTTGCAGTTTGCAACTTATTCCGTTCCACGTTTAGGAAAGCGAAACGAAGACAATGATCGTAGCAATGCAGGACACGGCAACTGAAGAACACATCCAGACCGTAATCGAGCGGATGGTTGAGCTTGGGTTCAACGTTCACCGCACCACCGGAGCCGCGCAGACCATTCTGGCCGGTGTAGGAACTCCGGAGCATTTTGACGTGGCCGAGTTCAAGGTTCTGGCCGGCGTTCACGATGCCTACCGCATTTCTTCGCCCTACAAGCTCGCGGGACGCAACTTCCGCCCGGAAGGCACGAAGATCACCTTCCCCAATGGGGTCGTCGTTGGCGGCAAGGAAGTTGTCGTCATGGCTGGTCCCTGCTCGGTCGAATCACGCGAGCAGATTCTCGACAGCGCCAAGAAGGTTGCTGCCGCAGGCGGAAAGTTTCTGCGTGGCGGAGCCTACAAGCCGCGCAGCTCGCCCTACAGCTTCCAGGGCATGGGCCTTGAAGGCCTGAAGTTGCTGCGTGAAGTCGGCGATGAAACCAACCTGCTCGTCATCACCGAAGTCATGGAGATCTCTCAGATCGAGCCAATGCTTCCTTACATCGATTGCTTCCAGATTGGCGCGCGCAACATGCAGAATTTCAATCTACTGCGAGAGCTCGGCCACGTCCGCAAGCCCTGCCTGTTGAAGCGCGGTATCTCAGCCACGATCGAAGAGGTTCTGCTGTCCGCCGAGTACATCCTCTCGGGCGGCAACTATGACCTGATGCTCTGCGAGCGCGGCATCCGCACCTACGAGACCGCGACCCGCAACACGATGGATATCTCCGCGATCCCCGTGCTTAAGAAGTTGACCCACCTTCCCGTACTGGGCGATCCGTCGCACGGCGTTGGCATTCGCGAATTCGTTCCTCCAATGGCGTTGGCTGCTGTGGCCGCAGGCGCAGATGGACTATTAATGGAGATGCACCCAAATCCCGATAAGGCCATGAGCGACGGAGCGCAGAGCATGTATCCGGAGCAATTGGAGAAGCTTATTGCACAACTCAAGCAACTAGCGCCAGTGGTCGGACGTTCGGTGGCATAGGAGATGGCTGCAGGCGTGATTGAGCGCGTTCTCATTATCGGGACAGGGTTGATCGGTGCTTCCACCGGTCTGGCTCTGCGTACCGCGGGCTTCTCTGGCCGCATCGACGGCTGGGACCAGAGTTCGTTGGAGTTGAATGCTGCCCTTCAGATGGGAGCCGTCGACGGAGTCGTAGGCAACCAGTGGGGTGCACTCGAGCTTGCTCGCCAGGCCGATGTGGTCGTGCTTGCCGTTCCGGTATTGGCAATCAAGGACTGGATGCAACAACTTGCCACGGTCATGGGGCCGGATCAGCTCATCACCGATGTGGGCAGCACCAAGCTCGAGATCACGGAACTGGCCGCGACACTTTTCGGTGGCAAGGACCAGGCCATCTTTCTCGCCGGTCACCCTATGGCAGGCAAGGAATCCGGCGGCGCATTGCTGGCCGAGGCCAGCCTGTTCAACGGCGCAATGTGGCTGTTCACACCGACGGCCGCAGAGTCTACACCGCTTGAGAAAGAGTGGCGAAGTTGGGTCGGATTCTTTGGAGCGCGCTCGCTCGATATGGACCCGAAGCGCCACGATGAGATGTGCGCTTGGGTAAGCCATCTGCCGCAGATGCTCTCGACTGCTCTTGCAGCCTTGCTTGAAGACCGCTTCGGCGATGCCCCCGAAATTGCGGCTATCGGCGGACGCGCACTGCGCGAGACTACCCGACTCGGCGCGAGCCCGTACAGCATGTGGCGCGATGTTGCGCTCACCAATACAGAACCGATCGCCGAAACACTGCTTTCGCTCGAACAACGTCTGACCCATGTTCGCGAGAACCTGCGCACGCCCGGGTTGCGCGACGAGTTCACCCTGGCAAACAGGTTTCGGGCGAAGCGATAGAAAAATAAGCCGGATCTTTTCGTTGTTAAGGAGCTATCACTTGAGTACCGCGGAGCGAGTAAGCGAGACAAGCATCACCCTGGCCGACGTCGTTGCAGCACGCGAGCGTCTGCGCAACTCCATTTATTACTCTCCCTGCGCGCACTCCCAGATGCTCTCCTCCATTACGGGCCAGCAGGTCTTTCTAAAGCTCGAAAACCTGCAAATGACCGGCTCGTTCAAGGAGCGTGGCGCTCTGAACCGCATCGCGCTGCTCACGCCAGAACAGGCCGCCCGCGGAGTTGTAGCCGCCAGCGCAGGTAACCACGCGCAGGGCGTAGCCTATCACGCCACCAAGCGCGGAATTCGCGCTGTAATCGTGATGCCGCTGGCGACGCCACTGGTGAAGGTCACGGCGACTCGCGGCTTCGGCGCAGAGGTCGTCCTGCACGGAGCCAACTACGATGAGGCCTACGAAGAAGCTCGCCGCATCTGCGCCGCGCAGAACATGACCTTCATCCATCCCTTCGACGATCCGGCCGTCATGGCAGGACAAGGAACGATCGGGCTCGAGCTGCTCGAGCAGATTCCGGACCTCGAGGCCGTCGTTGTTCCCATTGGCGGAGGCGGGCTGATTGGCGGCGTTGCCTGCGCCATCAAGGAGTCGAACCCCAGGATTAAGGTCATCGGAGCGCAAACCTCGCGTCTGCCGTCGATGAAAGTGGCTGTAGAACAGCACCGGCCGGTAACGATTCCTCCAGCAACGACCATCGCGGACGGTATCGCCGTGCGTCGTGCGGGCGAGGTAACGCTGCCCGTGATCGAGCGCTACGTCGACGAGATCGTCACCGTCGATGAAGATGAAATCGCTTCGGCCATCCTCGTTCTGCTGGAACGCGAGAAGACACTGGCCGAAGGCGCGGGCGCTACCGGCCTCGCATCCCTGTTGCAGAAGAAGACGTCACTCAACGGTGCGCGCACCGCAGTCATCATCGGCGGAGGCAACATCGACGTCACGCTGCTCAGCCGCATCATCGAGCGCGGCCTTGTGCAGGACGGACGTATGATCCGGCTGCGCATCCATCTGCTGGATAAGCCCGGCGCACTCGCCGAGCTGACGAAGCTGATCGCGCATCATCGCGTAAACATTGTGGACACGCTCTATAACCGCGCCTACTACGGTGTGAACCTGGGCGATACGACGATCGATATTACGCTCGAGACACGCGGCCCGGCGCAGGTCGCTGAACTGCTCGCCGCACTGGATGCTGGCGGCTACGTCTATTCGCGTGTGCTCTAAATGTCAGCCCTTCTCGTAATGGAAGCGTAGTTCCTGTTCGCTGGCGACCGGCTGTCCATTACGGTTCGCAGGATTGAAGACCCACTGCCGTATCGTTGCGATCACGGTCTCATCAATCTTCTGTTCAATCCCCTGGACCAGTTTCAGGTCGGATATCTTTCCGTTCTCGTCGATGACGATATCGAGAATGACGTCTCCCTTTGTTCCCGGCGCCATCGTTGAGAGATCCGGTTTGGGCCTCGGGAAGTACTTTGCGAGTGCGATGCTGATATCTCCCGAGCCCAGGGCATCGGCCCCGCTCGTCGAGTCTGGATGATCTGAGACAGGAGACTTGGTGTTTGGCGAAGTCGCCTGTTCCGCCACCTGCTTCTTCTCTGGCGTCGGTAACGAGAGCTTCGCCTTTGCCTGATCGGGCGGTGTCCTGGCAGCTTGCATCAGGGCCTGCATGGGAGCACGTCCCGGAAGATATGTGAGAACAAGATGATGGCCATTCTCTGTACCCGGGTAGCGAATGGGAGCGATCCAATGCCGGCCGTGGTAAAGCAGGGCCGAAAGTACCAGAATGTGCATCACCACCGATACAGTGGCGGATACAGGACTACGAGCGGGTTGAGCGACTGGCTTACCGATGGTGTCCATGCTGCTCCCGTGCTGGCTGAGATGAGCGGTCCGATATGGAATTTTAGACGCGGCTGAACTGAGTTTGCCGCTTCTCCTGATGTCGTTCACTCGCAAGCTGGATCAGTCGGTCGATCAGTTGTTTGTACGGCAGGCCGGAGGCTCCCCACAGCTTGGGGTACATACTGATGCTGGTAAAACCCGGCAAGGTATTGATCTCATTGAGGAAGATGCGCGGCTTCTTTTTACTTCCCTTCTTGCCAGCAGGTTCCATCAGGAAGTCCACCCGGGCCAATCCGGCGCAGTCACAGGCTTTGAAGGCTTCAACAGCCATCTGACGAATCTGTTTGGACTCTGCCGCAGTCAGCTTGGCGGGAATGATCGGCACGCTGGTGTCGGAGAGGTACTTGGCGTCGTAGTCGTAGAACTCGGCGCCGGGAACGATCTCTCCGACGACACTTGCCTCAGGTGAATCGTTGCCGAGGACCGCGACTTCAAGCTCGCGAGGCTTGGCTCCGGGGCCGCCGACTCCCTGCTCGATGACGAGCTTGCGGTCGAAGCTAGCGGCGAGGTCCATCGCAGCGGCCAGTTCGGAACGATCATGCACCTTACTGATTCCGACCGAAGAACCGAGGTTCGCGGGCTTCACGAAGACGGGGTACTTCAGCGCAGCTTCAATCTTCTTTGTACAGGCTCGCGGATTTGCGTTCCACTCGCTGCGCAAGAGCGAGAGCCACGGTGTCTGCGGCAAACCAGCGGCAGCGAAGAGGCGCTTCATCGCGGCTTTATCCATTCCAGCAGCAGAGCCGAGAACACCCGAACCAACGTAGGCGATATCGGCCAGCTCAAAGAGCCCCTGGATGGTTCCGTCTTCTCCAAAGGTTCCGTGCAGGACAGGAAAGATCACATCAAGGTCGAGCGCTGGGCGCGAACGAGCCAGCTCAGCGCTGGCGCTCAGTTGTAGCGGCTGCAGCGATTCGGCCGGGACCGGCGGAATGATGACGGCTTCTCCTTTTTTGATGACGGCGGCAGTCGGTGTTGCCGCAGGATCACCTGCCAGAAGAGGGTTCTCCGGAGCCTGCTGTCCTGTGAGCAGAGCGTGAGCATCGGAGGCCGTAACCCAGCGGCCTTCCTTGGTGATTCCGATCGGCACGACGTCGTACTTCTTTTTATCGATGGCCTTAAGGATAGAAGCGGCAGAGAGGAGAGAGACTTCATGTTCTCCGGAACGTCCGCCGAAGAGGATTCCGATGCGCTGTTTTTTCTTCATGCTTTGGATGCGTAGCTTTTCCTTATTTTCTAGTCTCTGATAATCGCCGGTGGATCGTGATGGAAGTTTCTCTGGAGTCTACGGAGGGATACCCCTCCCCCACCTTTTTTGCGTAAAGTATTCGATCCAGAACCTTTAGCCTGGTACTTCCTAGCAACCAAAGGTCGTATCGATTCAGACGCCTTCAAAAAGGTCTTAACTCAATTATAAAAATCCGTCTTGGGTGAATCCGCAACGAATAAGCTGTTTTCTTACAATTGTTTAGAGGGATTCTGAACTTGACAGCCTTTTTTGTCCCTCCAAGAACATTTCCGGTTAAATCCTCCTAACCGAAACAGCCCAAAGATGGCCCGTCGTATGCCCGCAGATAGACGGAGAACGATGTGCCTACGATTGGTCTTTCCATGATTGTGAAGAATGGCGGTAGCGATCTGCGCTATTGCCTGAGCAGCGTCCGTTCCATCGTCGACCAGATTGTGATTGCGGATACCGGATCGACGGATGACTCCATCGCGATTGCGAAGGAGTTTGGGGCCACGGTGATTCCCTGCGTATGGAACGATCACTATGCAGAGGCACGAAATGTTGCGCTCGCTCCGGTGACGACGGACTGGGTGCTGGTCCTCGATGCCGATGAGGAGCTATCGCCCGAGGCCGCAGCCGCGCTTCCCGATCTGGTTGCAAGTACACCGGAAAACATCGGAGGATATCAGCTGACCATCCGGAACTATGCGAATGCGGTCTTCGCCAGCGTCACCGGATCTCTCGGCCACAGGAATACCGATTCGTTCGAACGGGCAAAGAACGCTCTGACGCACTCGGAACATATTCTCTGCCGCCTGTTTCGCCGCGATCCGTCGATCTATTTTACCGGCAGGGTGCATGAGGCCGTGGAGATGCAGATCCACCGCGCTGGACTCCGCACTGTTGTCTCCAATCTTCTGATTCTGCATTACGGAACACTGGCCGAGCACTGCAACTACGACAAAAAACAGCATCGCTATTACAAGCTGCTGCGCACTGCCGTGGAAGAGACTCCGAATCTCCCTCACCTTTGGGTACAGTTGGCGATCACGGAACGAAACACCTATAACAACCTCGATGCTGCGTTGGAATGCACTCGCCGCGCGGTTGCACTGGACCCTGGGGCCTTGGATGCATGGTCGTTGCTGGGGGAGTATCTGGGAGAGAAGAAGGAGCATCAGCAGGCGATCGAGGCGTTCCATCATTTGCCGGACGTTGGCGACTGGGGGATCACAAAGGCATGGAGGATCGGTGACCATCTCCACGACCTCAAACGATTCAAAGAAGCGAGAGCGATGTACATCCAGGCGGTGGATCGAGCCAGGAAGAGCCGCCAGCCTTTGCCCCAGGAGTTTCTTACAACGATCGAAAGCCGAATCGGTTACACCGAGGTACGGATCGGGATGCGTACGGTCGGCTTCCGCAAACTGATCCACGCAAGGGACAGCACGCCGATGGTGCTGTCGAACCATGAGCGGCTGATGAAGGCGTATGTCTCCGTGCAGGATGACCGGAGCGCAGCCGAGGTAGCCGAGGCAACGCTCAAATACTGGACGAGCGAACAACTCTACGGTCGCGCCATCGCCCTTCTACGGCGAATTAACGAAGATGCAAGAGCCGACCGTCTGGCCGAAGCTGGCCTGCAACAATTTCCAGATTCGAACTATTTACGCAATATGGCATTCGTGTAGGAAAAGCCTTTTAACGAAAAAGACCACAAAAGCATCGTCTTTACTGGATTTAAAGGCTCATCTCCTCAGGGCCCTCGCTTCGCTGCAGAGTGTTTCCTATTGGAAACTTAAGCCAGCATTAAGAGCGATTTACAGGGCTCTCACACTCCTGACACATACCAGAAAAACGCTCTACCTACGCTTCGCTGAGGAGCCCAAATCATGGGACCTGTGCGGAGTAAAAAAATGTCTTTTAAATTTTCTGTAAAACCATTTGCGATCGCTGTATATGCTTTCTTATTTCTTCTTACTGGGTCGATGTGGGCCCAGACGGGATCGATGACGGGCACCGTGGTCGATGTACAGGGACGTGCACTGCAAGGGGCAAAGATTCTGGCAGATCCAGGAGGAGCCTCGGTGTTATCGGATGCGCAAGGACAGTTCACGCTGGGCGGATTGAGTCCGGGGTCGTATAACGTGAGCGTTTCGTATGCCGGGTTTGCTACGTTGACAAAGAATGTGACTGTATCGACAGGTCAGACGGCACGCATGGACGTATCGCTGAGTGTGGCTTCGTCGAAACAGGACGTGCAGGTTTACGCTGGTCGCGCGGGCGGTGAGATTGAGGCGATCAATCGCACGTTTAACGCAGACAACATCATCAACGTGTTGCCGGCGGACGTGATCAAGAGCCTGCCGAACGCCAATGTCGCAGACGCAATCGGTCGCCTGCCGAGCGTGACGCTGGAGCGCGACGAGGGCGAAGGAAAGTATGTGCAGGTGCGTGGCACAGAGCCTCGATTAACAAACACAATGGTGGATGGGGTGAATATCGCCTCGGCCGAAACGGTGCGGCAGGTAAAGCTCGACATCATTCCGGCGGATCTGGTGGAGTCGGTGCAGATCAACAAAACCTTACAGGCGAATATGCCCGGCGATGGCATTGGCGGATCGGTCGACCTCCGGACGAAGAGCGCTGGCGATAAGCCAACTGTGAGACTCGAATCTACAGGAGGCTATACGCCCATCATTGGCGGCAGAGCGGCGTATCAGTTCGACGGAACATTGGGCAAACGATTTCTTGAGGGCAAGAAGCTGGGATTGCTCTTCGGTGGATCGTATGACTGGAATGGCCGCGGCATCAACGATCTCGAGCCAGGTCCAGTCTTACTAGGCGGATATGACATTCGCGACTACCAGTACTATCGCTCGAGAACAGGCTTCGCTGGCACAGCCGACTACAGGATCAACGATGGTTCGAGCATTTATCTGAAAGGCCTGTATTCGTTGTTTCATAACTTCGGCAATCGTTGGGATTACAACGTAGCGACGACTTACACCCAAAGCGGGCAGCCAGATGGAACGGGTACGGTCACGTTCGGCGCTGAGATTCGTCGCCCCATTCAAGACCTCGGGAGTCTGCAATTGGGTGGACGTCATCTGATGGGGCGGTCCCTGTTGTCTTGGGATACGGAGACCTCCGTTGGGCGGACGCGTGACAATGGGTACTCGGATGCGAAGTTCAGCCCCGGCGATAACTCTGTTCTAAATGGAGGAGTGCAGTTCACGCTGGACAACTCGAAGCCATTGACCCCGAAGCTGATCGCACCAACAGGGTTAAATATTTTTGATCCAACACAATATTTCTATGCGGGCCAAAGTGTGAACCATTACTACAACCCAGAGGTGGATTTAGGGTTTGGAGCTTCTCTGATGACCAGCTATACGGTCGGAGGGCACGCAGGCACCTTCGAGTTTGGAGGACGCTTCAGAAACGTTCACAAGTTCGCCAATCTGGACGAGACCTATACAGTTCCTCTGGCGAATCCAAATGATTCGTCACTCTCGATGACGCGGTTCCTCGGCAGCTTCACAGACTCGAACTACTATGGGGGGGCCTATCAGTTTGGCCCAACGGTGAACTATGACTCGGTGAAGGCGTTTGGTGAGGTTGGACCTGACCCCAACAATCCGAATGTAAAGACAAACAACTTCAACCTGATCGAAAAAGTTTCGGCCGGGTATGTGATGAACACGATCGATCTGAACCGGTTTCGGATTGTGGCAGGGCTACGCTTTGAGAATACAAACGAAAGCGATAAGGGGACGACGGTTCCAAATGCTCCGCCGGTAGCGAAGAACGGATCGTACCTGGATGTGCTGCCGAGTGCCTCGGTACGGTACACCATTACGCCTTCCAGCGGCCTACGACTGGTATATGGACGCGGGCTATCGCGGCCTAACTTCTCAGACCTCGTCTCCTTTGCAACGGTGTCTCCAGGAGGAGTGCGAACCACATCGAGCATCGGCAATCCTAACCTGAAAGCCGAGCATGCAGACAACCTCGACCTGCTCTATGAGCAGAGCCTCAATCCAGTAGGCCTGTTGCAGGCCGGTGTCTTCTATAAGCGGCTGAGCGATCCGATCATTCCTTTGACCACGACGTTGCCGGACGGAACGATCCAGACACAGCCGCAGAACGCCGGCGATGCCTACGTCTATGGTTTTGAGATCGCCTTCCAGCAGCACTTCACGTACCTGCCGGGCATGCTGAGCGGGATAGGGCTTTCGGCCAACTACGGCTACACGTCTTCGCAGGTGACCTTTCCGAAGATGCTGTATCCGGATGGATCTCCGACGGGTGTGTCGCGGAACGATAAACCTTCCTTGCTGCGGCAGGCTCCGCATACATGGAACATCAGCCCGACATACGACAAGAGGAATCTTTCGATGCGGCTGGGCCTAAGCTACAACGCAGCGAATATCTTCTCGTACCAGTACAGCAACAGCAACGCCGGACCACTCGTGTTTACCGGAGGCGATCCGACAACGAATACGGGATACACAGCTTCAGGCGGAGGCTTGAAGGGACCGAACGGTGACACCTATCTCTACGCACATCTACAGGTAGATTTGCAGGGAACATACAAACTTGCGAAGGGTTTCTCGGTAGTAGGGTACGCACTAAACCTCAACAATGAGGTCTTTGGCTTTTACAACGGCAGTACGAACAATCCGATCCAACGTGAGTTTTACCGGCAAACGTTCGGGGGTGGATTGCGATGGTCACCAACACGAGAGCGGTAGGTTGATTCACGAAACAAAGCTCCGCATCCTTGCTGAGATACAAGGATGCGGAGCTTTTTACTCAGAAGCTGAACTTCAGAGCTGCCTGACCGATGCGTGGGTCGGCAGCTTTCTGTACGCGTCCAAAGTTAGGATCGTTGATGTTTCCATTGACCGATCCGTTGGGATAAAACTGCGCGTGATTGAAGACGTTGAACATCTCAAAGCGCGCTTCAATGGATCTGCTCTCTCCCAAGGCTGTGAGCTTGCGGAGAGCCATATCGTAGTTGTCCAGCCCCGGCCCATAGAACATCCTCCGTTTGGCGTTGCCCTGAGTGCCGAGCGCATTCGGAGTGAAGAGTGAAGTATTGAAATACTCGCGTCCGTTGCGGGGATTCCCGTTGAGACGAAGCGGTCCCGGCGTATAGTTCGGCATATCGATGCTGACCGAATTCACGCCGTTGTTCTGCACCTGCACCAGATAGTTATCCCCATTGCTGGCAAAGGTGACCGGAAGACCGGTGGCGAACCGGGTGATCCCGGAGAGCTGCCAACCCTTCACCCAGCGATTCTGATTTCGCAACAGCAACGCAAAGGGAAGATCGTAGTTGTAGCTGACGACAAAATTGTGCTTCAGGTCGAAAGCCGAAGGACTGTCCAGACGGTGATAGTCGTATGGATCGACCTGTTCCTGAATGCTCGATGCCTGATCGAAGGACTTGCTGTAGGTATAGCTGGCAAGCAACGACAGCGGACCGGTTGTGCGACGGAAGGTTACTTCCAGCGCGTTGTAGTTGGAGTTACCCATGTTCTCGTAGTAGGCATCCGTCCCGATCGTATTGGGGAACGGAGAACGCGTACCGTTGACGATGGTGCCGTCGGCGCGCGTATACACGCCGTTTTCGCCAAGTGGACCGCAGGTTGGAGTTCCGGGAGCGACATCCTGTGGCCTGCTGAGACTCATGCAGAGCGCAGGATTGCCGGGGTTCGCGCCGTGAACCGTAAGCAGATGCCGTCCGAGCGAACCGATGTATCCAGCGCTGAATACGGCGTTGGCTCCAATCTGGCGCTCAATGGTCAGGTTGTACTGCATCACATACGAGGTTTTGTTTTTGTACCAGACACTGCCTGCTCCGCTGATGGGCGTATAGCGCGACCAGTCGACGCTGTTGTCCGGATTGCTGACCGAGACGTTGTACGACGGCACATTCACCGGGAACTGCTGGATGTACTGTGTTCCGGTGAGCGCACCGATGAAGGGGGTCTCCATCACGGGCGACTCAGGGCTGGTGTAGGTGAGGCCGTAGGGAGGATTTCCGGTTGGATAAGCGACGGTCAGTCCCTGCGGCGAGGCGATGAAGCGACCGAAGCCTAACCGAACACTGGTCTTTCCAGGGCCGCCGGTAAGTTTCTCCACGAAGGAGTTCGAGGAGCCTGGAGACCAGGCGAGACCGAAGCGTGGTGAAAAATTGTTAAGCGGCGTTGGTGCGATCCCGGCAGGAATTTTAGAACCATCGGGAAGCACATCGCCCGGAACAAGATAGCCAAGCGGAGCGCCGGGGAAGGTCTGCGACTGCACTCCCTGCACAAACGTCGTGGTCTGGTGATACTTCTCGGCCCACGGCGTAACGTAGTCCCAACGCAGTCCATAGTTGATCGTCAGGTTCGGACGAATGCGGTAGCTGTCCTGCGCAAAGAGATCGCCGTCGGCTGCACTCTCATAGAAGTTGGGCGAAGACTGCTGAGAATAGAAGTCAGGCAGGCCGAGCAGGAAATCAGCGTAACCGTTGCCAGTGGTCTGCGAGCCTGTGCCGAAGAAGGAAAAGGTTCCATTCGCAACAAGGTTCGGCGCTTGCTTCACCTTGAACCAGATGTATCGCCCTCCAAACTTGACGGTGTGGTTTCTCACCGTCTTGGTGACGCTGTCGCTCAGGTCGTAGGTGCTGTTTACCTGTGCCAGATAGAACGGATTGGTTCCGACCGCGAAGGAGTTGAAGTACATCATCTCCACTCCGGCCTGCTGCGGGAAGCCCTGGATAATGCCCTGGCCTCCTGCCTGGATTCCCTGATCGGCGAGCGTGGTTCCTACACCCCCTTTCGGTGTACCGATCTTGTTATCGAGCCGCGTCCATCCAAAACGCACTTCGTTGACCAGAGTCGCACCGAAGGCATGAATATTGCTCAGCGCAACCGTCTGATCGACGCCACTGGACATCGCATCGAAGACCTGACCGTTGCCTGGAACCGTTGCTCCACCCAGTCCTGCAGGGTAAGGATTATCGAGGCTGTATTTGTCATTGAAGTAGTAGATGGACGAGGTCCCAAAACGCGCGGAATTGAAGTCCACTCTGCCCGAGGCCTTGTCGTCGTGAACCCAGTTCTTCTCCGATCCGGAAGAGAACTGATTGCTTCCGAGATTCGGCATGGGAATGTATTGAAGCATGCGTGTGGGAGCGGTCCCCCAGGCGCGCTGCGGAATGATGGCGTTGGGAAAGACGCATTGGCTGGTCGTCGTGCATCCCTTCATATAGAAGGGCTCGTTCTGCATTACGGTATAACCGAGGCGGCCGGACAGAGTCTTGGCGAGATACGCGCCGTTGACCGTTCCGGTGAGTGTGGCAGCAGAATCAGTAAAGTTACCACCACGATTCAACAACGAAGGCACACTGACAATTCCTGTTTCGATGCCCTGCGAAGTGCGCTGCCCCTGATAGTCGGCAAAGAAAAAGATCTTATCTTTGCGAAGCGGACCGCCGAAGGTTCCACCGTACTGGTTCTGATGAAAGGCCGAGCGCGCGGGAGAGAAGTATCCGCGCGCATCGAGGCTCGTGTTGCGAAAGAACTCAAATGCGGAGCCATGGAATTTGCTGGTGCCGGATTTGGTCACCACGTTGATGATGCCGCCGGTAAAGCTGCCGTACTCCGCATCGACATTGCTACTGAGGATGCGAAACTCTGCGATGGAATCGAGATTGGGAATGATGCCTGCCTGCTGGCCGATCGTCTCCTGCACGCTCACGCCATTGAGGAAGTAAGCATTGTCGGATTCGCGCTGGCCATGAATAGAAAATTGTCCCGTGTTCTCCTGCCCCGCAACCGGGACCGTGCCAAAGCCTCCGCCTGAGGTGGAGTTACCCGCTCCGCTTGTCGTAATAGGCGAAACACCCGCCTGCACCGCCAGCAGATCTGTATAGCTGCGCCCATTCAGGGGAATGTCGGTCACCTGTTTCGATTCGATGGTCTGCCCGAGTTGCGTATCCGTGGTTGCAACCTGCACGGCCGAAGCATCCACCATTACCGTGTCACTTGCACCGGAGACACGCAGACTGAAATCAATGGCCAACGCTGTGTTGACGTCGATCTTGATTGCTTCCCTTGTCTCACCTTGAAACCCGGAGGCTTCGGCGGTGATGTTGTAAATCCCAACGGGAAGTAAAGGGAAGGAATAAAGACCGTCCTGGCTGGTGACAGCGGACTGCTTCACTCCTGTCGCTTCATTCATGACTGTGACTGTCGTCCGTGGAATGACCGCGCCAGTAATGTCCTTTACCGTTCCTGAGATTCTTCCGGAGGTCTGGCCCATTGCCGAGCGGCTGGTAAACAGCATCAACAGTGCAGCCACCAGAAGAAATGCAACCGGATACAACACCGGTTTCAGTCCGTTACGCGGCTCGTGCGTGTGAAATCCTTCTTCTGCACGGCAATTTTCATTGCCGGCTCCCAAAATATTCTTTTGCTTTCGCAGCTTCATCTTCGTTCTCCTGAGACGTGTATCTGGGCACACGCCGGGCGTTGTAGCTGGACGAGCACTGTCGTCCGCCACTTTTCGGTTCATCAAGAGAGAGCGTGTCGCTCGCTCAATCGCTTACGTTCCCGCGATAAGTCGAGCCGATCTGGAGAAGAGAATCAGCGGATCATCGCGGAGGTCTTGGGCCTCCGGCGTTGCGGAGGCTCAATAGAAGAGGGATCTTCTTCCATCAGGCGCTCCTTTCCTTTTGTGATACGTGAAAATTGTCAGGCCGCGCAGAACCATGAATCCGGCTCCTGGCGAAGTGCTGAATCTTGACGCGAAGAATCGCTTTTAGCGGTCTCGATCCAGACAGCAGTCAACGTTGCATGTGAGCCAATGTGGGACGGTACCCAGACGCAACGAAGTGGCGTCTGCCGCGTGCGATGAATGTGGTACATGTTGAGCATGGTTTTCCTCCTGGGCGCGACAGATCGCAGGCAGCCGAATGCGAACCGACGCCGCGCCGTTTTTATTCATCGGTAGCAGGAGGAGAAAACTCCCGCTCGCCGGGTTCGTGTTGAACGATCCCATGCATGCGAGCGAGAAGGGCCGGAAACGGCTAGTCAGCGTTCAACAAAGCACAGGAAGGAATCGCCTCCAAGCAACTTGGAGGCTCTTGTTTGCCAGGGTTATCCATATATCCTTCTGTGGAGGGCTCTATACCCCATCTAGGTTTGTACCATACCCCCCCAGGGTAATCAAGCAAAAAGGAGAATCATGTCCCATAGCGAACGAGAGAAGGCAAAACTGCTGAACCGCGTAAGGAAAACGCGTGGCCAGTTGGATGCAGTAGAACGCGCTTTACAGGGGGATCAGGACTGCGGTGACGTCCTGATGTTGCTTGCCGCCGTTCGCGGAGCGGTAGGCTCCCTGATGGCCGAAGTGCTGGAAGATCACATCAAGTACCATCTCACCGATGCCTCGCAGGAAAGAATCGCCCCCGAACTGGCAGACGACCTGATCGACCTTGTACGCGCTTATGTAAAGTAAGCTCTGCCCTTCATGTAGAGCAGACTCAGTGCATTTCGATCAATCGCTTTTCTGCGATGACCTTCTGCTTCGCCGCGCCTGGCGACAGGCCAAGATAGCGCTTGAAGGCACGATTGAACGCGGCTTCCGATTCATACCCAAGAGAGCTGGCGACTTCGCCTACGGTAAGGTGTTGCTCCGCGAATCGTGTCAGCGCGACGTTCATTCGCCATCGCGTCAGGTAACGCATTGCCGGCTCGCCGACCAGTTCGGTAAAACGTGCCGCAAAGGCAGAGCGCGACATGGAGGCCAACGAGGCAAGAGACTCGAGTGTCCAGGGCAACGCCGGATTCCGATGAATCTGTGTGATGACTCGGCCAATCTGTGCGTCCTGCAGAGCGCCAAGCCAACCGGTCTGGGCAGAAGGATTGTGAGTGATCCAGAATCGGATCGCGTGGATCACGAGAATGTCGGCAAGACGTGTGATGATGGTCTCTCCACCAGGCCCCATCTCTCTGGCCTCGGCGGCGATCATGCGCAGTGTGCTTTGCATCCAGTCGGATTGAGGCGAAGCCCAGGTATCGACCGTAATGACCTTCGGCAAAAGCGCGATGAGTTGTTGCGCTGCGGGATCATCGAATTTGAACAAGCCGCAGATCATCGTGGTCCGTTCTCCGTCTCCACCGAGCCGTATCGTCTCGTAACGTTCGCTCACCGGATTGCGGTCAATCTCAAAGAGTTTTGCCGCAGATGTTCCGGGAGCGCTTCTTAGCACATGGCCTTGGCCATGAGGGACCAGAGCCAGATTGCCCGGCAGAAGACATTGGCTTGGCGCTCCTTCCAGGTCGAGAAGGCATTGCCCCGCTGTCACGACATGAAGCATGAGGCAGTTCTGGAGCGGAGGAATATCAAGACCCCAGGGCGCTCCGAACTCAGAGCGGGCATAAAATGTTCCGCTCATGCGAAGAAAGTGGAGGGCTTCTCCCACTGGATCTACGACCGCAGGTAGTTCAACTTTCATGCCTTTGATTATGAATCAAAATTAATTTCTTATCATCCGGATTTTATGGACGAATGAGCAATAAATTACGATTTATAGGCATTGTTAGTCCTAAATATTCGATCTATTTTGGATTTGAAGCAAGCCAAAGATTGCTTCTAAGAGGAGAAGATCGATGAACAGCAATGACAAGATATTCGTCGCAGGTGGAACGGGAAAGACAGGCAGAAGGGTAGTCGAGCGCTTGCAACGTCTAGGGGTTCCATTCCGAGTCGGTTCGCGGAATGCACAACCGGCGTTCAATTGGGAAGACAGTACAACCTGGCCGGCTGCCCTGGAAGGAATCACCAAGGTCTATGTCGCATACTCTCCGGACATCGCAGTTCCGGGAGCGCCAGAGATCGTTCAGGCCTTCTTTAAACGCGCAATCGAAGCTGGAGTTCAAAAACTGGTTCTGCTTTCAGGCCGAGGAGAAGAAGAGGCCGAACGCGCGGAGCAGATGCTGAAGGCTTTCGACATCGATTGGACGATTCTGCGCTGCAGCTTCTTCAGTCAGAACTTCGACGAGGGCTTCTTTCTTGAACCGATCCTGGCGGGCGAGGTTGCTCTTCCGGTGCGGCCTGTTCCCGAACCCTTTGTCGATGTTGAGGACGTTGCCGATGTTGCAGTCGCAGCGCTGACCCTGCCCGGCCACTCAAGAAAGCTCTACGAGCTTACAGGGCCACGCGCGCTGACGTTTGCGGATGCCGTTGCAAAGATTGCTAAGGCGACCGGGCGGGAGATCCGCTATGTCTCGATCACACCGCAGGAGTACCGCGCAGCCATGCTGGACGCGCAGGTACCGGCAGAGATAGTCGATCTGGTGCTCTACCTTTTCGATACTGTGCTGGATGGCCGTAACACTCCGATTGCAGACGGAGTACAGCAGGCGCTCGGACGTCCCGCCAGCGATTTCTCGAAGTATGTCCAACGCATCGCAGCAAGTGGAGTATGGGGAAACTGACAAATGCGGGAGGCGCAGTCATCTGTGCCTCCCTTGATCACGGACAGTGCACGAACGGGTAAGCTGGTTCTATGAATCCTCTCGTCTCTGTCTCATGGCTGGCCGATCGCCTTAATGATTCGCAGATTGTCGTGCTCGATGCGACGCTTCCACCGGTGGGAGTAACTCCTCCCGTCGATACGCGCGGACGTTATCTGGAGCGGCATATCCCAGGTGCTGTGTTCTTCGACATCGACGAGCTCTCCGACCACTCCACTTCGCTGCCTCACATGCTTCCCACGGAAGAAGAGTTCTCGCGCAAGATGGGAGAACTTGGTATCGGCAACGAAATGACAATCGCCGTCTATGAGCAGGCCGGAGTCTTTTCAGCTCCACGTGCCTGGTGGATGCTGCGCACCTTCGGCGTCGATAAGGTCCATGTGCTCGATGGCGGACTGGACGCATGGACAGCAGCAGGATTGCCGGTTGAATCGGGCACGGCAAAACGTGCCGAGGTAAAGTTTACGGCGCGGCTGGACCGCAGCGTAGTGAAGAGCTTTGAGCAAGTGCAAAAGATGATTGCTGCACACGCGCAGATTCTGGATGCACGGTCGGCAGGAAGATTCGCAGGCACCGCACCAGAGCCACGGCCAGGAATCAGCTCCGGACACATGCCCGGTGCAACCTCAGTTCCCTTCACCGAACTTACAGAGACAGGCCGCATGAAGGATGCTGACGGATTGCGTGAACTCTTCGCGGCGAAAAAGGTGAATCTGGATCAACCGATCACAACCACCTGCGGCTCGGGAGTAACCGCAGCCGTCATCGCGTTAGGGTTGGAGATTGCAGGCGCAAAACAGGTGAACCTCTATGACGGATCGTGGGCAGAGTATGCCTCGCGCCCTGAAGCTGTGATTGAGAAAGATTAGTTGCCGGGCATTCTCAACGAGAACCCTACTTCGCCAGAAGCTTCACGCTGACGCCGGCCATCTCGATCGTCGCCGAAGAATATCCCAGGATCTCGCCATCCGCTTGAACCGCAATCGGCTGTTTATATTCGAGTCCGGCGATGGGGCGGCAAACCACGCGCGTTACATCCTCGTAACGTGCTGCGGCATTTGCCTTAGAAGCGCGGTCACGCTGCCCTTCTCCAAACACTAAAGCTCCTACAGAGGCCTGTGCCAAACGAAGCCGTGAAGCTCCTTCGACACTGGCGAGACGGAGAAACGGAAGCTCCAGCCCACCGCCTGGATGCCAGAGATTCAGCTCCGCTACGTGGACAGCAATCATCTCGCAGACCTGTCGCTGCAGCACCTCTCCCGCCACAGTCGTAATCTCGATCTCGAAGGGCTGAAGCGGATAGGTGACGAGCGTCTCAAGCCCAGCCCCGAAGTAGGCAATCTTTCCCGCACTGTGTTTTCCGTAACGCTCCGCGGCAGCCATCATGGCAGCGTGTCCCCCCATACCGGCGGCCATGGCAAAAAACCAGCTATGCTCCTCAGCTCTATTCGCACAAGTGATCTTTCCTAGAGGTATCGCTCGCGGTGTGGCCCCAAGCAGCCAGCGTATGGCTTCCACTGGATTGCGGGGAATGCCGAGGTTCTGCGCAAGGATATTTCCCGTACCGAACGGACAGATTCCTAAGGGCACCTCGGAGCCAGCGAGTCCCTGCACAGCGTCAAAGACCGTGCCATCGCCGCCACACGCAATGACAGCATCGGTCGGATGCTGAAGAGCGCTCCGAATTGCGTCCTTTGCGGAGCGGTCTGGAGTCGCCTCCAGAAGTTCAACCTCCACACCTGCCTTCGCCAGCACCTGCATCATGCCGGGGAGAGAGCGACGCCGATGCCGCTCAAAGACTGGGTTTACCAGCAATACAATCCTGCGCACGCGTTTCATCGTAACTGTTTTCTAAGCACAACTCATAGAACGAGAGGAGTTTGTTAAGATCGCTGAAAAGAAATTTTGGTCTGCGAGGAGAGCCATGCAGTTTAAAGGAATGAAGTGGGGAGTTCCCCTTGCAGTCATGATGAGTGGAACGCTGGCCTTTGCTGCCAGCGGCGCGAAGGTCCCTGATCTCGGACCGAATGTCGCCATATTCTCGCCTTCAACTCCTGCCACAGAAATTCAGGCGCGCATCGATAAGGTCTATGCGGCCCAGCAGCACAGCGAGTTCGGCGCCGAACGCGATGCTCTGCTCTTTTTACCCGGCGAATACAAGGTCGATGTACCGGTAGGTTTCTATACCCAGGTTGTAGGATTGGGCGCAGTTCCGGACAAGGTCCATATCGCAGGCAATGTACACTCCGACGCAGCAGGAAAAAATGACAACGCGACCACGACCTTCTGGCGCAGCATGGAAGGGTTCTCGGTCACTCCTGCGAATGGCCTGATGCAGTGGGCCGTATCGCAGGCGGCTCCGTTCCGGCGAATGCACGTGAAGGGAGACATGGTGCTGAACCAGAAGCACGGCTGGTCGAGCGGCGGCTGGATGTCCGACACCGCCGTGGATGGTACGGTCAACTCCGGCACGCAGCAGCAGTGGATCTCGCGCAATGTGGAGTGGGGCGGCTGGACAGGTTCGAACTGGAACATGGTCTTCGTAGGCGTGAACAAGCTACCAGCCGGCGAGTGGCCGTCGCCTCCATATACGAAGGTGGCGACGGTTCCGGTAGTGCGAGAGAAACCCTTCCTTGAAGTCGATGCGAAAGGGCGTTGGGGCGTGCGGGTTCCTGCCTTGCGCCGCGATAGCACAGGAGTGACGTGGCGAGGCGGCGAGACGCCAGGAAAGACGATTCCGCTGACGCAGTTTTACATTGCGAAGCCGAGCGATAGCGCGACAGCGATTAACGCTGCTCTGGCGAAGGGAAAGCATTTGCTACTGACTCCTGGAATTTATGAGTTGGATGATGCACTGCGGATCACCAAACCGGGAACCGTTGTATTGGGGCTAGGCTTCGCGACGCTCAAACCAGTCAAAGGAACGGCAGCGCTGACGGTAGCGGATGTCGATGGAGTCACCGTCGCGGGATTGCTGTTCGATGCAGGAGAAACAGAATCGCCCGTGCTGCTGGAGGTTGGGACTGAAGGCAACAAACTGCGGCACACGCAGAATCCCACATTGCTGGCAGACGTATTCTTCCGTATCGGCGGAGCAGCTATGGGTAAGGCCCGCGTTAGCCTCCTCATTCACTCGAACGATGTGATTGTGGACCACACATGGATCTGGCGCGCCGATCACGGTCACGGCGTCGGCTGGAATAGCAACACCGCCGCGAACGGCCTTGTCGTCGAAGGAAAGGATGTCACCGCGTATGGGTTGTTCGTCGAACACTTTCAGCAGTATCAGGTGCTGTGGAAGGGTGAGGGCGGCAGAACCTACTTCTATCAATCGGAGATTCCATACGATCCGCCAACGCAGCCCGCATATACCAGCGGAACCGGCGTGGACGGCTGGGCCTCCTACAAAGTCGCCGATGGTGTTGCCCATCACGAAGCCTGGGGTCTGGGAATCTACAGCGTCTTCCGCCATCCCGATGTAAGGCTGACGCGGGCAATCGAGGTTCCTAAAACGCCGGACGTGAAGTTCCACCACATGATTACGGTTGCTCTGGATAATCTGGGATCGATCGACAACGTGATCAACGACGCAGGGGGACCGACGTCCGTTGCACCTCACCGGGTAACGCCGAAGGTCACGAACTATCCGTAAGACCGAAGGCTATACGTTGGTGAGTGCGGCAAGCTCAGCAGCTTGTTTCCACTCACCGAGAGAACGACTGAGAAGAGCTGCTGCGCATCCTTCGCCGCACAACACAATGATGTCGTCGCTTTGCGCCAGCTTCCAGTCCCAGGGCATAAAGGTGATCCCGGTCGGGGTCACGGAAGCGAGAACCCAGTGGTTGGTTGTCTTCTTCTGGGTCCCGCATAGGCACGTGTACACAGGTGTCATGGCCATGGACTACCTCCTCCTCCCCTCGACCGGTCAGGAGATAAAGCGATGCAGTTCTGCCGGATCGAGAGAGGTCGGATCGTGAGTCGTTTCGTGTCGTATTCGTGATCCGACACTTATGGGACGCAGGGACCGGGGCTCCGGGTTCTCTGCGGTAAAAATTTCTTTTGTTAATTTGCGGTGTAACCACGGCTCCGTTGAGCAACGGAGACGCCCAACCGCTACTTTGGTGGGAGTCGCACGACATGGCAAGGGATGCAAAACGGGGGCTCAGCCGAAGAAACCGCCCCGAAGATGACCGTGTCTGAAAAGGATCCCAACCTCCTCAGAAGCTCGTTCAGCTCGGTATTTGCATAGCGATCGTGAGAGTCCTTGACCTCGGTACGCTTGTTGAAGAGAACATCCGCCTCATCGAAGAAAAGAATTGCCCCGGAAGAGCTGGCAGCACGGAAGATACGCTCCAGGTTCTTTTCGGTCTCACCAATGTACTTGGAGACGACCGCGCTCAGGTCGACACGCATGAGTTCCCGGCCCGCCTCATGCGCGATTGCTTCCGCCGCAGCCAGGGCACGAGAGCGATCTCCCGTAAGCAGCAAAGGATCGACACGCTTGCCAGAACGGGCGGAACTCGCAACCGCGTGTAATTGCTTGAAAGCCGCCTGCGACAGAGCGAGAGTCGAGAGCGAGCGTACGGGTTGGGTCGTGCGGATGAACGGCATTGGGGTTCACCTCCGTGTTGTTGAGGTAACAATAATGCAGCTTTCGGCTTAGGGATAGATTTCTTTTGGATCCATCCCTTCAGATACAGAAGCAACACAAAGCCCCGGCATTTTCGCCGGGGCTTTGTACGATGCAGATTCACGGAGTGTTAGTTCTTCGCCGCGAGCTGACGAAGCACGTACTGCAGGATGCCTCCGTTCTGGTAGTAGAGAATCTCCTGCGGCGTATCGATCCGGACGGTCGCAGAGAACTCGATCGTCTTGCCAAGGTCGGATTCAGCAAAGACCGTAATGGTCTTGCCGTTGGCGCACTTGCTATCGAGCATCGCCTTCAGCTCGCCGGGCTGGCCGACGCGGAAGACCTCCTCGCCGCTAAGCCCAAGCGATTCGACGTTCTGACCGGCAAGGAACTGCAACGGCAGGATTCCCATACCAACCAGGTTCGAGCGGTGAATACGCTCGTAGCTCTCCGCGACAACGAAGCGGATGCCGAGCAGACGAGGTCCCTTGGCAGCCCAGTCACGCGAAGAACCAGAACCGTACTCCTTGCCCGCGAGAATCGCCAGCGGAGTGCTGCGCTGCGCGTATGCGACCGAAGCATCATAGATCGACATTGGAATGTCATCCGGCAGCAGGCGCGTGACGCCGCCTTCGGTTCCGGGAGCAAGCTTGTTGCGCAGACGAACGTTGGCGAAGGTTCCGCGCACCATCACCTCGTGGTTACCACGGCGCGAGCCATAGCTGTTGAAGTCCGTAGGCTTGACACCATGATCCGTAAGGTACTTCCCGGCTGGCCCGTTGAGCTTGATGGAGCCGGCAGGCGAGATGTGATCGGTAGTAACGGAATCACCCAGCACAGCAAGGACGCGAGCGCCAACGATATCCTCGACTGCATCTGGCTGGGCCTTCATCCCATCGAAGTACGGAGCCTTGCGGATGTAGGTGGAATCGGCCTCCCATCCATAGGTTTTGCCCTCCGGGAACTTCAGTCCACGCCAGTTCTGGTCGCCCTCGGTTACGCGGCTGTACTCGTCCTTGAACATCTCGGAGTCGATGCACGAGGCAACAACGTCGGCCACCTCTTTCTGGCTCGGCCAGATGTCGCGAAGGTAGACCGGCTTGCCGTTCTGGTCCTTGCCGAGCGGATCGGTCTCGAAGTTATGACCGATGTGACCGGCCAGCGCATAAGCAACCACCAGCGGCGGGCTCATCAGGTAGTTGGCGCGAACATCCGGAGAGATACGCCCCTCGAAGTTGCGGTTCCCCGAGAGCACCGAGACCGCGACAAGACCGTGATCGTCGATAACCTTCGAGACGTCGGAGGGCAGCGGGCCGGAGTTGCCGATGCAGGTGGTGCAGCCATAACCGACGGTATTGAAGCGCAGCTTATCGAGGTAAGGCATCAGGCCGGCCTTCTCGTAGTAGTCCGTCACAACGCGCGAACCGGGAGCCAGCGAGGTCTTCACCCACGGCGGGACGCTCAAGCCTTTCTCGATGGCCTTCTTGGCCAACAGACCTGCAGCAAGCATCACGTAAGGATTCGACGTGTTGGTGCAGGAGGTGATGGCCGCGATCACGATAGAGCCGTGGTCGAGGTAACGCTCCGGATCGACACCAAAGCGCCCGGAGACCGTAACGTTCGGTGCCTCAAGAACAGCAACCGCAGTATCGGGAGCACCAGTGCTGCTCTCAAGATTTCCGTTCAGCGAGGCATGCCCGCCCTCACCCTCCCAGCGGAGAACCTGACGCACTTCGTTGCGGTTGGCATTCGGCCCCAGCAGCGAAGGAAGCTGCTGCTTGAAGCTGGTTCCAGCCTGCGAGAGCAGCACACGGTCCTGCGGACGCTTCGGCCCCGCAACCGAAGGCTCGACCGTCGAGAGATCGAGCGAGATCGTGGCGGAGTACTCGGCCTCGGCAGCGTCGGCTGTGTGGAACATCCCCTGCTCCTTGTAGTAGGCCTCAACCAGCGCAATCTGCTCTTCGCTGCGGCCGGTAAGGCGCAGGTAGCGGAGCGTCTCAGCATCAACCGGGAAGATGCCGCAAGTCGCGCCATATTCAGGAGCCATGTTGGCGATGGTGGCACGATCAGCTAGCGGAAGCTCCGAAACGCCGGGGCCATAGAACTCGACAAACTTACCGACGACGCCGAGCTTACGGAGAGCTTCGGTGACGGTCAGGACGAGGTCCGTAGCCGTGGCTCCTTCCTTGAGCTTGCCGGTCAGCTTGAAGCCGACGACCTGCGGGACGAGCATGGACACCGGCTGGCCAAGCATGGCAGCCTCTGCCTCGATGCCTCCGACGCCCCAACCAAGGACGCCAAGACCATTAATCATCGTGGTGTGCGAATCGGTTCCGACGAGGGTATCCGGATACGCCAGGCCATCTTCGGTCGTGAAAACAACGCGGGCGAGATGCTCAAGATTCACCTGGTGGCAGATGCCCATGCCGGGAGGCACAGCAGAAAAGTTACGGAAAGCCGTCTGCCCCCACTTCAGGAAGGCATAACGCTCGCGGTTGCGCTGAAATTCGAGCGCCGCGTTGAGATCGTAGGAACCCGCGATTCCGAACTGATCGACCTGCACGGAGTGGTCGATGACCAACTCAGCAGGTTGCAGCGGGTTGATGCGCTCCGGGTCGCCGCCGAGAGTCTTCATGGCGTCACGCATGGCGGCCAGATCGACGATGGCAGGAACGCCGGTGAAGTCCTGCATCAGGACGCGGGCAGGCATGTAGGCGATCTCTCGCGAAGGCTCCGCTTTGGGCTCCCAGTTGGCCAGAAACTTGATGTCGTCGACGGTCACAGTGCGGCCATCTTCATGGCGCAACAGGTTCTCCAGCAAAATGCGCAGCGAGAACGGCAGGCGCGTCAGGTTGACGCCCGAGGACTTCAACGCATCGAGGCGGAAGATCGTGTAATTCTTCGAACCCGATTTCAGGCTCGCTTTGCTGCGGAAGGAATCAGGATTGTTCGGTGAGCTGGACATCTTAATATCTCCAAAAGAGGGCGCGTCAAACGCGCCAGTTGGGAGGCTGGCCAAAACAGCCCCGGTCCGACGGGAAAAAGCGTATCAAATATCAGCAAGGAGATGAAAAACGGAGGTTAGCGTCCGCGGTCCGGACGGCCGTGGCGAAAGCGCTTGAGAAGTGGACTCAGACCTGCCATCGCGTCCATTCTACGACCAGCATTCCTGCCCCCTCAAGTCCCGCCGCAAAAGCGATGCAATTCAGAAAAATAAGGATGCCAGGCTTTGGAAAGATAAAGCAGACCGCTTTCCCGCATCTCATAGCCAGCAACGGTGTTTGATAGAGACGAGGAGCACGTTAGGACAATGAACGAAAAAGTAAAAAGCCGTGCCAAAGGTTTGATTCTCCGATCCCTCCCCATTTTCCTGAGTGCGGGCGTGATAACAGGCGTCGCATTGGTGGGCTGCCACTCTGCGACCGTAACAGCGCAATCCACACAGGATTCAGGCCCAGACCCTGCGGACGCCAATATGGCTCCATCGAGTGGAGATCCGAACGCGCAACCCACCCAATACCCAACCCAGCAGCCCACACAGGCCCAGCAGGCTCCGGCTTCTTCCGGTCAGCAGAATGAGAGCGTTCAGCGAGCCCAGGAATATCAACAGACAGGACAACAGCAGGGCGCTCCTCCACCCGATCAGCAGCAAGCCCAACCCTACGATCAGAATCAGGCCCAGCAGCAACCGGTCTATGACGACAATCAGGTCAATCCTGACGATGAGTCCAACTACGAGGAGCTGGAAGCCCAGCAGCCTCCGCCGCCCATGCCAACCTACGAACAGCCTCCCGCGCCGGAGCCCAACTATATGTGGACGCCGGGCTACTGGGGCTATGCGCCGGCGGGCTACTACTGGGTTCCTGGAATGTGGGTGGCCTCTCCCTGGCCTGGCGCTCTCTGGACCCCCGGCTACTGGGGCTTCTATGGCGGACGCTATCGCTTCCACCACGGATACTGGGGCCGTTATATCGGCTTCTATGGCGGCATTAACTACGGCTGGGGATATCCCGGTTATGGCTACTATGGCGGTTACTGGCGCGGAAACAACTTCTACTACAACCGCTCTGTAACACGCGTAAATGTCACCCGCATCACGAACGTGTACAACCGCACCGTGATCGTCAACAACATCCACAACACAACGATCAACAACTACAACAGCCGCGTCTCGTACAACGGCGGCCCTGGCGGCGTCCAGATCCGTCCACGCCCTGCGGAAGTTGCAGCACGCAGCGAAGCCCGGCTGCCGCCAATGCAGACGCAGCTTGCCGTACGACAACAGGCCCAGCAGAACCGGCAGCAGTTCTTCAACTCCAATCGTGGACGCCCGGTGATCGCCGCGGCTCCGCATCCCGTTCAGGCAGATCGCGGAGTACAACGTCCAGTAGCTCGACCGATGCCGGTCCAGCAGGGCTTCCGTCCAGGACAACAACAGCAGCAGCAAGTCCGTCCTGGTCAGCCACAACAGCCACAGGTGCGCCCCGGACAGCCACAAGTACAGCCGGCGCGTCCGGAAGTTCGTCCGGCAGAACCGGGCCGCCCCCAGGTTCAGCCTGCACGGCCTGAACCGAATGTCCGGCCAACTCAGCCACAGCTTCGACCCACGCCTCCACAGCAGGTCCGGCCCGAGGTTCGTCCGGAACAGCCAAACGTAAGGCCACAGCAACCCACGCGGCCCGAACCTTACGTGCGGCCTACGCCTCAACCGATGCCACGGCCAACTCCACAGGCCCAACCTCGTCCGGAGCAGCAGCAGATGCAACGCCCCGCTCCGCAGCCGCAGTACAGGCCTGCTCCGCAAGCTGCACCTCGGCCGATGCCGGAATCTCGTCCGGCACCGCGACCCCAACCGCAACAGCAACCGCGTCAGATGTATCAGCAACCCCGGCCCGAATCCAGACCCGCTCCCATGCCGCGTCCAAGTGGCGGAGGAGGAGGAGAACATGGCGGAGGCCACGGCCGATAGATTCAAACTCACAAAAAGAGGAGCTGCAATCGCAGCTCCTCTTTTTGTGCTTCTAACCAGATGGTGTCATCTTGAGCGACTCCAAGCGCAGTCGAGGAGGAGTCGAAAGATCTGCGGTTTTGCAGAACGGATAACCTGACCCTCTCGTTTCACACGCCAGAGGTGCCGGTGCCCATACATGGAGCAAAGCGACATACCGGGGGCCCCGACGAGCTTGCTCGGTGGGGTGGTCATGTGTGGGAACATTCGAGCGAAGCTCAAACTGCTCCCATTCCGCTTAATCTCAAAACCCTGTCAAGCCACCGGCCATTCCCAATCTGTCCTCTCACGCAAACAAACCCAACTCCTCCAATCACTTACTCCACACAAAACAATCTTTCCCAAACTGTCGATTTCCCCTCCGGCTTTGTTAATCTAGAAGTAGGGGGAATCCAGCCAGCCAAGGGGCGTTCTATCGTCCTGTAACTCCTTTCTCCTCAAGATTTTGCATATCAACGCATTTGTTTTCAATATTTTGCAACGTTGATACCAAGCTAAGTCTTGTCTTTAGAATATTTTGCGCAAAATATACTCAGGGGAGCAAAGCAAGTCATGAAGGTTCTGGTCATCGGCGGCGGAGGGCGCGAACATGCCCTGGTTTGGGCGCTACGCAAATCTCCCTCGGTAAAAGAAGTCGTGGCAGCTCCCGGCAACGGTGGAATCGCCGAGCTTGCTCGCTGCCTCCCCGTCGACACTAATAACCTTCACGCGATGGTCGATCTGGTAGTCATTGAGAAACCCGACCTCACCGTCGTCGGCCCCGAAGTCCCCCTGGCCTTAGGTCTGGTCGATGAATTGGAGCAGCGCAAACTCCGCGTCTTCGGCCCCACAAAGGCAGCCGCGCAGCTCGAATCCAGCAAGGCCTTCTCCAAAGCATTCATGCTGCGGTACGAAATCCCCACCGCCGAGTACGCCCTGTGCACCACGCTCGACGAGGTCCGCGCTGCTCTGCTGAATTTCTCCCTGCCGGTCGTCGTAAAGGCCTCCGGACTCGCCGCAGGAAAAGGCGTCGTGATCTGCAACACCCGGCTTGAAGCCGAGACAACCGCTGCCCAGATGTTTTCCGGCGTCCTGCTCGGCACAGCACAGACAGAAATCGTGCTGGAGGAGTTCCTCACCGGCGAGGAGGTCTCCTTCTTCGCACTCTGCGATGGCAAACATGCCGTCCCGATCGCCGCGGCTCAGGACCACAAGCGCATCGGTGAAGGCGACACCGGCCCCAACACCGGCGGCATGGGAGCGTATTCGACCGATGGTCTGTTGACGCCTGCAATGTGTCAGTGGGTCACGCAGCACATCGCCCAGAAGGTCGTCGACGGCATGGCGTCCGAAGGCACGCCCTTCAAAGGGATCCTCTTTATCGGCCTGATGATGAGTCATCGCGGCCCCAAGGTGCTGGAGTTCAACACGCGCTGGGGCGATCCCGAAACCGAAGCCATCATGCTGCGACTCGAAACCGACATCGTCGATCTATTCAATGCAGCCGTCGACGGTACCGCCATTGGTCTCTCTATTCATCTGAAGCCAGGAGCGAGCGCAACCGTAATCGCCGCAAGCGCGGGTTACCCCGGCAAATATGTCTCAGGCAAGCCCATCACCGGGCTCGACAGCAGCAGCGACGACGGGGTCGTCATCTTCCACGCAGGCACTGCGGTAAACGATGGCCAGATCGTCACCGCCGGAGGCCGCGTGCTTGCAGTGACGGCAGAGGCTGCAGATCTGCGTGAAGCACTCGACAGAATCTATCAGCGCATGAAGACCATCTCATTCGAAGGGATGCAGTATCGGCGCGACATCGGCCATCGCGCATTGCAATAGCTTCAAGCTAAAGAAGTATCATCCTGAGCGAAGGTGGCGCAGCCGCCGAAGTCGAAGGACCTGCGGTTTGCAATTGCATTCTCCAAAGTTAGGAAGGAGCCTGAGATGAGTGAACCTGCTCTTACCGCACACGAAGCGCTTGCATGGATCGATACCACCGCCTCGAAGTGGCGCGGATTGCTGACCGCGCATCCGGAGATCCTCTTGCTGCCCTGCGACATCAACCGCACTTCGACCGTCGCTGAACTCCTGCAACATATCGTCGCGGTCGAGCTGCGCTACGCTGAACGGCTGTTGGGTATGCCTGAGACCGATTACACCAGCGTCCCTTTCGATTCGGTCGATGCCATCTATGCGACTCACGACCGCGCCATGCAGCTCTATCGTCAGGCGCTCGATTCAGGACTCAATTGGGACCAGAAGATCGAATTCGCCACGCGCAGCATGGGACAGCTCAAAGCCTCTCCCAAAACAATCCTCTTTCATGCCATCTTTCACGGTATCCGCCATTACGCTCAGCTGGGAACCTTGATTCGCCAGCACGGCCACAAGACAGATTGGCCGGGCGATTACCTCTTCATGGGCGCCTCGCGTTGACTTTGCAGCCGTTCGCCAAGTAGATTGGCGCTCGATGAAACGAGCCTGCGCCGTTCTCTTCTTCCTCGCGACCGCTGTCTTCGCATGGCCGCAGCAGCGCCCCGCGATCACCGGAATCGCTTTTGTTCGCGTGTACTCGCGTGATGCAGCTGCCTCGGCAAAGTTCTACGGCCAAACCCTCGGTTACGCTTCAAGCAAGGCGGGCGAGATCACCCGCTATCCCGTCAATGATCTCCAATGGATCGAGGTCGCTCCGCTACCCTCGCCTGCTCCTGCATCACGCCTTGCAGCAGTTGGTTTTATGACACGCGATGCACGCGCGCTCGAAGCCTACCTGAAGGCGAACGCAGTCACGATCGTCGATCCTCTGCGCAAAGGTCGCTTCAGTGTCCGCGATCCCGAGGGGAACCTGATCTTCTTCGTGCAGGAGGCCAAAGGCGCAGCCGTACCTCCTGCCGTTCCTGCAACCGCCGTCTCGCGACGCATGATTCACACCGGTTTCGTCGTTCATAACGCCGATGCAGAGAATCACTTCTACCGCGAGATTCTTGGCTTCAAACCGTACTGGCGTGGCGGGCGAACCGATACCAGCATCGACTACATCAGTCAGCAGGTTCCCGAAGGTTCCGACTGGCTCGAGTACATGCTGAACACAAACTCCAACGCAACCCAGAAGCAACTGGGTGGCAGCAACCATATGTCGCTTGGCGTCGAACATATGCCGGACGCCATTGCAAAGCTTCAGAAGAATGGCTGCACCGGCCCTGAATGCTCCGCCTCAAAGACAGGACGCGACGGCAAAGTGCAGCTCAATCTTTTCGATCCTGACCTTACCCGCGTCGAGTACATGGAATTCAAGCCCTCGGGCAAGACCTGCTGCTCGGAGTTCACCGCGGCTCATCCTACTGCAGTTGAGAACAGGTAACATGTTTGAAAATGAAAACGACACGCCGTAGCTTTCTCCAGCTCTCCGCCGCAGCCGCTGCAGCAGGCTGCACGCTTCGTGCCTCGAACGCCTTCGCCGGAACACACGACGGAATTGCCTACGGCGTACAACTTTACATGGTCCGCAAAGAAGCCCCAAAGGATCTCGCGGGCGTGCTGAAGCAGATTCGTGCGACAGGCTTCACACAGATCGAGCTCTACCCAATCGCCTACACGCATCACGCACCTGAACTGAAGAAGATGGTCGAAGACGCCGGACTCGGCCATGATTCAGCGCACTTCGATTACGATTCGATTCCCAGCAGGATCGGCTATGCCAAAGAGCTGGGCCTGAAGTACATGGTCTGCAGCATCCTGCCCGAGAAGTACTGGGGCACGCCGGGCGGATTCCGTGCCGCAGCCAACAATCTGAACCAGTGGGGAAGGCTGGTTCGCAACGCCGATATGCAGCTGGTCTTCCACAATCACAACTACGAGTTCAAGCGATTGCCCGACGGCGAAACGGGCTTCGATCTTTTGATGAAGAACACTGACTCTGACCTGTTAAAGCTCCAGTTCGATCTGTACTGGCTGACCCAGGCTGGGCAGGATCCCGCAGCCATGATGAAGAAGTACAGGAACCGCCTCGTGATGATCCACCTGAAGGACCGGGTCGCCGATTCTCCAGTGAACTATGCGCCACAGGATGAGCAGCACATTATCGAACTAGGCAAAGGCAGCATCGACTGGAAACCCCTGATCTCGCAGGCGCGCGCACAGGGAGTAAAGCTCGCGTTGCTGGACCAGGATGAGACGAAACTTCCCGTCTTCGAGGCAATGAAGATCGACTACGACTATCTGAACGGACTCAAGCTGAGCTAAGGGCTCAATATAAAAGCCCCAGAGTTATCTGGGGCTTTTTGTTGTTTCAGGCTACTTGCTGTTATTTCGGCGTCACACGATAGAGACCACCGGTCCTGGAGTCCTCCAGCATCCACAGCGCACCGTCGGGAGCGACCTCGATATCGCGAATGCGGTGGCCGACATCCCAGCGCTCAACCGGTTTGGCTCCCCCCTTGCCATCGAACGTAATGCGCGTAACCGACTTCGTCGCGAGACCGCTGACGAGGGCCGAGCCCTTCCACTGCGGGAACATATTGCCGTTATAGAAAACGAGGTTGCCGGGCGCGATTACTGGAGTCCAGTAGATGACGGGCTTGGTGAGGTCGGGCCGTGTATCGGGGCTGGGAATCGGTGTGCCATCGTAGTTGACGGAGTAAGAAACCAACGGCCAGCCGTAGTTCTTGCCCGGCTCGATCAGGTTCAGCTCATCTCCACCTCGGGGGCCGTGCTCGAGCTCCCACAGGCGACCATCCGGTGCGAAAGCCAGGCCGTAGGGTGTGCGGTGACCGCTGCTCCACGTCTCGGAGGGAGTCAGGTTCTTACCGGGAAAAGTGTACGTACGAACGACTGGAGCCGTCTTCGCAGCCTCAGTGTTCGCGGGCGGATCGATGACGGGCACGGTGGGAGCACCGATCTTCCCGGCCATCGGGTTGCCTTTCGCGGGCTTACCGTCAAGCGTGAGGCGAAGAATCTTGCCGAGCGGCTGGTTGGGATCCTGCGCTGGCGTCATACGCTGACGATCCCCGACGGTGAGGAAGAGATATTTCCCGTCTGGAGAGAAAGCGACCTGCGCGCCAAACTGTCCGCCTTCGCCGCGCTCGCCGTCGCGCCAGATGACCTTGAGATCCTCAAGGCTCGCCGAGTTTCCGTTGAGAGCAAGCCTGGCCTTGGCCAGCGCGAGGCTGGATCCGCCAGGCTCTCCCGGCTCGGAATAAGTGAGGTAGACACTATGGTCCTTCGCGTAGTGGGGCGAAAGAAAGACACCGAGCATGCCGCCCTGTCCGTGATAAAGCGCGGTCGGTACGTTGGCGACCGGGGTCTTCTCTCCCTGTGGCGTAACCAGCACCATACCGCCGACCTTCTCGGTGATCAGCATGCGGCTGTCCGGTAGAAAGGCGATGCGCCACGGCAGATTAAGCGTGGTCACTTGAACCATGTTGAAGGGTAGGGTGGCCTCTGGCTTCTGCTCGCCTGCATTGATCGGTGCGTTGCCCTGTGCATTGGCCTGGGTCGCTGCAAGGGCCACAAATAGCCCCACGATGGCTAACTGTCTCATCTCGTCTCACTTTCAGTCGCTGAAAATTCAGTACCTGAAATGCTATTACACGATGTGTATTACAGGCTAAACAGTAGCGGTTGCCGGCAAAATCTCGTTTACATCCACCCATGCCGTCGGATAGTCGCCGGTATAACAGGCGGTGCAAAAATCCCCGGGCGAAAGACCGTCGACCGGTTCTCCCTCGGTACAAGAGTGAGTCAATCCTACGAGCGAGAGATACGCCAACGAGTCGGCCTCAATAAACTTACAGATCTCGTCGATGGAGTAGTTCGCGGCGATCAGGTCTTTCTTGCTTGGCGTGTCAACACCATAGAAGCAGGGCGAGATTGTCGGCGGACACGAGATGCGCATGTGCACCTCTTTGGCTCCCGCGGCACGAACCATGCGGACGATCTTGCGCGAGGTCGTGCCACGAATGATGGAGTCGTCGATCAGAATCACGCGCTTGCCTTCGAGCAGCGATCGAACCGGATTCAGCTTCATGCGCACACCGAAGTCGCGCACACGCTGCTCAGGAGCGATGAAGGTGCGACCCACATAGTGATTACGGATGAGGCCAAAGTTGAACGGAATGCCGGATTCAGCAGCATAACCAAGCGCAGCGGTCACACCGGAGTCCGGTACTGGAACCACGAGGTCGGCGGGCACGCCGGACTCACGCGCAAGCTGGCGGCCCATCTCTTCGCGGCTCTTCTGTACCCAACGGCCGAAGATACGCGAATCGGGACGCGCAAAGTAAACGTGTTCGAAGATGCAGCTCGCCTTGGGCACGGCCGTCTTGGCGAAGTGGCGCGAGGTCACACCGTCTTCTGAAACCATGACCAGCTCGCCGGGCTCGACGTCGCGCTCGTATTTGGCATGAAGAAGATCGAACGCGCAGGTCTCGGAGGCAAAGACGAAGGTGTCAGGTGCGCCATTTTCGCCCTTGATGCGGCCCATGGAGAGTGGGCGCAGACCATGCGGGTCGCGCGCAGCAA
Source organism: Edaphobacter sp. 4G125 (assembly GCF_014274685.1). NCBI lineage: Bacteria > Pseudomonadati > Acidobacteriota > Terriglobia > Terriglobales > Acidobacteriaceae > Edaphobacter > Edaphobacter albus. The sequence continues at coordinate 4,191,790 of NZ_CP060393.1, forward strand.
AGATGCGATTGCGCGTCATCATCACGATGGAGAAGGCGCCTTCAACCTGCGAGAGAGAGTCGGCGATGCAGTCGACCAGCGTGGATGCCTTCGAGTGTGCGATGAGCTGGATGATGATCTCGGAGTCCGATGTCGTCTGGAAGACCGCACCATCGCGTTCCAGCCGCTCCTTGGAATTGCCGAGATTGACGAGGTTGCCGTTGTGCGCAATCGCGATCAGGCCGCGAGTGCTCTCGACCGAGATGGGCTGCGCGTTCAGCAGCGCGGAGTCACCAGTTGTCGAGTAACGCGTATGGCCGATGGCCATGTGGCCGGGAAGCTTTGCCAGCACGGGGTCGGTAAAGATCTCCGAGACCAGCCCCATTCCCTTGATGTCGTTGACGTTCTGGCCATCGGCAGAGGCAATGCCTCCGGACTCCTGTCCACGATGCTGCAACGAGTACAGGCCCCAGTAGGTCATCCGTGCTGCATCGGGATGGTTGTAGACCGCCATGATGCCGCACTCTTCGCGGAGTTTGTCGAACGGGGTCTCGTCGTCCTGCATCTCGTCCATCATCACGTCGTTCTCGAAAGTGGTGAGTTTGCTGTTCATGCTGTCACCAGCTCGTCTGCAATTTGGGATTCAAGAGCACCGGACCACGCCGCTTTTAACTCGGCAATCGATGTATCGATCAGCATCTTGCCATTGATTTCTACTGTGTACTTGCCACTGGTAACCTCCCCGATGGGGAAGGCCCACACTCTTCCAACGTCCTTCAATACAGTTTGAATCTCATCGAGATTTGCAGGATCAACCGTCGCGATCACCGAAGAACCTACTTCACTGAAGAGACGCTCTGTCAGCAGAAAAGAATCGTCTGATTCCATCTTCATCACAATCTTCACACCAAGATTGCGCGGGAACCCGCCCTTGGCAAATGCGGTTGCACAGCCGCCATCGGAGAGATCGCCTGCCGATTTGAGAAGACCTTTATCAGCGAGAGCAATGAGTGCTTTCTGCAAAGCAACTTCTTCCTCGAGGTGAAGCACAGGAGGAGCGCCCCATAGCTCACCAAGCACGGTCTTTGCGAAGTCCGTTGCTCCCATGTCCTGCTTAGCGTTGCGATCTTTGCCGGTAAGAGCTGAAAGAAAGAGAACCGTGTCGCCTGCTTTCCGGAAGTTTGCGGGTACGGCCTTGGTCACATCATCAATAATGCCGACGATCCCAACCACCGGCGTCGGATAGATTCCCACGCCTTTGGTCTCGTTGTAGAGAGAGACGTTGCCGCCGGTGATCGGCGTTCCCAGCGCCTTGCAGGCCTCGGACATGCCGTCGATGGCATTCGAGAGCTGCGCCATGATCTCCGGCTTTTCAGGGTTGCCGAAGTTCAGGCAGTTCGTGGCGGAAACAGGTGTTGCGCCGGTGCAGGCGACCTTGCGGGCAGCCTCGGCTACGGCGTGCATCGCGCCCAGCTTGGGATCGAGGTAGGCCCAGCGACCATTGCCCGCGAGTGCCATCGCGAGTCCGCGCTCGCGCAGAGCATGCGCCTGCTCGCGGTCGTCCATCGGAGAGAGCGATGTACCTTTGGTGCCAGTGCCCTTGATGCGCATGACGCCGGCCTCGCCGCCGGGGCCCTGCACGGTGTTGGTCTGGACCATCGAGTCGTACTGCTCGTAGACCCAGCGTTTGTCGCAGATGTTCGCCGAGGCCAACAGCTTCTTGAGGTCGGCGGTGTAATCGCGTGGTTTCTTCAACTCTTCGAGCACATGTGCTGGAGGATCCTTCGGCACAGGAGGATTCCACGTACCGACAGGCCGGTGGTAGACCGGAGCATCGTCCGTCAGCGAGACGTTCGGGATGTCGGCCATCAGCACGCCACCCTGCGTGATGCGCATCTTCGGCTCCGCGGTGACCTCGCCCACGATGGAGGCATCGAGGCCCCACTTGGAGAAGACATCGAGGACTTCGACGGCTCGATTTTTGTCGGCAACCAGAAGCATGCGCTCCTGCGACTCCGACAGCATGATCTCGTAGCTGGTCATGCCGGTTTCGCGCTGCGGGACTCTATCTAATTCAACAGTCAGGCCGAGTCCGCCACGAGCGCCCATCTCGCAGGTGGAGCAGGTGAGGCCAGCCGCGCCCATGTCCTGAATGCCGAGTACGGCGCCGGTGGCCATGGCCTCGATGCAGGCCTCGAGCAGCAGCTTCTCCATGAAAGGATCGCCCATCTGCACGTTGGGGCGTTTCTGCTCGGAGCCCTCAGTGAACTCTTCGCTGGCCATGGTCGCGCCGTGGATACCGTCGCGGCCCGTCTTGGCTCCCACGTAGATCACGGGATTACCGACGCCGACCGCCTTGGCATAGAAGATCTCGTCCTTCTTCACCAATCCAAGCGCGAAGGCGTTGACCAAAGGATTACCGGAGTAGCACGGCTCGAAGCGGGTTTCGCCGCCGAGGTTAGGCACGCCGAAGCAGTTGCCGTAACCCGCGATACCATGTACGACACCAGTGACCACCTGATGGTTCTTCACCCGGAGCGCCTCGTCAGGCTCGGTCTCGTCGAGAGGGCCGAAGCGGAGTGAATCCATGACGGCCAACGGACGGGCGTTCATGGTGAAGATGTCGCGCAGAATTCCGCCCACACCCGTCGCCGCGCCCTGGTAGGGCTCGATGTAGCTGGGATGATTATGCGACTCGATCTTGAAGGCGCAGGCCCATCCGTCGCCCACGTCGATGATTCCGGCGTTCTCTCCGGGCCCCTGCACCACAGAACCAGGGCCGGAGGTGCGGTCACCCTTCGTCGGAAGTCTTTTCAAATGAACGCGGGAGGACTTGTACGAGCAGTGCTCGGACCACATGACCGAAAAAATCCCCAGCTCGGTCAGGCTGGGGGTACGGCCAAGGGCCGCTTCGATCCGTTTGTACTCATCGGGAGTAATACTATGCTGCTTCAACAGCTCCGGGGTGATCGTCGCTGGGGAAGGTACCGTCAGGGGCTGTTCTGCTTGCAGATGGGCCATGGCTCGCTACGTTAATTGTACGTGACTTCTCAAGAGCGAGTGCTCAGGCACCGGGGCATGCTTTTTGTTGCCTTACCGCACCCCAGTGCTGCCAAAACCTCCGGCTCCTCGCGCGGCCTCGCCTAGCTCTTCCACCTCGGTAAATGAAGCCTGAATGCGCTGGACGATGCGAAGCTGCGCGATGCGGTCGCCCGATTTCACCTCTACAGCCGCCGCGCCCAAGTTGGTCACAACAATGCGAATCTCGCCACGGTATCCCGGATCAATCACTCCGGCCAGTGTCGTAACTCCCTTTAGCGCGAGACCGGAGCGGTCCTCAACCAGCGCACCGTGAGTAGAAGGGAACTCCATCGCCACGCCGGTCGGAATCGCAACCGTCGACCCTGATTCAAGAATGATGCCTTCAGCGGCATAGAGGTCCGCAGCCAGATCGCCATACTCCCCTACATGCGCATAGCGCGGAAGACGCGCCTCCGGAACCAGCTTTTTCACACCAATCCTTACTTCGCTCAAAAACTTTCTCCTCTCTCGATCGGGAAACCTCTTCCATCATGGCAGAACTGCTATCCCTTATCGATAAAATCAAAGATGTGAAGCTCGATCGGTTGTGGAAATGGATGAAAGGCGACGACCTCGGGGGGAGTCGCGCACGTCTACCATGGCGTCTATTCTGGACTGGCCTGATCGTGCGCCTTCTGTATATCGTTCTGGCTCATTCCTATCACTTTCGCGCGCTCAACGACCATTTCCAATATGGTTGGGAAGCGGGCCGCATCGCCCGAGCGCTGGCCACTGGTTACGGCTACGCCGATCCATTCTCCGGACACACTGGTCCGACAGCCTGGCTGACTCCAATCTACCCCTTGATCATGGCTGGGGCTTTTAAGCTGTTTGGCGTCTATACGCCTTTATCAGCATTCGCTATTCTGGCCGTCAATAGCATCTTTTCTGCAGCCACTGCACCAGCTGTCTATGAAATTGCCTGGCGTTGTTACGATGCGCAGGGCTTCGGACGACGGGTAGCGCTCTGGTCTGGCTGGATATGGGCTCTATACCCTGCAGCGCTGCAGTACGCCGTCCGCTGGCTCTGGGAGATGTCGATCACCGCCTGCGTTTTCGCCTGGATTCTGGTGATCGCGCTGCGCTTTCGCAGAATCGGCGACACATCCTCGACACCTGAGCACAACGCGGTGTGTCTGTGGAGCTTCTTCGGTGTGCTGTGGGCGGCGGTTGCACTCTCCAATCCTTCGCTATTATTGACGCTTCCAGTCACAGCAATTTGGATGTTAATGGGTTCACAGAATGGTGTGGAGATACGCAAAAATCTCACTCGCGCCGGACTCGCTGCAATCCTGTTTCTCTGTTGCACAGCACCATGGGTTTACCGGAATTGGCGCGTCTTTCAAGCTTTCATCCCCACACGCGGCAACTTCGGCGCAGAACTTTGCCAATCCGTCTTGCCCTCCAACGGCGGCTTTCCCTGGGGTGGAACGATTCCTCCAACAACCGCATCGCCGGAATTTCAACGTTACCGTAGCATCGGCGAAGTCGCTTACGTGCGCGAACAGGGAGCCAAGGCAAACGTGATCATCGCCACGGACCGGAGTCGTATTGTGGGATACGCCTTCAAACGCATCTACTTCTTCTGGTTCGGGGTTCCCAAGCCAGCCGAGCAAGGCATCCTGGTGGAAGCCACCCGGCGACTCAACTATTGCTTTATCACGATGGCTGCACTGATGGGACTCGCTCTCTCTCTGCATCGCAAAGTACCCGCAGCAGGACTCTTTGCCAGCATCTTTCTCGTCATGCCTCTCCCCTATTACATGCTCACGGTACAGGCACGTTTCCGCCATCCTCTGGAACCCGTTATGACAGTCTTGATCGTCTTTCTTTTTCAGTCCGCCGTCATAAAGCGCACTCGAGACACGTCCAAGAAAAGAGTCTCCGCAGGTGCGGCTCGATGAAACAGAACCAAAATATCCTTGTTACCGGCGGTTCCGGCTTCTTTGGTGGAGTCCTCAAACGCCGCCTCCTTTCAGAAGGTTATGCCGTTACGAACATCGATCTCGTTGCCGACACGGATACACACCCGGCGCTGACCAGCATCCGGGGCGATATTCGCGATGCGGCTCTGCTTGACTCTATTTTCGCGAAAGGCGACTTTCGTGCCGTCCTGCACTGCGCTGCGCTGTTGGCCCACGATACCGTTGACGACAACGACCTGTGGACTTCAAACGTCGATGGCACACGCAATATTGCCGAAGCGTGCCGGACTCACGGCGTACGGCAGCTCGTCTTTACCTCAACCAACTGCCTGTGGGCCTCGAACCTGGGCCATGAGGTGCGCGAGGACGAGCCGCCGAATCCGGTCGAGTTGTACGGGCGCTCGAAGCTTGCTGCCGAACAAGCCTTAAAGCCTTACGAGACAGAACTGAACATCATCACCATCCGCTGCCCGACCATCATCGATTCAGGCCGCCTCGGCCTACTCGCAATCCTCTTCGAGTTCATTGACGACGGCAAGAAGGTATGGGTGGTCGGCACAGGCGGCAATCGCTACCAGTTCATCTATGCTCAGGACCTGGCCACAGCCTGCATCCAGGCGATGGCCTACCCGCACTCGGACCTCTTCCATATTGGCTCGGAAAATGTCTGTTCCCTGCGCGAGGTTTACGAGGCGGTCATCCGTGACGCCGGCACCAAGGCTCGCGTGGCACAGTTGCCGAAGGCTCCGACAATCGCAGCAATGAAGCTCGCGCACAAGCTTGGCGTCTCCCCCCTGGGCCCATACCACTACCGCATGATTGCAGAGGACTTCATCTTTGACACAACACGCATTCGCGAAAGGCTCGGCTGGCGCCCCACAGTGACCAACCAGCAGATGATGATCGAAGCCTACCGTTACTACTCCTCGCAGCGGCGGCAGATTCACTCGCGCAAAGAGGTCTCGGCACACTCAAAGCCTGCGGAGATGGGCGTGATCCGGCTGCTGAAATGGCTCTCTTAGCCATAAGATAGATCATGCCGGCTGGACCATTGACCCAGGTCAAGCTATAGATTCTAAACATGCCGCCCGACATCGAGGGCATCTAGTTGTATACTAAAGGGGATCGCCGAATACTGGCGTGGTTCTTGCTTGTTCTGGCTGCACCGCTCTACTCGCAAACCAACACCACATTGAGTTCAGCGGTACATTAAACGACAGCAGTAAAAGGAATAAGCAAATGGAACAAGGTACAGTAAAGTGGTTCAACGATGCGAAGGGCTTTGGCTTCCTGAGCCGTGAGGGTGGCGAGGACGTTTTCGTCCACTTCTCCGCGATTCAGTCGAACGGTTTCCGTTCACTTCAGGAAGGCCAGGCAGTTCAGTTCAACGTGGTCAAGGGCCCCAAGGGCTGGCAGGCGGAGAACGTTCAGGTTCTGTAAACATCAGCCTTACCGGAAAAGGGCGCGCCGAAGGGCCGCCCTTTTTTCATTCTGGGAGAAATTTCTACACCCCCTATCCATAGCAGAGATTCATGGAGGATCTTATGTTTACCGTTCCATCCGGAAAGTACCAGCTAAAATCCCTGCACGAAGAAATTGCTCTTTTTGACCGCAAACTGGCCCATCTTCAAAAATACGAGGCCTTCGCCACTGAAGCCGAACGCGGCACCGCTGCGGGGAAACTCTCGGCCAAGCGCAACCTTCTGGTCCGAAAAGCCCAGCAGATGATCGATGAAGGCATCGAGTTTGACGAGGTGGAACGCCCTAAATCTCTTCGAGAAGAGTCGGACGGCGAAACAACCGGCGAAGCGTCCATCTCTGCCGCGGAGTCGGCAACATGGTCGGTTGTCGCGCTTCGATCCAGCTCAGAACCATCGCCATATCTCGGGACGTCGCTCGATTCCGAGCACGGGTTGCAGGCTTACAAAAAGAACAAAGCTAAACGCAAGACCGCATAGGTATCCCATGCGCAGGAGCAGGGCGGAGTCCACCGGGCTGACAGGCATAGAAGAGTAACTCGAACGCACCAGCGGACCCCTCTCTGTTTATGCTTACACCATCCGACTTTGTCCCGTCTCATCACGATGTTTCTTGAGGTATTGCATGAACGGGGTCCCGCCCGTGCCGACTGCATGCGGGTTCTTCGGGTCGGTCTGCGCCTGATGGAAGATGTATTTCGCCGCATACTCCAAATGAAGCGAACGAAAGTTCTCGACCGCTTCGGTGCAAGCATTGTAGATCGACGTAAGGGATGGCTTGCCGCAGCGTTGTACAAACCCTCTCACTGAAGGTCTGCCTTCGAGCGATTCGATGAAGGCACGATGCTCCGGCGGCATATAGGCCCGCATCTCCTGCAAATATAGGCTGAGTACATCCTGTTGGTGCGTCACACCGAGCAAAGCGTCGAGCGACGGTACGATCGAGCTTTGTGCCCCGGTTTCGCCGCGAAACTGTTGCGGACGACCGCCGAAGGCAGCGACACTTTCGTAGATCAGTCCATTAGGGAGATCGGGATGGTTCTTCCAGCCATGAATATATGGCCGCACGCGGTGATAGTAGATATACGGATCGCAGTGCTCCGGCATCCGCAGCATGGTGGCATGTATCGAGCGTAATGAGGATTCGACTTGGGCGAGAAGTGCTTCGAGATTCTCCGCTTCTCCTGCTTCGGCGGCGTCAAGACAGGCATGCAATAAGCCCATCGCTGGTGCAGCCTTACGTTCGATCTCAACGTGGATCATGATGAACCACTCCTCATCGAGGCCACCCAGAAAGTTCTGGATGAGACCAATGTTGCCGCATTCGATCTCCCGCGATGGGTCGAAGCGGAAGAAGTTGTGAAGCGCGTAGCTGCTGTAGCTGAGGACGGGGGGCCGCCCCAACTTCTCGGCAACGTCATACCAGGGCACGGCTAAGCGTGCCGGTAGGACTGTTGCAGGCCGAGTCCCACCCCACACGTAGGCGTGTCCGAGATAACTGAGAAGAACCATGGCTCGTTCCAATTCGCGGCGGTCGTGTATCTCTTCGATTGGGAATGGCGGCAAGCCTGTGATGGTGCGGTGAATCTGGTCTGAAGCAAGGAGTTTAGGTAACTGACGAGCAACATCCTCCCATGCATCGAAGGGTTTGGGAAGATGAGTTAGGGGGTCATGAAGGGGAAGAAAACCGCGATTGTGGCTAACTTGGGTTTCGAAGAACAACTGTGGCATTCATAATGTTCCTAGTCCCGCTTGGTGGCCGGACTGTACCACGAGAAGCATGGTCCGACTCTTGGGTCATTCTGGTGCACAACGATACACGATATTGTTGGCCACCGTGAAGTAATTGCTAGCCACAAAACTATCTCATGGACTGAAAAAGGAGAGCCAATGTTCACCCTCGACGGCGTTCGAAAATTCCATGACTGGACCCATGCAAGTCTTAATCTTTTGCTAGACCATCTATCCTCAATCCCGACAATCGATTATGAGAAAGTGGTGCCAAACTTTGGCTTTCCTACACTGCGCGAACAGGTGATTCATATTTTTAACTGCGAGGGGTTCTGGATCTACACGCTGCAGGGGCTCCCATACAACGACCGCGAATCTGCGGACTGCCCTACAGTCACGGACGCGAAGCTCTTCGAGCAGGACGTTGCGCTGCAGACACGAACGTATTTATCAGGACTGACGGATCAGCAGCTTAACTCCGCCGTTGAACTTAAATTCTCGGACGAAGATGGCGCTATCCGCACTCCTGCATTTGTCCTTCACCATATCCTGACTCACGCTTTTCATCACAAGGGTCAGATCGTTGCAATGTGTCGAGCGCTGGGCCATCCCGCATCTGATACCGATCTCTTTCGGTTTGGATGAAATCGCACGTCGGGCCAAAAGATCGCATCGACACGTATACACATGTTTCCCTATCAATTGTTAGGACGATCTACTTTCCGTTCAACGTAAAGCTGTAGAGCGTATCGCCCGCTCCGACGATGACGTTCTGTGTGCCGTCGAGCTTCCAGGTCGATGGGCCGTTGCTCACGGCTGTTCCAAGCTTCGAGGACCAGAGTATCTTTCCGGTTGCCGGATCGAAGGCGGCGAAGCGGTCCGAGTCTCCGGTAAAGAGCAGGTCGCCTGAAGTGGTAAGGATTCCCCCGGCCATGCCACCGCCTCCCTCTCCACCGGCGGACTTCGCGACGTGCTTCCAGCGGACGTCGCCGGTCTTCACATCCAGAGCAATCAGAGAGGATTTTGGATCGAAGTGGCCGCTCGCTCCACCGGCGTACCCCTGGGGGTCGCTTGAGGTGTCATACAACCAGGCGATGCTGTAGCCTTCGCTGGCGTTCACGTAGAAGAGTTCCGTCTTCGAGCTGTAACTTGGGGCAGGCCAGTTGGTGGCTCCATTGGCCGGAATATCGACCATCGAGCCATCGACTTTGGGATCCTTGTCTGGATTGGGGATGGGCTGTCCACGCTCATCAAGCCCCATGGACCAATTGGCCGAGAGGGTGAATGGCTTTGAGACGAGATTCTTGCCGGTCTCGCGGTCGAGCACAAAGAAGTAACCGCAGCGTGCGGCCTGTGCCAGCAGCTTGCGCGGCTTGCCGTCGATCTTTGTGTCGAAGAGGATCGGTGTCTCGACGTTGTCCCAGTCGTGGGTGTCGTGCGGCGAGCCCTGGAAGTACCACTTCATCTTGCCGGTGTCGGGGTCGAGCGCAACGATAGAGTCGGTATAGAGATTGGCGCCTTTGCGGCTCTGTCCTGCATAGACCGGGTTAGTGTTACCGGTGCCCCAATAGATGAGGTTCAACTCGGGGTCATAGGTACCGGGCATCCAGGTCATGCCGCCGCCGTGATCCATCGCTGCCTGTGTCGGCCAGGTCTCGGAGCCGGGGTCGCCCATCTTCAACGGCTCGGACCACCAGCGCCACTGCAACTCGCCGGTTTCTGGGTCACGGGATTCGAGATAGCCGCGCACATCCATCGCGTCGCCGCCGACGCCGATGATGACGTGGTTCTTCACGATGACCGCGGCCATCGTGGTGAAGTACTGCAGCTTCTCGTCTGCGACCTTCTTGCGCCAGCGTTCTTTTCCTGTTCCCGAGTCAAGCGAGATGAACCAGCCATCGGGGGTGAGGAAGTAGATCCACTTGCCGTACATGCCCACGCCGCGCTGTCCGAGGACGTGGCCGCCATGATCCTGAAAGTCGTAATGCCAGCGCTCCTTGCCGGTACGGGCGTCGACGGCGAAGACGTGGTCAGGAACGGTGAAGTAGAGAACACCATCCACCATTAAAGGCGTGGACTTAATCGTAGGGTTTCCGCTGCCGCGAATGGTGACGCCTTCGATCTTGTACTTCCACTTCACCTTGAGGTCGGCGATGTTCTTCTGGTTAACCTGATCGAGGGAGATGTAGCGGCGCCCCGAGTAGTCGCCATTGTAGGTGGGCCAGACATCGTCGGGCTTGGAGAAGAGGGTGAGCGCCTTCGGGTCGAGGGTGGGGGTCTTTACTTCCTGCGCCTTCGAAGGCGAACAGAGCAGCGATAACGCCGCAGCGCCAGCCAGCACCATGTGAATCATCCCGGATTGGAGCAAATTCTTCTGCATCTTCTATTGGAGCAAGTTTTATTTAATCGTCAGCAGGTACCGCGTCAGATCATGAAGGTCGTCGTCGGAGTACTTCGGCAGCAGAGCGCGGTGACCGGCGAGTTTGTCGGGCATCTCGACGTGAACGGAGTCGGTGGCCCAGGTGAAGGTCTTGCCGCTGGTCTTAAGTGTGGTTTCGAAGTCGTCGTAGTGCTCGAGGGTACCGGTGAACTTATGGCCCTCGGGAGTAGTAACGGTGACGGTGACCGGGCCGCGGCTGGCGGGCCAAGCGATGCGCACAATAAGAGCTGAGGGCTGCGAATACTTGGCTCCGATGCCGGCGAGATCGCTGGTAACGGAGTGGCAGGAGGCACAGTTGGCGGCGAAGAAGGCCTTACCCTTGTCGATGTTGCCGGAGGTCATCGTCTCGGCACTTTTATATAAGCCACGATTGGCGGCTAGCTCGACCAGCTGGTGCAGGTATTCGGCGATGTCGCGCACCTGAGGGTCGGTCAGCTGTTTGAAGGGAGGCATGCCAGCCTGGGGGCGGCCTCCGCGGATAACCCTGGCGATCTCGGAGTCGTCGTCATCGTGCAGTACCAACACGGAACGAACGAGGTTGGGGCCGATGCCGCCACGTGCACCTTCGCCATGGCATGCGGCGCAGTTCTGGTTGTAGAGTGGTTCACCGCGTTTGGCTGCCTCAGCGTTGGGGAGACGGCCGAGGCCGAGTGCAGTGTGGGAGTCCATACGTCGGCCGGACTGACGGGCAGGGGATGGAGCTTGCTGGAGCGACTGCTGGGAGTGGTACTCCGGCTCCTGAGCACCGGCAAGGACGGGGCGGAGATGGAGCGCAACAGGCAATGCGAAGAAGCAGAGCAGACCAGTTGCAGACAACAGAATCGCTCGTGTTCTCGTCATGCCTTCTTGATGAGTTCCTTTTCCCGCGGGGAATTCGTTAGTCCAGTCGACTCCGCCTGCTCCTGCGCATGGTAACTCGAACGTACCAGCGGACCGCTCTCGACATGCTTGAAGCCCATCGCCAATGCCTCATGCTTGAGGAAAGCAAACTCCTCGGGAGTGTAATAGCGCTTCATCGGCAGATGATCGCGTGAGGGGCGCAGGTACTGACCCACGGTGAGAATGTCGACTTTGCGATCAGCCAAATCACGGAAGACTGCGAGCAGCTCGTGCATCTCCTCGCCCAACCCGACGATGATGCCGGTCTTGGTAACGATCTGGTCGCCCTCGCGGTCGTTGAACATCTCTGCGGCAATCTCTTTCGCATGCTTCAGGAAGTGCAGCGACTTCTCGTAGCGGCCGCCTGACTTGGCCACGCGGTAGAGGCGAGGCACCGTCTCGATGTTGTGATTCAGAATTTCAGGCCGTATAGCGACGACCATGCGTAGCGACTCCTCATTGCCCTGGAAATCGGGCGTGAGGATCTCGACGCGGCAACCGGGAGCCTGTTTGCGAATCTCTTCGACCACGCTGACAAAAGCCTGCGCTGCACCGATGTTGTCGTCATCGCGGTTCACGCTGGTGATAACAGCATGGTTGAGACCCAATTGCGCCACGGCATAGGCCACGCGACGTGGCTCATCCTGGTCGATTGGCTCTGGTTTGCCTTTGGGCACGGCACAGAATCCGCAACGACGCGTGCATAGATTGCCGAGCATCATGAAGGTCGCGGCCTTCTGGTTCCAGCACTCCCCGATATTTGGACACTGCGCACTCTCACACACCGTGTGCAGATGCAGCTCGCGCGCCATCTTCTTCAGGTTGTGGAAGGTCTCACCCATCGGGGCCTTCGCCTTCAGCCACGCCGGCTTGGGCGTGGGCTTCTTCGGCGAGAGATCGATCTGGACCAGCTCGGATACGGGCGTCATCTCGACTTTTATTGTAGCTGGATGCACGGCTAGGCGGTTATCGAACCAACAATTGGCGGCAACAGTCTCAGTCGAAGATCACCGTTTTGTTGCGATATGAGACGATGCGTCCATCCAGATGCCAGCGCACTGCGCGGGAGAGCACCAGGCGCTCCAGATCGCGTCCTCGGGCAATTAGATCCTGCACCTGATCCCGGTGCGAGATGCGCGCAACGTCCTGCTCAATGATGGGACCGTCGTCCAGCTCGGCGGTAACGTAGTGGCTGGTCGCTCCAATCAGCTTGACGCCGCGACGGAAGGCAGCATGATAGGGCCGTGCTCCAATAAACGCAGGCAGAAACGAGTGATGCACGTTGATGATGCCGAAAGGATACTGAGCAACAAACTCCGGCGTCAGGATCTGCATATAGCGCGCCAGCACAATCAGGTCGACATTGACCTCCCGCAGCAGAGCAAGCTGTCGCTGCTCAGCCTCGGTACGGTTTTCGGCTGAGGCCTCGATACATTGAAAGTCAATCCCATAGAACCGTGTCAGCGCTTCGCCATCCGTATGATTGCTGATGACGAGGGGGATATCGCACTCAAACTCACCAAGCTGGTGGCGATGCAACAGATCGGCCAGGCAATGCAGATGCTGCGAGACAAAGATGGCAACGCGGGGCCGCTGCGTGCTCACCTTAAGCTGCCAGTCCATCCCAAAGCGCGTGGCGATCGCCTCAAACGCAGTGCGGAAGCTGGCAAGATCGAAGTCATTCAGAGACCACTCGACCCGCATAAAGAAGAGACCCTCTTCATGGTCCTGGTGCTGGTCTGCGTGAATGATGTTGGCTCCGAAGCGGTAGAGCTCGCTTGAGACAGTAGCAACCAGTCCCTTTTGGTCCGGGCACGTGATCAGCAGAACAGCAGAGGCTGGTTTGGTGGTCGGCAAACTTTATATCCTCAGGAAAGATCTATCGCAGGCGCTCTCTCACTTCAGTGCGCACCAGATAGAGAAAGAAGACGAGGGCAAAGAGCCCCTGCACCAGATACGGCGCTGCATGGGTCTGCCGGAAGTACAGCAGGTTGCCCAGAAACAGGGTGAGGCATCCACCCAGCACCAGCGCCCATCCCCAGCGCTTCATCCGCAACAAGCCAAAGACTCCGGCGGCAAGCAAGGTGCAGATGCCCAGCACGCCAAATTTGCCGCGCCCCGGACCGTAGATGTTGCGCAAAGCAGCAAAGGCATTCATCAGTGTCAGGACCAGCATGAACATGCAGATCCCGGCAACGCCAGGAAGCATTCCACCAGCTTTGGCCTGAAGTTTTTTAATCTCGTTTATATCGCTCATAGAGTATGCAAATAGGCCAGAAGATCGTTGAGGTCCTGCTGGTCGATCACGTTGGCCTGCGCGGGCATCATGTTCCGCCCATGCAGGATGGTTGCCGATACGCGCTCGTCGGTTGCGGCGGCTCCGCTGGGAAGATACTGCTTCTTGAAGACTCCAATCAATGCCGGCCCAACGAGCGGGGTGTTGTTCCGGTCATTGTGGCAGATCCGGCAGTGCTCCTGATAAACCGCATGGCCATGCATCTGCTGTGCATTCAACTGCTCGAGAGGCGTTGGTGGAGGAGGAGCTGACCTACATCCAGCCAACGCGCTGACCAGCACTAAAAGATAGATTTTCTTCATCACCTGTATTCTCTCACCCTATGCGCGAGCGGACTGCACCAACAGCAGGACAGCAATCCCCATCAGCCCCAGATAGACATAGCGAAGAAAGCTTTGGCCATGCAACCGATGATTGACCACTCGGCCCAGCCAGATCGCGGGCCAGAGAATCGGAACGCAGAGCAGAAAATAGTGCGTAACGGCGCGGCTCCAGAGTCCGGCGGCCCAGTAGCCCGCCATTCCGACAATGCTCGCGGGAAGAAAGTATCCCTGCAATGTGGCGCGGAAGTGCTGCGCCGACCAGCGCCGCATCGCACCATAGATGACCAGCGGAGGCCCGTTCATTCCGTAAGCTCCACCGAGGACACCGGCACAGAAGCCGCAACCAACCAGCCAACCGGGAGCATCGGTCTTCAGCTCCGGCGGCCTGCGGCCAATCAGCGAGTACAGTGCAAAGGCCAAGATGATGATCGCCAGCGCAATCTTCACAGCTTGCTGATGCACACTGGTCAGCAGCAGCAGCCCGACAGGAATTCCCAATAATGTCGAGGCAAAGAGCCATCCGGTGCTGCGGAAATGAATCTTGCGCCAGTCCTGTATGACGACAACCGCTGCAATCGTGATGGAGACCAACACCGCCAGCGGCGCCGCAACGGTGAGGGGAAGGTAGAGGGCCAGCAGAGGAACTGCAACCAGCGCCTCGCCAAATCCAAAGGCCGATCGGATGAAGGTGGCAAAGAAGATCACCGAAAGGACCTCGACGGTGTTTCCACTCATCCTTGGACCTGCTCAAGAGAGACCGGTCGAACGGTCCATAACTTCGTCTTCATCCTTCTATTCTAAACGGCTTCACACACATGCAACCATCGTGCAATCAATTAGTTGCATCCCATCCGTGTGGTTCAATTTGCCGCGGCAATCAAGCCGACAATCTTGTCCATCGCAATGCGATCGGCAGCCGTAGCGGGAGAATGTGCGCTGACCATGACCGAAAAAATCACGGCCTTTCCGCTCGCACAATCGAGATATCCGCTCAGGGCGCGAGCCTCACTCAGAGTTCCTGTTTTGGCGAAGACGTGGTCCTTCAGTGGAGCCTTGCCGAACCGCTCAACCAGCGAGCCATCCTCGCCACCAATCGGCAAGGTACGCTTCCAGTCGGCGAACCAGGGTTGGGTAGCAGCGTATTGAAGCAGTCGTGCCGTTGCGCGAGGAGTAACAAGATCATGTCCACTCAATCCTGAGCCATCGAAGAAGATGAAGTCATCGGGGTCGAGTCCGGCACGAGTTGTCAGGAACGCTCGGATCACCCGCGCTCCACCTACGGTCGAACCATCGCCAAGAACAGCAGCACCAAGGTTGTGGAGGAACATCTCCGCATGGAGGTTCTGGCTGACCTTGTTGGTCACCACCATGTCCTCAATCAAAGGGGGCGAGATGTGTTGCGCGAGAACCGTCTCTGCTGGAGCCGTGCTGCTGCAGTTACTCACACATGCGATGGACGTCTGTGGAGGCGCGTAGGTCTTACTCCAGTCCATCGCCAGAATCGGCTCATGCGATGCACGGAAGAATCCTCTCGCATCGGTCGAAATGCGATGCTTCGCCCGGGCTACTCCTGTCACAAGAATCCCACGCACCTCAAGCATCGACTTCAGCGCCGCGGCGGCATACTCGGCTGGGTCGTGGATGGCGATCTCTTCCTCGTCGGGGCGTGCATCCACAGCAATCGAACCATAGATGCGCAGCACCTTGGATCCCATCGCTCGTTCGATCTGCACATGAGAGCCGCTCCCGTGCGGTCCTGTAACCAACGCCGTAGCATCGACGGTGTAGTAAGGCGCGATGGGGTCGATAGTGATGTTCGTAGGCTTTCCAGGTGCATCTCCCGGAGCTACGGTCAGCTGAAGCTGATTGTCATTGATGACAAGCGCCGAGACAGGAGCGCCGTATCCCCAGACTGCATCATCAATCGACCAGTCACTCGGATAAGGCTCCCAGGGATAGAGTGTGTCATCGCCCACAATATCGCCGTTGATGACCTTCAACCCGGTCTTGGCGACCTGATCGGCCATGTCTTTGAGATACCGTAGTGCAGGTGGCGCCGGAGGAGGCTGCTGTCCGGGAGCAACCTTGGGGCGCATCGACGGAGGAACATATGGAATCACTCGTCCCGAGAGGTTTGCATCTCCCGCTCCGACCAGCACGACATCGCCTGTAAGTTTGCCGGGAGCGCTGAAGGTTCCGCGCGAGATCACCTTCGTCGTAAAGGTCGTATTCGCACCCAGCAGGGCAAGGGCTGTGGCTGTAGTGAACATCTTGGTATTGCTGGCCGGTTGAAACAACTGCCCATCGTTCAACGAATAGATGGGCGCACCATCCATCGCCGTAACCTTGATCCCCCAGTGCGCACGCGCAACCGCCGGATCCGCCAGCACCTCGGAGATCTTCCTTGCCAGCTCGCTGCACGGCCCGCTACGACTTGTCTTCGCCTTTACGGGACCGTCGCATCCAGAATTTTGCGATTGAGCCGGAGCGATGCCTGCGCACACCACCGCTGAAATTGCAGCTGCCAGCACTTTGTTCATATGCGCGACAGTCTAGCAAAGTTCTGGAACATCAGTGCGGGCAAAGCCAACGTTACATGTTGGTGTGTCCGGCCCGCATCTCTTCGTTGAATGATGGCTTCAGGAATTGTAGCGCCGAAGCCAGCTCCTGCTCATACCCCTCGCGATGCTCTATAAGAGCGGGAGCAGGGGTGGCAAACTCCGTATCGGGAGTCAGCAAAATTACGCCTTCATGCGCAACCGCAGCCGCCGTCTTCTTCAGCTCCTCGACGGTCGTGTTGAGGTACTGCGCGTCGCGCGGATCGGTCAGCCAAACCGGCTCGCCGCCGCCCAGGACACCCGAAAGCCAGAAGACCTTCGCCGCCAGGAACTCCTGACGTTGCGCTTCGGTGGTGTCGTTGAAGATGAACTTCTTCTGCTTGGTGCTGTAATAGCGGGTCGTTACCGGAACAGGCTGACGGTTGCCGCTCTTTACCAATTCCAGCTGGCCCTGATCGAACGTCTTGCGGATGGCGTTATAGATGAAGCCTTCGGCGAAGGGCTGCTCCATGGCAGCGACCACTTCGGCAAAGGTCACCGTCATAGACCCCGACACCTTGGCATGGAGAATGTTCTCCTTGCCATCCTCAAGCCGAGCATCGCCATGAACGATGTAGGTATCCGCACCTGAAGTGGATGCGTGGAAAGGCCACTCAAAGTTCCCGAAGCTCAAAGGAAGGCCGTGCAGGGTCAGATAACAGTCTGGACGTGGATTCTTCAGGCGTGTGGCAGTCTCCTTCAGATAGCTCTCCACCACATCCTTCAGAGCGGCTCCGCTGAAGTCGAATGCGGCGCTCAGCTCCAGCGTTTGGGTCTTCGCAGTGTTCGAGGCCGGACCGAGAGTGAAACGCGCCGTCGGTCCGCCGGAGAAGTCCTTGCCCTCCTGCTGCGCGACTACGACCAGCCCGGCCGCCTTAGCTGCCGCCTCAACCTGTCCTGCTAATACACCTGTGCTCATCTGACCTTGTTCCTTTTGATTTTTTCCGTAACCTTTTTATTTTACCGCCTCAGCGACCTTTTCCACGTCGGTTGGCGCGGAGTCGTGCGGTAGAGCTGCCACCAGGGCATCCAAAGCCGAGCTTTGCGTTCCCGCATCAATAGCCTCCGGAGGTCCGGACCACGTCACGCCAAATGTGTTCTGTGGAGTGCGGTTTTTCGTCCAGATTGAGCCCGCATTGACTCGGAAGGCTTTGGCATAACGCGGTTCCGGGGCAACCGTATCCAATGCCCGCAGGTTTCGCACGAAGATGCCTTTGAACTGGATAGCATCGGCGCCGCACTTTGGTTCGCAGACATCATGCAGGACTCCCTCCCCGTCCCCAAGATGCGCCAATGCTGCATCCGCAATTTTCCGGGCATCGTCCAGCACTGCGGCGTTGCCTTGATGCCGGGACCACTCCGCCAATCCTCCCAGGATCACGCCCTGGTTGTAGCTCCAGACCGTCTTCTGGTTGTTGCGGCATGCACCCGTTTTGGCATCGATTGTCAGGCCATCATTAATCAGGTTTTCGCTGTTGATCATTCCCGATTGGCGGAACCATTGCCATTCCTTCGCTGCCCAACCAGCATATTTATCTCGATCCTCAGACGAGCGCGTGGCCAGATGCGCTGCAACCGAGAGAAACAACTCATTGGCGATTGCATTCTTATAGGTACGGTCTTTGCTCCACCAGATGCCCCCGCCACAGGTTGCGTCCCAACCGCCGGCCATATCGGCGAAGATGGACTCCGCCATCGTCAGGTAGCGCGCATCGTGGGTGAGATCGTACGCGTCGATCCATGCGAGTGCCCACCAACCCTCATCGTCGTAATACTTGTTCAGGAATCCAGGGAAACCGGTCATCTCCTTGCCTTCGACCGTTTGTTGCTCCTTCGGGACAGGGACTTGCGCCGTGGCATAGGTGTGGCTCAGCACAGAGACATATTTTCTTGATCCGCTCATGCGCATGAAGCCTGTAATTGCGGTGATCGCATTGGCGGAGTTCCACCATCCCGTCGTGCGATAAAGACCCGTACGGGGCACATACCACTGCTGCAAAGCATCCACCGCAAGCTGCGCCCGATGAAGCATCTCCGGCTTCGGTTCGCCGTTCTGCGTCCGCTCCTGAGAGCTGCAAACGAATGCCGTATTGAGACAGAGAAAAAGCAGGACGATCCGCTGGAAGGTCATCCTTCCGTTTTACCAGCGGAGCGTCCGTCTATGAAGTGCCGTTCTTTAGCCAGATCGATGTATCTTCGCGCACAGCCTTTGTGCGCGGGGCGGTTGAGGAATCGAAGTTTAACTTTTCTTTCGCGGCGGAACCTTCTTTCCCGCCTTGCGCGCCTCCGAGAGTCCAATCGCAATCGCCTGTTTCCGACTGGTGACTTTTTTACCGCTGCGTCCGCTCTTCAGCTTGCCGCGCTTCATCTCACGCATCTCGCGCTCTACATTCTTTCCAACGGACGGACCATACTTTCTTGAACTCGACTTCTTGTTCGCCTTCTTCGATGTAGATTTTCTCGCGGTAGATTTCTTTGCCGAGGTCTTCTTACTCGCACTCCTGCTCTTCTTACTTGTGCTTCTCGTACTCTTCTTGCTTGGAGATTTCTTCGAAGACTTCTTGCTTGCCTTTTTGGTTGCCATAACTATCCTCCCAATTCATTTCAGAAGGCAGAAAGCATCCCATCAGTTGCATCTCATGTTCGGAGATTTCTTCACTCAATGCGTAGCGCGTCTCCGTCTCCTCAGCACAAGCCCGACAAGAAACAGCAACGCGGCAGCACCAAAGAGACGCACCAACATCCTATGCATCCACGTTGGTGTGCGTTGAAGTGTGTCCTCCTGCCACGCAGCCTTTACTCGTGCAAGATCGTCTGAGAGCCCCGGGATCGTAATTGCGTTTAGATCATCCGTCGGTAACGAGCCAAAGATTCGCTCGGGCGATGGTAGCCCTCCATTAACATCCTTTGGAATCGCAGTCATCATCGCATTCACTTCAGCATCGCGAGGGTCGTCGAAGAGCGATACATCCGCCGTGTTCGGAAATAGCGTGTCGGTGCCGGTCATCTTCTTCTCGATGGCCGCCACACCATCCTGGCATACACCCAGCGGATAATAGCCGCCAAAGGGCAAGTCAGGCCGCCGCAGATGCTGATGCGCAAACGCGATCACCATTCTGGCTACAAGCCGGGTCACTTCGACGGCATCCTGATCGCGGTACGTGTGCGCATGACGACCCAACACCCAGGCCTGGTCCAGCGTATCCATCGTGCGAAACTCACTCTTGCCGTCGATGCCGAAGTACCAGCTCACATTTGCATTCACCTTTGGCCCGCGAATCTCCCACTCGTACTCCGCGTGGCTCACCGGCACCAGGAGTGGCCGCTTCTCGCCAGGAATCCGAATCTGCGAGTCGATCCAGAAGGGCATCATCACTTCCTGTCCCTTGTAGTGGAAGTGTCCGAAGTTCGCGAAGTAGCGCGCATCGTAGACCTGCACTGTGTGGCCAGTCGTCATCAATGCCGTCATCAGTTGCTCTGGCGTGGATACTGTATGTCCATCGATTGCTGCCAAAACCTGAGCCACCCCATTCAGCTCGTTCATGCTCAGCCGATTCAACACATCCGCCAGTCGCTGGCTTTCCGCATGCAGAGGTGCCAGTTGCGAATTCGGCCCATCTCCGCGCTGAACTCCAGCACCCAGATCGAAGACGATTCCCTCCATCGTGAATCCCGGCAATGTCGATGGCTTGTTCAGATCGACAGTCTCCGCCTTCTCCAGCGTGTACGGACCGAGATCGATGAAAGGTTTGATCCGCTCCGTCGTTACCGGTCCAGTCTCCAGCGCGGCATGCTCACTCGCACTCTCATGCATCGAAGCCGTTCCATCGTCCTTCTTCGCAAAGAACCTTCCCGCAATCTTGACCGTCGGATTGATGCCTTTGAGCGTCCACCCTGGAAAACGATCCAACCCGCGCCAATCTTTACCCAGAATCAATTCACGCAGCCGATGAATCAGCGCTGGCGACATCAGCGCCGGTCCTTGCTTTCCACCATTCAGCTGCGCCAATAGAGCGTCGGTGAATCCCGGCGTAGCCGAAAGCTCGCGCATCATCCCTGACAGCAGAATCGTGTTCGGCGGCATTGGCCCTTCCGGCACCACGTAGGTCGCGTCTCCCTTGCACCCAATCAGCGCCAACGATACTACAGAAGCCAACGTCCACATTCGCAGAAACGACACGCCCATCCGCATCCGCCTATTAAAACCTCAAGCGGCTTGCGGAGCAACAATCCCCCGCCTATTTTCTGAAGTGTCATCCTGAGCGGAGCCTCTCGCAGTTCTATCGCGAGAGGCGTAGTTGAAGGATCTGCGTCTGCTCTTTCTGCATGGCGCAGGTCCTAGCCATCCAGCTTCTTCGTCACTAGTTCATTCAACAGAGCTGGATTCGCCTGTCCCTTCGACACCCGCATCACCTGGCCCACGAAGAACGCCGCGACCGTCTTCTTTCCACCGCGATACTGCTCCACCTGTTTCGGATTCGCTGCAATCACCTCGTCGATCATCTTCTCGATCGCGCCCGCATCCGAGATCTGCTGCGGTTTATCGCGCTCGTAGATCTCCGGGAAGTCCTTGCCTTCAGCGAAGCTCGAATCCAGAAGCTGCTTCAGCTGCTTGGAGCTGATCGTCCCTGCCTCCATCAGATCAGCAGCCACTACGATGCCGTCCAGCGAAACCGGGGACTGATCGTCCTCAAGCTCTGCTGCGCGTAAACGCATCGTGATCTCCGATAGCAAAATCGAAGCTACGCGCTTCGGGGACTTCGCCTTCTTCGCCGCGACCTCAAAGCGATCGGCAAAGGCACGGGTCGCCGTAATGGTGGCGGCGTCCTGATCGTTCAGACCGTATTTCTCAATCATGCGTGCGCGCCGTGCTTCCGGAAGCTCCGGTAGCTGCTTCTCAATCTCGGCCTGCCACTCCTTGCCCACCACGAGTGGCGGAAGGTCCGGCTCCGGAAAGTAGCGATAGTCATGTGCCTGTTCCTTCGAGCGCATCGAGTAGGTGCGGCCCTCACCGCTATTCCACAGTCGAGACTCCTGCACCACGCGCCCGCCATCTTCAATTACACCGATCTGGCGCTCGATCTCGTATTCCACTGCGGCGCGAATATAGCGGAAGCTGTTGACGTTCTTGACCTCGGCCTTGGTGCCGAACTCCTTCGCACCCTTCAGCATCACGCTCACGTTCGCGTCGCACCGCAGCGATCCTTCTTCCATGTTGCAATCGCTCACGCCGGTGTACAGCAGAATCTCCTTCAGCTTCGTTAAGTACTCGAAAACCTCGTCGGGAGTGCGCAGATCCGGCTCGCTCACGATCTCTATCAGAGGCGTTCCGCAACGATTCAGGTCGATATACGTCCGATTAATCGAATCCGCAAAGCCGTCATGAATGCTCTTACCTGCGTCCTCTTCCATATGCAGACGGGTAACACCAATGCGCTTGGTGATCGGAGCACCGCTCGCGTCAAAGGCCGGAATTTCAATCGCCCCATGCTCGGCAATCGGCTTGTCGAACTGCGAGATCTGGTAACCCTTCGGCAGGTCGGGATAGAAGTAGTTCTTCCGCGCAAAGATGCTCGTCTCGCGAATCTCGCAGTTGATCGCACGGGCAGCCAGCACCGCAAACTCCACTGCCTGGCGATTCAGCACTGGCAGCGCTCCCGGAAGCCCCAGGCAAGTGGGGCACACATGAGTGTTCGGCTCACCGCCGTACTGGTTCACGCAGCCACAGAAAGCCTTGGTCTCCGTAAGGAGCTGGACGTGAACCTCCAACCCGATCACAGGCTGGTACTTGGCAAGAATCTCTGGCGAAAGCGCAGTAGCGGTGGACATGATTACCACCGATTTTATCAAGTATGCCGTTCAGCCATCCGTCCTCACGCATACGGCAGAACTGGAGCTCCTCAAAAACCGCATAGCCTTCTCACTTTGGTCAGGATCTACTTACTCAAGCAGATATTTCTATCTTCTTTTGCATCACAGTCCTCATCATGGCTTTTCGACTTCGTCGCCGCCGATCGCCTGCTCCAGCTCCGCCTGGCTCAGATGCACCAGCTCATTTGAATGCATTCCACTGCCCTTCAGAGACGACCTCGACGGCACCGCCTTCCACTCGAATTGCCGTTTGATCGTCGATGACATACATCGGAACAGGCAGCTTCGCAGCCCACTTCTCTGCGCTCACAAAGGAGGCATCAGGACGATCTTCGTGGTTCGCGTGCGGAAGAATGGCGAAGTCTGCAAATCCCGCACCTTTGGCCGTGATGAAGTTCATTCTGACCTCACCCTCCGATGCTGCGAAGGTCATCTCCTCCAGCGTGAGTGGAGTACCAGTGCCTTTATAGGGCCTATGGTAGGTCTCGGCGAAGATGGGAGCTGCAATCATGCTGCCTGCGCTTACTCCGACATAGACCAGGTTTTGCAGCGACGGCAGGAATTCTGCCAGCCCGGACTGGCTCATCCAGTAGCTCAGATAAAGCGGGTCGCCGCCCCACACCAGCAGAGCGTCGGACTGCTCGAGCGACGAGACCCAGACATCTTTCGCAATACTAGGCAGCGCGGTAAGTTCAAGGACTCCAAGCGACTTCCAGCCTAATTCGCATAACGGAGTCGGTACTTTTCCGCATATCGCCTTATAGGCCATACCCGCGCCAACGGCAAAAGGATAGATCCCCGTGGGAATGAAGAGCGCGTTGGACTCTGCGATCGGTTTTCCGAGAAGGCCGATCAAAGCGCCACGGATGCTGGGATTACTGATGCCAGAAGAAGTCAGAAGAAGCTTCATCATGCCTGCCCTTTGGTATGGTTGGCCTGCATTACGAGTCTATCTTTGAATATGCCTTCTTCCGGTGCTAAGCGAACACGATCAGTTTTCGTAAAGAACACGCTTCGCTTTACTGAATGCGGTTCCAATGCGGTAGAAGCGTCCGTTGTCACTAACTCTTGCTTCGCTTGCCGTAAACTCCGAGCGCCAACAGCGGAAAGTAGTTCCGGTACAGGTGGTAGCTGATGTAGAACACGCCTGGGAAACCCGTCCCTGTCGTGATCGTCTCGTCCCATGTTCCATCCGGACGCTGATTCTCGCAGAGCCAGCGGACTCCATCCTGGACCGAATTGCTGCGGACTCCGCCCGCCGCCATCAGTCCTAGTAATGCCCACGCCGTCTGCGATGGCGTGCTCACAGCCCGTTCGAACCGCTCTGTGTCATATCCCAGGCAGCTCTCACCCCATCCGCCATCGGGATTCTGAATCTCGCGCAGCCAGTGTGCTCCACGAGCAATCGCCTCGACCGCACCGGGAGCTCCGGATGCAACCAAGCCACGTAGAGCCAGGAAGGTCCCGTAGATGTAGTTCACTCCCCAGCGGCCATACCAGCTTCCGTTCTCCTCCTGATGAGACAGCAGATAATGAACACCGCGGATAATCGCCGGATGCGTACAATCGAACCCACGTTTACATAGCGACTCGATCACGCGCCCCGTGATATCTGGGCAGGTTGGATCCAGCATGGCATTGTGATCGGCAAAAGGGACCTTGTTCAGGATCTGCCAGTTGTTATCCACATCGAAGGCGGCCCATCCACCATCGGAACTTTGCATCCCCAGCAGCCAGTCCACTGCTCTCCGCTCGGCGCGCTTCTGCCGCTCCGGATCACTTGCCTTGGCATGCAGCAGCGTCAATAACACCATCGCCGTGTCGTCTATATCGGGATAGAACTCATTGGCAAACTCAAACACCCAGCCCGAAGGTGTCAGGTTCGGACGCTTGGTCGCCCAATCTCCTCTGCGCCGAATCTCCTTGCTCAACAGCCAGTCCGCAGCAGCAGTCATCTGTTCCGGGTTCCCCTGCCCCGCCTCGCCCAGCGCAAAGGCCCCAATCGCCGTGTCCCACACTGGAGACTTCGCCGGCTGGAAGACCATCCCCTCTTCACTCTCCAGCATCAGGCCGTCGAAGTGACCAATCGCCTCCATCAGGTCTGGATGGTCGCGCTCGTATCCCAGAACATCCATTGCCATGATGGAGTACATGATTGAGGGATAGATCGCCCCCAACCCCTCGCTATAGTGCAGCCGGTCCAGCATCCAGTGCTCGGCCTCGCGAATCGCGCGATCGCGAATCTTCTTCACGCTCTGCCGCTCCCAGCGCTTGAACAGCTTATCGGCGCGGATAAACAGGTTGGCGATGCGGTCCTTGCGATGCAGCGCGATGCGCTTGTTCGGGTGGAACAGCTCTTCGATGCGCAGCCCTCCTGGCGTAGGCCGCGTGCCTCCCAGCGCCTGCACAATCGAAAGTGGAACAATGATCGTCCGAGTCCACGACGACATCTCGTACAGCACGCTGCCCGGAATAATCATGATCTCCGGAGGAATCGTCGGGCAATACTTCTTCGGAAACAGGTCGAAGAAGCTGTAGTTGATCCGCGTGTAGCTGTTGCAGGCCTGAATCCCTCCCATCTTCAGGATCAACGTACGGGCTTTTTGCATGCGCGGGTCCTCGGGACTCAGGCCCGTCATCTTCAGCATCGTGTAGGCCCGCACCGTAGCGTTGATCTCCGATGGGCCGGGCTCATAGATGTTCCACCCGCCGTCTGGACGCTGCGTCTCAAGCAGCGACTTCGCCGCTTTGCGAATCTTCGGCATCGTCGGCGGATCCCAGCTTCCATTCGCCGCCGGGGGATAGAGCCACATCTGCAACAGAATGTAGTCCGACAGCAGAGTCGTGTCCGCCGTAAGGTCGCCCACCCAATAGCCTTCAGGATTTTGCTGCGCCTGAAGCGTTGTAGCTGCACGGGCCGCGGTTTCCCTGGCCTCATGAACCGAGGTGTTGCGTACCGCTGCCTGCACAAAGGGTGCTAGCGCCTGGAGGTTATACGACGCCTGTCCGCCATCAAAAACAATTCCGGGCACTTCCTTCATTCCACCCTGCTCCTTCTCTAAAACCGTCATTTGAATACAGGTTTTCGCAAATATGAAAGTAGCAGAGATCCAGACAGAAATCCACCAAACCCGTCGCTGAATGACAGGTTTTCGCAAAATATCGAATTTCCATCTCAGTCTTGGGGGCAGACAGCACCGCAACCCGGTGTCGCGTTTCTGTGGCGACACATTTTTGGCAATAATGAAAAAACGCTATGTCTAAACGTGAATTTCAGACTGAAGTCTCCCAGCTCCTCCACCTCATCGTTCATTCCCTTTACTCGCATCCCGAGATCTTCCTTCGCGAGCTGATCTCCAACTCCTCCGACGCGCTCGACAAACTGCGCCACCTCACCCTCACCGACGACAAAATCAAGGCGCTCATTGGTAATGGCATCGACTCTCCGCGCATCGACCTTGAGCTGAACGAAGAGGCCAAGACCCTTTCCATCTCCGATACCGGCATCGGCATGAACGAGGAAGACCTCGTCTCGCACCTCGGCACCATCGCCCGCTCCGGTACCAAGAACTTCCTCTCGCAGCTCTCCGGCGACGCCCGCAAGGACTCCAACCTCATCGGACAGTTTGGCGTCGGCTTCTACTCTGTCTTCATGGTCGCCGACAAGGTTGAGGTCGTCTCGCGCAAGGCCGGAGAAGACAAGACCTGGAAGTGGACCTCCGACGGCAAGACCGGCTTCGACCTCGAAGAGGTGACTGGTGATGCCGCACGTAAAGTCGCAGGCACTACCGTCCACATCCACTTCAACGACGAGGGCGCGCAGTACGCCAACGGTTACCGCCTTACCGAGATCGTCAAGAAGTACTCCAATCACATCGCCTTCCCCATCTTCCTCACCCACGACAAGAGCGAGTGGAACGCCGAAAAGAAGGAATCCATCAAGACCCGCACCACTGAGCAGGTCAATGCGGCCTCCGCGATGTGGCAGCGTTCGAAGTCCGAGTTGAAGGACGACGACTACACCGGGCTCTACAAATCCCTCACCGGCAGCTGGGAGGATCCGCTCTTCTGGTTCCACACCCGCGCCGAGGGCACGCTCGAGTACACCACCCTCTTCTACATCCCGGCCAAGGCTCCGCTCGATCTCTACCAGGCTGACTACAAGACCGGCGTCAAGCTCTATGTGAAGCGCGTCTTCATCATGGATGATTCCAAGGAGTTGCTTCCGCCATACCTCCGTTTCGTGCGCGGCATCATCGACTCTGAGGATCTGCCGCTCAACGTCTCGCGTGAGATTCTGCAGCAGAACAAGGTGCTCACCGCTATCAAGACGGCGAGCGTCAAGAAAATCCTCTCCGAGCTGAAGGCCATCGCTACCAACGACCCCGAGAAGTACTCGACCTTCATCGCCGAATACAACCGCCCACTCAAGGAAGGGCTCTACGGCGACTATGCCAACCGTGAAACATTGCTCGACCTCATCCGCTTCAAGTCCACCAAGGTCGAAGGGCTCACCTCGCTCGCCGAGGCTAAGTCGCGTATGCAGCCCGAGCAGAAGGCTCTCTATTACATCACCGGCGGCAACGAGAGCATCCTGCGCAACTCGCCGCTGCTTGAGATCTACAAGAAGAAGGGCATCGAAGTTCTTCTCCTCGACGACGACATCGACGAGATCGTCTTCTCCACTGTCGACAAGTACGACGGCATCGATCTGAAGGCGGTCAACAAAGGCGCCGCCAGTGAAGATCTCAAGGACGAGAACGAACCCGCTAAAACCGCCGAACAGGCCGAAGCTCTGAAGCCGCTGCTCGAAAAGATCAAGGCCACGCTTGGCGCCGCCGTCAAAGAGGTCCGTGCCTCCACGCGCCTCGCCGACAGCCCCTCCGTCATCGTCTCCGACGAAGACGAGCCCTCTGCCCGCATGCGTCACATGATGCGAGCCATGGGACAGACAGAGATGCCTGAACCTCAGCCCACGCTCGAGATCAACCCCGATCACGAGATCATCAAGAAGCTCCTGGCCGACACCGCCAATGCAGGAGACGTCATCAAAAACGCAAAGATCGAAGATGCCGCATGGCTTCTCTTCGACCAGGCCCTGCTGCTCGAGGGCGTGCCACTCAAAGATCCGGCCACCTTCGTCCAACGCCTCAACCGCGTGTTGAATCAATCCATCTGAATGCGATAACAACTTCACAAACGTACAACGCCTTCCACTTGGAAGGCGTTGTACGTTTCATGCATTCCATTTGAATCCATGAAGAGGAAGCGCTTGTCAGCTAGCATCGGGCCGATCATGGGTGAGCCAGGCATAGAGGGTGAGGAACATTATGACTATGCGACCAACCATCGAGAAATAAGAACCCTAACAAAGATGCGGATTTGCTTACTCTCAAGTTGAATCTCCGCACCCAGCTTCAACAAATCTGCCAAACACATAAATCGGTAAACCAAAAGCATCGTCCTGTCTAAGCGACCGCTGTAGACTGGTGCCAACACTTTCGAGACCCGACGATCAGCATGAGCGTTACACTCAAACGAATGAGAATGAAGACTCTGTTTGCATCTATCCTGGCGACCGCGCTCATCTCGACCGCTGCCGCGCAAGACGTCAAAGAGTTTCTGGGCCGTTGGGATATGACCGTGACCCCCGCGACCGGCAAACCCTATCCCCAGTGGATCGAGCTGACCGATAACGGCGGCAAAATTGAGGGGAAGGTTCAGCCGAGAGGTGGTGCATGGCATCCTATCGTCGGCGCCCACGTGGACTCGGGCAAGCTGATCGTGGATTTGGGAGAAGCGCGACCCGGCACGGACATCAGTTGGGAGCTCACCTCCCCTAGTGCAGGCAAACTGACCGGCATCGAGAAACGTGGCGGCGACACCGGCCCGACGCTCGCTGGCATGAAGGCACCTTCGCTCGATCGACCCATGCCGAAGAAGTGGACCAAACCCCGGCCTCTCTTCAACGGCAAAGATCTTACCGGTTGGGAGCCGATCGGAAATGTCGAGAACAACAAATGGGTGGCACGCAACGGCGAGCTGGTGAATGACAATCCCGAGGTGCTCGGTCAAAAGATGCGCCCGGCCGCCAACATCATGACTACGGAGAAGTTCCAGGACTTCAAGCTGCACATCGAAGTGAACTGCCCGGAAGGTGGCAACAGCGGCATCTACATGCGCGGTCGTTATGAGCTGCAGATAGGCACCGAGGGTGGCAAGCTCCCGTCCCATGAGATGGGCGCGATCTACAGCTGGTACCCACCACCAGCAGGCGCAGAAAATAACCTCGGAAAGTGGACGAGCTACGATGTCACCCTCGTCGGCAGACATATAACGGTCTACCGAGACGGTAAGCTATACCACGACAATGTTGAGCTTCCCGGTCCGACCGGCGGCGCTCTTGACAGCAACGAAGCCGAACCAGGCCCCTTCTATCTGCAGGGGGACCACCATGGCGTCATCGCTTACCGCAACATCACTATCTCCGTTCCGAAGAAGTAAAGCTGTCTAGAAAGGTGAACATGACGAGCAGCAAGAACAAGCAGCCAGTCATGTTCGCCTGATAAGCAACCACGCAAAAAAACGGTCGATGTTGAGGTACATCCGGGCGTTGATTCTCCCCTTATCCAACCTAAATAACACAAAATAAATAGCATTTGGATTGTTGGATCCCCCAAAAATCGAGCAATTCATTGACCTGTCAACAGAAACAAGCTAAACTCATTAAGTTTGGCGCCGCAGCCAGCGTGTCTCCACTTCAGGGACGGCAGGTTTGGGCCAGGAGATTTCAGGTTCAGGGAAGCCGACTGGAATCACCACCCTGCAAGCGCCCCATGCAGCACAATTCATGAAGAAAGCGGAACGTTCTTCGGAGCGCGCTTAGAGGTTCTAACCATGTATGCAGTCATCCGCACCG
Source organism: Edaphobacter sp. 4G125 (assembly GCF_014274685.1). Lineage (NCBI taxonomy): Bacteria > Pseudomonadati > Acidobacteriota > Terriglobia > Terriglobales > Acidobacteriaceae > Edaphobacter > Edaphobacter albus. Next base: position 4,221,309 of record NZ_CP060393.1, read on the forward strand.
GCGGCAAGCAGTACAAAGTCGCTCCCGGCGATACCCTGAAGATCGAGACCACGGCCCACCAGGACGGAGCCGTCGAGTTCGCCGACGTTCTCGCCGTCTCCGGCGCCGAGGGCAAGTTTGAGAGCGACCTGAAGGGCGCCAAGGTGACCGCATCGGTCGTAGGCGAAGGCCGCGGCGACAAGATCCTTGTCTTCAAGCTGAAGCGCAAGAAGCAGTACAAGAAGATGCAGGGCCACCGCCAGAACTTCGTCGAGGTCAAGATCAACGAGATCCTCGTAGGCGGAAAGTCGCTGAAGTAAACAAGTTAGATTTCAAGCGCCACGCTCGGTCCTGATCGACCCAGAACGGCGCGAAATGAGGCAATAGGAAATGGCACATAAAAAAGGTTTAGGTTCTTCCAAAAACGGCCGCGACTCAAATGCACAGCGCCTTGGCGTCAAGCGCTTTGCCGGCCAGACGGTTACCGGTGGCTCCATCCTCGTCCGCCAGCGCGGAACCCCGCTGAAGGCAGGCACGAACGTGGGCCGCGGTAAAGACGACACCCTCTTCGCCAAGATCGACGGCGTGGTCCGCTTCCAGGACCGTGGTCAGCATGGCCGCTTCGTCTCGATCGACCCGATCGCGACGGCATAAATCTTCCAGGCTCTCCTGGAACAAAAGCCCTGCCTGTGCAGGGCTTTTGTCGTTGTTTCAACAGAATCGTCACCGCATCGAGGGCAACTTTTAAACGGAAGAGCCTGGGATCTTTCCCAGGCTCTTCTTGTTGAGAGAACCTTTCAGGCTCGTGCTGCGGGTGCAAACCCATCGCATCCGCTGATTGGAGTCACTTTCAGGTGCAGCGTTGCATGTTTGGGGTGACCGCACTCGTCCACCATGTTCAAGGGAGCCTCATGGCTCTTCATGATCGTAATCAGCGCCGGTGCCGTACCGTGGCCCTCGCCAAAGTGGGTACAGAGTCCGCACTGTCCATTCTGAATATGTTCCATCGCCGCATCCTCCTTCTCTGTTGGAGTACAGAAACACAATGCCTGTTGCCCACCCAGGCCAAGGAACTTCCTTGCAGGACACAGTAGATTAGCGCCTCTTCCGCTGTAAAGCGCGGCCAGGCTGGTCCGTGCCGGAAAACAAAATGCGATCAATTAAGTCGCGTATGTACAAGACTCCCACTGATAATCGTGTTTCTGGAACAGAACGAGAAGTCGGACGTATCCTTATCAGCAATTGGAGGTCAGGCAGCTGTGGACTATACCGATCCTCTTTATACCGCCGGAATGACGGACCATCAGCGCGCGTGGTTCTACGCCGAATATGAACAGGCCCGCCGCGATGAGGTCATAGGAGTGCTTCTTGCCATCTTTCTCGGCAGCTTCGGACTCCATCACTTCTATTTACGTCGCAATGGAATCGGCGTTCTTTATCTTCTCTTCAGTTGGACAGGGATTCCAGCGATTCTCGGTTTTATCGAAGCCTTCTTTATGCCCGGTCGAGTGCGCGCATACAACGCGATACAAGCCAACTATATCGCCGGACAAATCCGTGCGACCAGCCCAACCGGCGCTCCTCTCGCAGCCTCACGAACGAACATTGTCTGCCCTGCCTGTGGAAACCCGCTTGCAGCGAGCGCTGGCTTTTGTTCGCGATGCGGTGCGCGGACTGCTTGAGACATCATGCCGCGCTTTCTTCAGGGAGAACGTAAATAAAACGCAGGAACGAATGGCGTGCTAATCCAAAAGATGGTGCGCCATTTGTTTTACGGGAGGAAGTTCAAAAGATGGCAGGGAACTATATGACTGAGTCTGCGGTCTAATATAACGAGTGAAGAAGAGGGGGATTGGATGACTCTGCTGAATGCGCCGAAGTACGACGCGAGCCGTGAAAAGCGCAGGACATTCTTGATTTTCGGAAGCATCGCATTGGTTCTGCTAGCCGCAGTGATTGGGGTTGGAGGGTACTTGTTCGGGCATGGATGGTTCTTCACGAACCTGCATGCGGAGCACAAAGTGAGCCAGTTCTTCGATGCGCTGGAAGCCAAAGACTATGACAAAGCCTATGCGATCTGGATGAACGATCCGGACTGGCAGCAGCATCCGCAGAAGTACGACTACAGCCTGAAGCGGTTTACTGAAGACTGGACGACGGAGAGTCCTGTCGGACCCATCACGTCGCACCATGTGGATATCTCCAAAACGGATGGGACCGGCACCTTCGGAACGGGGATCATCGTCGCCGTACGGGTGAACGGCGATCATAAGATCTTTATGTGGTATGAGAAGAAGGACGGAACACTAACTTATCCCGCACCGCATGAGCTGCAATATCAGTGAGACGATCTGGCGATCGCATTTTGAATCAGAGTTCAATTTTGAAAGAGATTGCAATGGTGGGCCCGGAGGGATTTGAACCCCCAACCAAGGGATTATGAGTCCCCTGCTCTAACCGTTGAGCTACAGGCCCGTGAGGTGCGATCCACAAGCCTGAGAGGCTGGAAGATTCAGGCGGTTGTCCTCAGTCTTTTAAGTTTCGCATAGTAAAGGCAATTTCGCTGCGCTCAGAATCAGGAACACACGAAACATCGTGATCTTCGCTGACTGTATCTCTACAGAGAAAGCCCCGCGCGTTTCGCATGCGCGGAAATTGCTTGGTTGATTTCGAGCGCCAGTTTGAGTGCCGCTCGTCCATCCTCGCCGGAGACCTCCGGCTTTGTCCTGTTGCGAACTGCGTTGAGAAAAGATGAAATTTCCAGCCGCAGCGGCTCTCCCGGTTCAACTGCAACTTTGTTGAGCGAGAGCCCGGGCGAAGGATGTCCGCCGTGCTGTTGCAGCATCTCAGCCATGGCGGCGAGTTTTGCGAGATCCATTCCCGCAGCCGCGGTCACGTCAATCATTAGCAGGTCCTGGCGAGCGAAGTCGAGCGAGAGATACTGGTGCGGCTGGAAGAAACGCAGCTTGCGCACGCGTTCGGTACTGACACGACTGGCAGTAAAGTTGGCGACGCATCCGCTTTCGAACTCTACGCGAACGTTGGCGATATCAACTTTGGGTGAGAGCACCGGCAAACCCACGGCCCGCACCTCGCGGACAGGCGAGCCGGTTAAGCTCAGCACAATATCAAGATCGTGAATCATCAGATCGAGCACAACATCGACGTCAAGCGAGCGCGGCGTAAAGACGCTGAGGCGATGCGATTCGAAGAACATCGGCTGGTTCAGAAAACGCTTCGCCGCGGTAACCGCTGGATTGAAGCGCTCCAGGTGTCCCACTTGCACGATGCGGTCATGTTTCCAGGCGAGTAATAAGATACTGTCCGCATCCTCCAGGGTTGGAGCCAGAGGTTTTTCGATCAGTACATCGACGTTCGAGACGATGAGCTGTTCCGCAGCGCCACGGTGATGGACCGTCGGAACACAAACCGATGCAGCGTCAATCTTTTCGATCTTCGCTAAACACTCTTCGATCGAGGAAAACGCCGGAATGCCGAACTTCGCGCCCGCCTCAGCAGCTGCGCTGGCGTTCTGATCGACAACAGCAGCAAGCTGTACAGCTTCGCCCGCAAGCTCAAGTTCGCGATAGACACGAAGGTGATTGCGGCCGAAGGCTCCGGCTCCAATGACCGCAACGCGGAGTGGATTAGCGATGGACACTATTTGACGGGGACTTCGACTGCCTGACGGCAGCGTGCGTACAGCTCCAGCAGCTGTGTGACCTGATCTTCGGGCTTGGCTGAAGTAGCCGCGACAAATCCGGTTGTGGAACCGGTGCTTTTGCTGCCGAGATTCGCATGCGAAGCGACGAACTTCAACAGGTCAAGAGCGATATCTTCTGTGCGGCGCGCGGAGGTTGCGTTGACTTCCATGAAGGGGGTTCCTCTCGTTTCTCTTAGTCTGAATCTTAATGTCCGCACATGGGCCTGCGCAAATCATCACAGATTTAGCTCAGTATGCGGGGCGATTTCACGCCGCAAAGAATCTCGTAGGGGATCGTTCTGGCAATGCAGGCATGATCGTCGGCGGTGATGCCTTCGCCAAGAAGGATTGCCTCATCGCCAACCTTGATCGAGGGAATGGCAGTTACATCGACAGTCGTCAGGTTCATCGAAACGCGTCCAACAATAGGAGCGCGCTCCTTGCCGAACATGACCCATCCGGCCGGACTTGTATTGGTGGCTGACAGGTCGCGCCTGAGCCCATCGGCATAGCCTGCGGGAAGCAGCGCCAGCCTCATGCGGCGCTCCGCCATGAAGATTCCGTTATAACCGATCCTTGCGCCAGGCTCGATCTCGCGCAGGCCGGTCACGCGGGTCTTCCACGTCATCACGGGTTTGAGGCTGGGTCGAATGCGAGCTTCGTGAACTCCTGCATATCCCTGTTGGACTTCGATGGGAAGACTGTAACCGTAGAGCGCAAGACCGCTTCGCACCATGCAGCGTGCGGACACATCCTTCGCTACATTCCTCAGCCAGCAGAATGTTCCCCCATCTTCTGGAAACGGATTGTCGACCGTGGAGGAGTTGCCTGCGTGGATCCACGCGGGTCTCAGCCCGGCGTCCTGCACCTGGTGCAATGCCTGCTCAAAGCAACGCTGTTGCTGAAGAGTCTGGTGCGATCCGGCGATCTCGGCAGAGGCGAAATGCGTCATCACGCCTTCCAGGTGAATTCTGTTTTGCAGATTCAGCCATCGCAAAACCTCATCCAGACTGGCGCCTATGGCGACTCCCTGTCGCGACATACCCGTGTCAATCTCAAGATGCACGGCAAACGAGCGCGCGGAATCGCCATCGTTCAGAGCGTGGGCCAGGGCTTCCATCTGAGAGATCGTCGAGACAACAGGAGTCAGTTCGGAAGCGACCAGAACGTCGGCATCTTCATCGAGTGACTCGCTCATCACCAGAATGCGCGGCTGTTGGGCTGATGCAATCCCGGCCCTCTGAAGAGCGGTTCTTACGGCCGCGCCCTCACCAGCATCAGTAACTCCCAGCCACTCGGCTCCTGCTGCGGCCAGCACAGGAGCGCACAGCTCTGCGCCGTGGCCGTAAGCATCAGCCTTAACCACGGCCAATACGGTGATGTCTGCACCTGCAGCTTCTTTAAGGCAACGATAATTGGCGGTTAGCCGCTCTTCTGAGATCTCCACCCAGCTCTTCACTCTTCTATCCTACGGCCCGATGCGTCTTCTCTTGATGGAGCCATGTTGACTGAGAGGCTACAGCGAGCTGGAAGCGGGGGCCATCAGTTCGCGGCGCTCTTCGGCCGAGGGCACAACCTTCTTGATGTGATCTTCGAGCCGCTGACCTTTTTTCGGTGTAAAGGTTCGCTCGAGGATGGCTACCTCGTCCATGCGATCCAGGCGGAAGTCGCGAAAATCATTCCGCAGTTCGCACCATGAGGTCAGGGTCCACACTCCGCTCCAGAAAACGAGCGCCAGCGGCCATACACAACGCTCGCTCACTTCGCCGTCTTCGCGAATGTATCGGAAGCTGGCGACGCGGCGCATCTTGCAGGCCATGTGCAGCGAATCAAGCCGGGCGCGCAGATGCGGCTTCATCCTGTAGCCCGGAGCGTAGAGCAGAATGGAGTCGAACTCGTTGCGCAGATCGGCGGGCAGGACGGCCTCGATGCGTTGCAGGGCCTGAGCGGCCCCAAGCACATTCTCCTCGCCTCCCCAGGCCCGCACCAGGCGAGCGCCAAGGACCAGTGCGGTCAATTCTCCACGGGTGAACATCAACGGTGGCAGGTCCATATCGCGGCGCAGCGTGTAACCGACGCCGGCCTCACCTTCGATGGGGGTTCCGGCAAGTTGAAGGTCCTGAATATCGCGATAGATGGTCCGTTGCGAAACCTGCAACTTCGTAGCGAGCGTCTGCGCTGTCTGTAGCCGTCCCTGACGCAGGAACTGCACAATCCGAAAGAGGCGGTCTGCACGTCGCATGTGGAAAATTCTCAGCTAACGCTGTCAGTTACAGGTTGATTCTACTGACATCTCAAATCTGTAACTGACAATACGCTTTTTCAGTACGAGTGCAATCCGATGTGATTCCCTTCGGAATCACGCAGGCAGGCGAAGTGGCCGTGGCCGCCCGGGACGGGGGTTTTGGGCATCAGCACCAGGCCTCCGGCCTTGCGAACACGCGCCAGGACGTTGTCCAGTTCGCCATTGCAGTTCAGGTAGACCATCGCGCCGCCGCGGCCGGGTTTCTGGAACGTCCTTTTGACCAGAGTGCCGCCAGTTCCGGTCTGTTCAGAAGCGAACAACGCCATCGGACTTCCTTCGTTATAGCGCTCCATCTTGACGCCCAGCAGGGTTTCATAAAAACCGGTGGCCCTGTCCAGGTCTTCGCAGGGAATCTCAAACCAGTTGATAGCATTCTGTTTTACGGTCATTTGTTCGCTCATGGGGGCGCTCCTTGGTCCCTCTCGGGAAACACTCTTAGGCGACTACATTACGGAGCATAACGAACCCCTACTGACAGCATCATGTCAGTAGGAATGTCGGCAGGAAACATTGTGACGAACACCCGCATGAATCCCTCGAGATGAAGCTGCGAGCCGAGTGGGCCGCCGGTTCTGTCCCGAGTTACTTGCCGGAAGAAGTTGTCGCCGCGGGGGTTGAAGTTGCGGCAGGCGCGGCGGGGGTTGTGCTGGCGCTATCACTCGACGAAGATGGGGCGCTCGCCTTGGTCTCGGAAGACTTCGGCTTAGCATTGCCATAACCGTCGGCATACCATCCACCCCCCTTGAAGGCGACTGCGGGAGCCGAAAGAACACGCTCAAGGTGTCCATCGCAAAACGGGCAAACCGTAATCTCCGGATCAGAGAATTTCTGGATCTTTTCGGTTCGTTTGTGGCACTGAGTGCATTCGTATTCGTAGAGCGGCATAGAGGCTGGCGTTCCTGATCGTAACTTCCGGACAGATCTGGAGTGGGTTCTGTCGCATCTTCCATTCTAATCGAGCCTAAAAGTAAAAGCTCCTGCGGGGACGCCGCAGGAGCCAATCAGTGCAAGGCATAGAAGTTACAGCTTGCCCAGTTCGATCAGCCGAACGCTGGCGATTGCCTCCACCTTACGGAGCGCCTCGACGGCAGCGTTGGCTGTAGTTGCATTGGGGACGTCGATCTGGACGACGGCCAGGGCCTGTCCCTGTGGAACGCGCTGCGAGCGGGTGGAGCGTCCGAGAGCGAAATTGGCGATATTGACCGAGTGCTCGCCCAGGATAGTTCCGATGCGTCCGATCACACCGGGAACATCGTGGTTGCGAATCGCCACCAGGGTTCCGGTCAACGGAGCTTCGATATCAATGCCATCGTAGGACAGCAGACGTGGCGAGTTGCCGTGCAGAACGGTGGCGGAAGCCGAAGCGTCTCCTGCGGAGGAATGCAGCGTCAGCTTAAGGACCGACCCCGCGCCTCCAGTAGTGAACTCCTTCTTGTCCTCCTGCACCCGGATTCCGCGCTCTTCTGCGATGGCCGCCGCGTTGATGCGATTGGCGGTTCCCTTCGATTCGCCATTGCCTTCCGAGCCTGAGAAGATCCCGGCCAGGGCGGCGTTACGTACCAGATCGGTCTTTCCGGTTGCGAGGCGGCCGGTGTAGCTGATCTGGATGTTCTCCAGGTTTCCCGGCGTGGCGTGCGAGAGAAAGTGGCCAAGACGCTCGGCCATCTCGATATAAGGAGCGACCTCGGTGTACTCCTCGTGGGTGAGCGAAGGCAGATTGACCGCATTCTGCACGACACCCAGCTTGAGATAGTCGCTTACCTGACGGGCAAGCTGGATGCCGATAGCTTCCTGGGCCTCATCGGTGGAACCAGCAATGTGCGGTGAGAGGATCACGTTGTCGAGTCCGAAGAAAGCGGAATCCTTGAGCGGTTCCGAATGGAAGACGTCGAGGGCAGCTCCGCCGACGTGGCCGCTCTTGAGGGCATCGGCCAGCGCCTGCTCAACGATCAGCTCACCGCGGGCACAGTTGATGATGCGGACGCCTTTCTTCATGATGGCGAGCGAAGTAGCGTTGATCATGCCCTCGGTCTGCGCAGTGAGGCCGACATGCAAGGTGAGGTAGTCGGAGCGACGGAAAATCTCATCGATAGGAACAAGGGTGACGTCGTTTTCGCGGGCGATCACCGGCGCGATAAAGGGGTCGTAGCCGATCAGCTCCATTCCGAAGGCACGGGCGCGGCGAGCGACCTCGAGACCGATACGGCCCAAGCCGACGATGCCGAACGTCTTTCCGCGCAGTTCGCGGCCCTGTAGGGTCTTCTTTTCCCACTTGCCCTGGTGCATGGTGGAATTGGCACGAGGAATGGCACGGGCGAGCGACACCATCAGGCCGAGGGTCAACTCAGCGACGGCGATCGCGTTGGCTCCGGGAGTATTCATCACAACGATGCCGCGGCGGGTGGCAGCGTCGGTATCGATGTTATCCACGCCTACGCCAGCGCGGCCGATGACGCGAAGCTTCGGGGCGGACTCCAGCAGCTTGGCATCAGCCTGAACTGCGGAGCGCACGACCAGGGCGTCCGCGTCGGCAAGCTCGGCGGCAAGGCCGTTCTTGATCTGGTCGGCGGTAACGACCTGCCAGCCTGGTTCCTGCTGGAAGATGGCAAGGGTGGCGGGAGAGACTTTTTCAGCGAGAACGATCTTCAAGGATGACCTCAGGGGTTACAGGTGGTTTGGTTTTAATTTTAATAGACAGAGAACAAGGAGTGCTTTGAAAGAAGGGTCGTTGGTCTCATGAGCGCTTGCGCCGGCCCTCCCAGAGAAAGAAAAAGAGTGCTGCAAAAGCGACAACACCAACAACAGGCCAGGCTTGCCGTATCCGGTCGCGCCCGTTGACGGAGGCAACAGCATAGGTATGGCCGGCGTCTGGAACATAGGCGCCACCGCTGGCGATGGTTCCAGGTTCCGCGCTTCCCGTACCGCCGTAGTAGTAGCGGTAGGCTGTACTCTCCAGAGGCTTCTCTCCAAGAATGCGCTGCTCGCCACGGGCATGACATAGATCGTCGTCAACAACGACATGGTCCTGGTCAACACACCGTTTCATCTCGGGCTTGCTGCAACCGGTTGTGGTGGCAAACGAAGCCGCTGTAAGAAGGAAGGCTGCGAGTTGGAGAGAGCGTTTCATTTCGCTCGTTTCCATCCATAGGCTAGGCAATCTTCCTGCTGTTTCTCAGGAAGATTGCCTAGCCAGGTTGACTTGCTACTTTGTTCGCTCGGCGAAGACCTTCTGGGCAGCAATGAGGCCGTTACCGAAGGCGAAGCCGGGCAGTGGGAGTTTGGCTGCGATGGCGACCTGCTCAAGAGCGCCAATGATGGCGATCGTGTCCAGGTAGTCGAAGAAGCCGATGTGCGCGATGCGGAAGAGGTGTCCCTTCATCTCGCCCTGTCCGTCGGTGACGATAGCGGCGAACTTCGACTTGAGGCCCTTGACGATGACGCCGGAGTCCGTACCCTCGGGTGGCAGAATTGCAGTTGCGGCGGCAGCCTCATAACCGGCAGGCGCGAAAAGCTTTAGGCCCATCGCGGTTGCGGCTGCGCGAGTCATGGCGGCGCAGGTCTCGGCATTGTCGACCAGCTTCTTGCGGCCTTCTGCGAGATTTCCATCCGCCTGGCTGGCGATATAGTCGAGCGAGGCTCCAAGAGCTGCGATCAGAGCAACGGGAGGCGTATACGCGCTCTCACCCTTGGCAGCATTCTTGCGCTCCTTGCGGAGATCGAAGTAGTAACGCGGATTGTAGGTCGACTCCATGCGGTCCCATGCACGCTGGCTCAACGCGATATAGCTGAGACCGGGCGAGATCATGACGGCCTTCTGCGAACCACCAATCAACACGTCGATTCCCCAACCGTCCATGTCGAGGTGCGTAGTACCGAGTCCGGTGATCGCATCGACGATCAACAGTGCCTCGGACTTGGCATCTTTCAGCAGCTTCGCAATCCCTTCCACATCGTGGCGGACGCCGGTCGAGGACTCGGTCGCCTGTACGAAGACGGCGCGGGTCTCAAGCTTGAGCGCTGCCTTGACTTCATCGAGCGAGAAGGTCTGGCCATAGGGCTTTTCAATCACATCGACATGGCAGCCGAAGGCCTTGGTCAGCGCGCTCCAGCGCTCACCGAACTTACCGGCGGTCAGGACAAGGACACGGTCACCGGGCGAAGTCAGATTGGAAACCGCAGCCTCCATGGCTCCAGTACCGCCGCTCGAAAGAACCAGAACGTCGTTCTTGGTACCGACGAAGTCCTTCAGCTGCGACAGAACACGGGAAAACAGGGCGCGGAACTCAGGGGTGCGGTGGTGGATATCGGCGGCCGCCATGGCGAACTGGGCGGCGGGAAGCAGGGGCGTAGGCCCAGGAGTAAAGAGGCGCGTTTTGCGGATCATACCTCTATTGTAGAGGCGGCGACCGGACCGCCCGGCGTTTTATGATGGAGAGTCAGGGTTTAACGGTTGAACAACTGTGAAGGAGCATTCAATGACGATCGCCAGGAAGATCGATGTCGATATTGTCACCGCGATGAAGGCGAAAGACGAACACAGGCTGACAACGCTGCGTATGGTGAAGTCGGCATTGAAAAATAAGGCCATCGACAAGCGAGCGGAGCTCACCGACGCGGAAGAATCGCAGATCCTCTCGACGCTGATCAAGCAGCGGCGGGAATCAGTGGAGAGTTTTACCAAGGGCAATCGCCCAGAACTCGCCGAAAAAGAACGCATCGAAATCACGATGATTGAGGGCTATCTGCCCCAGGAGGCCAGCGAAGACGATATCCGCTCGGTCGTCCAGGCGGCGATTGCGCAGCTTGCAGAGGCAGGCGCAAAGCCCGGTCCGAAGGACATGGGAGCTGCGATGAAGATCGTCCAGCAACAAACCATGGCGAAGGGCTGGCGCGTAGATAACAAGCGGGTTAGCGAAATCGTCAAGACAGAACTGGCGAAGTAAACAGGCTCAGAGTCTCGCTCACCTGAGCACAGCCCTCATGCCGGAGCAGCCATGCCTTTCGCTCCATACCGCCACCATAGCCGGTCAATGAGCCATTCGCTCCGATCACGCGGTGACAAGGCACAACGACGCCAATAGGGTTTGCACCGTTGGCCGTTCCAACAGCCCGGACAGTATTCGAGCGCCCGATCCGCTTCGCAAGTTCCGCGTAAGAGATCGTTTTGCCACATTCGATAGCGCGAAGCGCACGCCAGACCTCCCTTTGGAAAGAGGTTCCCGCAGTCTTTACAGGTAAGGTGTCGATCACGGAGAGTTCACCCGCAAAGTACCGGGCCATCGTTTCGGAGAGACCATGAGGATTGCGAACTGGTTCAAGCCGGAAACCATCCTGACCGTAATGGAGCCGGAGCAGACGATGCATTCGCGCCTCATAGTCCGACCAGTCGATCGCACGAAGACTTCCTTCTTCGTCAGCAACAAGGAGCATCTCTCCGATTGGAGTAGCAAGCCGATCCAACGACAAATGCATGATTTGGCTCATTTAGGGCTCTCCAAAACAAGGATATGCTGCAAAAACCGGTACCGCTATGTGACGCGCGGGCGGGCGCAGGTGATTCATAGGACGGGCATAAAATCAGGACTGACGAGGACATCGGATCAATGATCAGGAATTATCAGGGAAAGACGCCGGCGATTCCAGCAAGCTGCTATGTGGATGTCTCGGCCCAGGTGATCGGTGATGTGGAGCTGGGAGAACAGGCCAGCGTATGGATGAATGCGGTGGTGCGAGGCGATGTAAACTCCATCCGGATCGGCGCCAAGAGCAATGTGCAGGACTGTGCCGTGCTACACGGAATGCGCTATGTATACCCCGTGATTGTGGGCGAAATGGTGACCATCGGACACAACGCTACGGTACACGGCTGCGTGATTGAAGATGCGGTTCTGGTGGGAATTGGCGCGGTGATTCTGAATAATGCGCGGATCGGTGAGGGCTCGATTATCGCAGCAGGAGCCGTGATCCCGGAGCAGGCAGTGATTCCTCCGCGATCGCTGGTGGTCGGCATACCCGGCAAGGTGAAGAAGTCGCTCGGTGAAGAGGACCACAAATTGATTCTTAAATATGCCCAGAACTACCTGGACTATACGGCAATCTACTTGGCAGAGATGAAGTCGGGTTCGATGTCTGCTGGCCAGTAAAAGTGCCGACGTTATCCATCCAGATGCGTCACTCTATAGCCTTTGAATCCACACCGTTTCCACACTCGAATCTGCGTAGAATCGCACTACTCCATGCAAGTTCCTACTCTCACTCGCCGCTCTGCCCTGGCCGTCATGACAGCCGCAGCACTCTCACCTCGCGCACTGCTGGCCACCTCCACACCTGACCTCTCCTCGACCCTCGCTGCTCTGGAAAAGAAGAGCGGAGGCCGCCTTGGTTGCGCCATCCTCTTTCCTTCGGGGAGACGCGTTACGCATCGCGCCGACGAACGATTCCCCATGTGCAGCACCTTCAAGTTTCTTGCTGCTGCATTGGTGCTTCAACGCGTCGATCAGGAAAAGGAACATCTGGATCGCTCCGTTGGCTTCTCGAAGAGCGACCTTGTCGCGTACTCACCCGTGACCGAAAAACACGTAGGCAGCAGCATGACAGTTGCCGAGCTTTGTAAGGCAGCGCTGACCTTCAGCGATAACACTGCCGCCAATCTCCTGTTGGCCAGTTTCGGAGGCCCACCTGCCATCACGGCCTTTGCTCGTTCCTTGGGCGACACGATGACAAGGCTCGACCGCACCGAAACTTCGCTTAACGAAGGCACTCCCGGCGACCCGCGCGACACAACGACTCCCACCGCGATGCTGGGGAATTTGCAACGCATTCTCTTCGGCAACGTTCTCAAGCCATCGTCACGTCAACAGCTTACGGACTGGATGCTCGCTAACACCACCGGAAAACTAAAGTTCGTTGCCGGGCTGCCGACAGACTGGAAGGTTGCGGATAAGACGGGCGCGGGCGACCACGGCTCAAATAACGACGTCGGCGTCCTCTATCCACCTGTGGGTAAACCGATCCTCATTACCTCGTACCTGACCGAGACCACAGTCCCCACCGAGGAGCGCAACGCGATCCACGCCGAGATTGCCCGTGCCATAGCCGCATCTTATCGATCATGAAAGCTGCCATTCTTCATGCCTCCGCCAGTTCGCTCTTAATCGAAGACGTCCCTTGTCCCGTCGTTACACCAGGCCACACTCTTCTGCGTGTCCTCGCCTGCGGAGTTTGTCGCACCGACCTGCACATCTTCGAGCGCGACTTGCCCACGATGCGCGATCCACTCATCCCGGGCCACCAGATAGTAGGTGAAGTTATTGATGGCGCAACCAAGGAGTTACCACTAGGCTCGCGCGCAGGTGTGTCATGGATCGGTGGCATCGATGGTACATGCCCTTTCTGCAAGCGTAGTGAAGAGAACCTCTGCGATGCTCTTAGCTTCACTGGCTACACAATCGATGGTGGCTATGCGGAATACGCTCTGGTACGTTCCGACTTCGCTTATCCCCTGCCCGATAACGTCGCTCCGCAGCACCTTGCACCTCTGCTCTGCGCTGGTATTATCGGCTTTCGCAGCCTTCGCGTTGCGGAGACCCGACCCGGCGAGCGCGTAGGGCTCTTCGGCTTCGGGGCCTCGGCCTCGCTCGCAATCCAAGTGCTGCGTCATTGGGGCTGCGAGGTCTACGTCTCTACGCGAGGCGAACAGCACCAGCACCAGGCTCAACAACTTGGAGCCGTGTGGGTCGGCTCGGAGATTGATAAGCCTCCCGTCGCGCTGGATTGTGCCGTCACCTTCGCTCCGGCAGGAGCCGTAGTGATTGCTGCATTGTCGAGTCTGCGTAAAGGCGGCATCGTCGCTATCAACGCGATTCATCTCGACCAGATGCCCGCCTTCGACTATGACAAGCTGCTATGGGGGGAACGACAAATTCGCAGCGTCGCCAATATGACCCGTCAGGACGCCCGCGACTTCCTCACGCTTGCACAGGAGATTGGCATTCGCCCACATGTACGCACCTTTCCACTCGATCAGGCGAACAATGCGTTGCAGGCCGTAAAACACGAGACAGCCGACGGCCCTGTCGTCATCCTTCCATAAGATCAATGCTCGCTGGCTCTGCTATCGTTTTCATGCGATGAAAACTTTTCCGGGAATGCGTTTTTATTCGGTGTGGCCTGTCCTGCGTAACATTCTGGGACTCTCTGTTCTGGTTACATCTCTCACCATGGCCTCGTCTGCACAGCCGCAGGATGCTGTCTCGTGGGTAAATCCGTACATCGGCACAGGCGACGGACCGATCGGTTATGGCGGCACCATGCCTTTTGTGACTCCGCCGTTCGGGATGACGAACTGGACCGCTCAGACACGGCAGAATCGCCTCAGCGTGGTCAGCTACGAGTACTCAGACACAGCGATTCAGGGGTTCATGGGAACACATCAGCCCGCGATCTGGATGGGGGACTACGGCTACGTGACAGTAGTTCCGCAGGTGGGTGAGTTGGAGACGACTCCCGAGGCGCGGCAAATGCGCTTTACCCACACTGACGAGATTGCGCGGCCCGACTACTACTCCGTATGGATGACCGCAAAAGACGGTGGACGTATCCGCGCCGAGATGACTGCAACGGAGCGTTGCGCTTACATGCGGTTCACCTTCCCGAAAGGCTCAAATGGGCGCGTTCTGGTGGAGGCCTCGCGACCTGGTATTGCAGGCGAGGCAAAGTTTGATGCGACCAAGCATGAGATTACGGGCTACAACCCGGACCGCATCGACCGCAACCTGGGGCCTTTTGCTCTGCCCAACTTCAAAGGTTACTTCGTCGTCGAGTTTCGCAAGGCATGGCACGATGCCAAGACCTATGGAATGGATAGTGCTGGCGCGCACGGAGCCTATGCCGATTTCGCTTCGGGCGAGGTCGTCGAAGTGCGTGTAGGCACATCGTTCCTGAGCATCGATCAGGCACGCAAAAACCTGCGGCACGAGATTCCCTCCTGGGACTTCGATGCCGTACAGAAAAAGTTGCGTTCCACCTGGAACGATAAGCTGAGCCGCGTGAGCGTAGAGGGTGCAACCGACGACCAGAAGAAGATCGTGTACACCGGGCTGTACCACGCGTTGCTGTATCCGCGCATCTTCTCTGAGTATGGTCGTTACTACTCGGCCTTTGACGACAAGATTCACGAAGGTGAGTCCTACACGGCTTACTCGATCTGGGACACCTTCCGCGCCGAGAATAGCCTGCTGACCCTGCTGGCTCCGGAACGCATCCCCGGCATGATCACGGCGCTGCTCCAGAACTACAAAGAAGGCGGATGGATGCCGAAGTGGCCGAACCCCTCCTACACGAACATCATGATCGGCACGCATGCCGACTCTCTGGTAGCCGAAGCGATCAACAAAGGGTTTACCGGCTTCGATCGCAAGACCGCGTGGGACGCTGTCTACAAAGATGCGATGGTTCCTCCTGATGGCGACACGACACGACGCTGGCTCGACCGCGAGCCGCACACACCTTATGAGGCGCGCGGCGGACTGACCTACTACAAACAACTTGGCTATATCCCCACGGACAAGACCGACGAGGCTTCTTCACGCACCATCGAAGACAGCTACGATGATTGGTGCGTTGCACAGGTTGCTAAAGCGTTGGGGCGCGAGAAAGATTACGAGTTCTTCCTGAAGCGCTCTCTGAACTATAAGAATCTCTACAATCCCGCGTTGGGGCTAATGAACGGCAGGACCTCCGACGGCAAGTGGGCTCCCATTGGAGGTACGCGAGACACACCAGGGAATCGCTCTGTCTCTGGATGGACAGAAGGCGATGCGTGGGTCTACACCTGGGCTTCGTTGCACGATCTCGGCGGGCTGAAGAATCTGATGGGCGGCGCAGAAAAATACAACGCAAAGCTCGATCAGCACTTCGCAGGCGGTCACAACAAGCATTCCAACGAACCCAGTCATCACTATGGTTATCTGTACGACTACAGTGGACAACCATGGAAGACACAGGCCAAGGTGCGCGAGATCGCCAACGCTGAGTACGCAAACAAGCCCTCGGGCATCGATGGCGACGACGATTGCGGGCAGATGTCGGCCTGGTATCTCTTTACTGCGATGGGCTTCTACCCTGTGAACCCTGCGAGCGGGGATTACATGATTGGTAGCCCAATGTTTGGAAAGATGTCGTTGCGGCTGGCGAATGGAAAGACCTTCACAGTAATCGCAAAGAATAATAGCTCTACAAATCTCTATATTCAGTCCGCAACACTCAATGGAAAATCGTTGGACAAACCAGTCCTGACCTACAACCAGATTATGCAGGGATCGACCGTTGAGTTCGTAATGGGACCACAACCTTCCAAATGGGCCAGCCAGTGGGAGCCGAAAGCGATCGCAGTCAAATAGATGATTTAAATACCTTCACTCCGCACGGTACAATTTCGCCAGCTTCACGGGCCTGAATCTCGAACCTTGGAAGGCGAGGTCTCTCGATGAACGGTGTGCGTCACTATCCTCTGGCGATTATTGTTGCGACACTCTGCTACTTCGGTCTAGGCGCGGTGTGGTTCACGATGTTCCGTAACGCCTGGCTTGAAGGAATCGGCAAGACAATGGAGCAGCTTCAGGCCAGTGGCGTGAGTCCTGCTCTTGCCTACGGAGTCGCTCTGCTGCTGACGCTGGCTCTGGCGCTGTTTCTTTCGTGGCTCATCCAGACGACCGGCCCGGCGACTGTTGCCCGTGGGATCCAGGTCGCCATCATTTTGTGGTTCTGCACGGTCTTCGCGACCTTCGCGACGGAGTACATCTTTGAAGGCCGCGGCGTGAAGATTCTCGCAATTACTTCAGGCTACTGCCTGATCGGCATGGTGCTGATGGGCGCAGTACTGGGTGGATGGACGAAGAAACTGGAGTAATTCCGGTTCAAGTTCAAAATTGACTACTTCATAAACTGTCATTTCGACCGAAGCGGCGTTAGCCGCGGAGCGGAGAAATGACAGCGCATCAACTTGATGCTTTATCGCAACTCAATCTAAAGCGGCAACTACTTCTCCGATGCTTTTCGCGCTGCCTCGAACTCATCTCCCTTGAGCCATTCGATCGGCTTCGGTGCAGACACAGCTTGCCAACCTAGTTCCATACCGAAGCGAACGAGCTTCGCGTTCCCAGCAAAGTCCCACTCCGGGTGATAGTTGTCGGAGAAATTGTGATAGTCGTGATCCACAAAGTCTTTGCTCTTCGCTTCTCCCCAAGCCAAATCGTGTCCCTCGAATAACTCTCCCTGATCGATTGAGAAGGCTGGGATTCCCACGCGAGAGAGCGAGAAATGATCGGAGCGATAGTAGGTACCTGCCTCTGGATGCGCGTCCGGAACAATCGCAAGATCAAAGCGCTTCGCCGTGGCTTCCACAGCAGAATTGAAGGTAGTGCGTTGTGCTCCGTTCACACTTACCTGTCGCGGTATTCCGAGCGGCAGAATCATGTCGTAGTTGATGTCGAGCGCGATCTGGCCTGCCGGCACAGGAGGATGCTGGCCAAGGTATTCCGAGCCGAGCAGCCCCTGCTCCTCTGCAGCAACCGCTGCAAAGATCATCGAATGTGGAGGATGAATACCGGAGGAAGCCCAGGCCCGAGCCATCTCCAATAACATGCCGCAGCCTGTAGCATTGTCGGCGGCTCCGTTGTAGATGTTGTCGCCCTCTTTGCCCGGCACCATACCCAGATGATCGTAATGGGCCGTGTACAGAACTGCTTGATCAGGCTTGTGTTCTGCGACGTTTGCACCCGGCAGAATACCAATCACATTCGGCGACTGGAAGTTGCGCACCGTGCTTTCAATATGAGCTTCGAGTCGCACCGGGAGTTCCGCTGCTTTGAAGCCTCGCTTGCCTGCGGCAGTCATCTCGGTATCGAGATCGAGGTTCGCAGCCTTGAAGAGCTGCCGGGCCACATCAAGCTGAATCCAGCTGGCGGCTGCAAGCTGTGGGTCTTTGTTGTCGCGCAGATAAGTCTTCTCGCCGGTGTTCGAGTTCTTCACAACGTCCCATCCGTAGCTGGCGAGATCGGTGCGATGAATGATGAGCGCGCCTACTGCTCCCTGGCGGGCAGCTTCCTCAAATTTGTAAGTCCACCGGCCGTAGTAAGTCAGCGCCTTACCGCCAAAGAATTTCGGGTCGTCCGAGGGCGGATCGCCCACGATGCAGAGGACGACCTTGCCTTTCACGTCTACCCCCGCATAGTCGTTCCACCCGAACTCAGGCGCTACAACACCGTAGCCAACGAAAACAATGGGTGCGTTGATATCAACCGAAGGCGTCAGCGTGCGATTGTTGACTGTGTAATCGTCACCGAACTTCAGGTCGTAGGAATAAAGCATAATCCCCATGCCGCCTTCGGGCCGCTTCGGCACCAGGGAGAAATGCGTCTTGTCTCCGAGTGTCTTGGTTCCGACAAAGTTGACCTGCTGAAGGTAGGTTCCGTTATCGCCACCGGGCTTCAGGCCATAGAGCGCAAACTGCGTAGCGATGTACTGTGCGGCGATCTCACCACCGCGAGTACCGGGAGCGCGCCCTTCCAGCAAGTCATCAGAAAGAAACTTGACGTGTGCTCGAATCTTCTCTGCGTTGACGCTGGCTTCGGCAGACTTCACTGCCGGAGGAATGGTTTGCGCGAAGACGGCGCTGGAAAGCGCCAGAAGCGGAAGTATGGCAATACGAATAGTTCTCACCTGCGGACTCCTCGAGAACGGGACGATGGCTTCAGTTTAGCTTTTTTGCGTGGCGGATCAGGCTTCTTCTCGTCCTCGGGCAGTTGGATCGAACGGACCTCCATGATGTCGAGCCGTTGAAGGGTTTTTCGGGCCAGCCCTGTCAACGGAAGCGAGCTCAGCCGACCGGTGCGTACCCAATGAAGATCAGCGTTGGCCGCAGGAATCGCCTTTCGCAGAGCACGATCATTGCGACCCTGCGGTGTATAAACCTGAACATAGTAGTTCGTGTTTGTAATGGAGTGGCGAAGACGAAGGACCGGCTCACGGTCCTGAACGGCGTCGACAGGGAGTGGCGGCAGTTCATACATCCCCGCCATCAATGTAGCGTCCTCGGCGCGCCTCTCAAGTTGCACCTCCGTGACCGGGCCGCGCTTCCTCAGCAGCAACAGATAGGCGGCTGGGCGGCTCACCTGTGCCGCGCTTGGTAAGGTGATGTGTTCTCCTCGGGTTTTGCACATGGAGAAGACAGGACAGTTAGAACAAAGCGGGGCGCGAGGAACACAGAGAGTGGCTCCCAACTCCATCATCGCCTGGTTGTGATCGCCGGCAGCATTGGACCACTCGTCAACGCGGCGTCGCGGAACCAACTCAGCAGCCTGCTTCTGCAATGTGTTTCGCGTTGCGGCGGTTCCGTCATTGTTGAGCCCTAGCAGGCGAAGCAGGACGCGTTCGACATTGCCGTCGATGACCGGGATGCTCTCGCCGAAGGCGATGCTGGCGATCGCCGCGCAGGTGTACTCGCCGATTCCCGGCAACTTTCGCAGTTCGACCGAGTTCTTGGGCAAAGCGCCTGCATGTTCCTGGACGATAAACTTCGCGGCATGATGGAGCATGCGGGCGCGACGATAGTATCCCAATCCAGACCACGCCGCGAGAACCTCCTCTTCGGAGGCCAACGCGAGCGAAAAGATGGTAGGGAATCGTTGCAGGAAGGCCTGATAGTGCTCAATCACGGCCGCGACGCGCGTCTGTTGCAACATCACTTCGGAGACCCACGTATGGTACGGGTCCGATACGCCGCGCCAGGGAAGCTCGCGGGCGTGTTCGCGATACCAGTTCATCAGCAAGCGACGGAAGGCGGATGGCTCAAGTCGCTCGATAGGAATGGCACCGGCAGTCATATTCTGCTCAACGTTTGGCTGGGGGTGCTTTCGACCTTGCATGTGGAGGACAGTCTATCGTCCTTCGCAACCAACGTACTATGGAGAATATGGCATCGGCTCCTTTTTCATCACCGAAGGTAACCAGGCGACATCTTCTGAGGCTCTCAGCCGCAGTAGCTGGAGCGAAGGTTGCAGAGCCTTTTGTACATGCGATGCAGGCAGAACCGATGCCCTCACCTTCGAACACAGAGGTTCAATGGCAGGAGACGTGGAAGGCGGCCCTGACCTGCCTCTCCGGCAATGTGCGTATGGTTCCGCGATATGACCGCCCTGTTTTGTTTGAAGGCGCCGTATACCCAGGCATCTGGCAGGAGTGCGGACCCCACGAGGGATTAGTCTACGGAACATTGTCAAAATATGTCAGCGAAAGCGATCCCGCAAAAGTTCCTCTTGCCGTAGCCAGAAACAACCACATGGCCTTCTTTGCTCTGCAGCGTGAAGACGGCCAGCTTCCTGCTTCGGTCAAAACCTCCGAGACGGGATATGGGCAAATCCAGATGGTGGTTCCTATTGCAGCGACCGCGTGGGAGCTTGTACAGCTTACGAACGACGATGAGCTGCTGGTGACCGCCTACAAAGCATGCAGTCAATGGGATGCGTGGTTACGTCGCTATCGCAATACACGAGGCACAGGCCTGGTAGAGGGCTTCTGCACCTACGACACAGGACACGACAACAGTCCGCGCTGGAAGGGCGTTCCCAATCGCTGTCCGGATGCCGATGCAAAGAAGTTTCCCACGGGGGTAGGAGTTCCCAGGCTATGCCCCGATCTTTCGGCAACCGTATACGGCGGTCGCGTTGCACTGGCAGCGATGGCCAGGACTCTGGGAAAGCACGATGAAGCAGCCCGGTGGGAGTCTGATGCGGAAGAGTTGCGCCTGCTGATTCTGTCGAAGCTCTACGATGAGAAGGACGCAGCCTTCTACGATCTGGATATCGATAACAAGTTCGTGCGCGTGCGATCGGATGTAATCAGCCGCGTGCTGGGCGAGCATGTGCTGAAGCTGAGCGAAGCGCGCGACCGCGCCATCTTCGACGCAGTGTGGACGAAGCAGATCCACAACCCGAAGGCCTTCTGGGCTCCTTACCCGCTGACGTCGGTGGCCATGGATGATCCCGCCTTTGTGAAGCCGATCCCCCGAAATAGTTGGGGCGGTGCGACCCAGGCTCTGACGGCTCTGCGAACGCCGCGTTGGATGGAGCACTACGGCAAAGGCGCTGAGATGAAACAGATGATGCAGAAGTGGTGCGAGGCCATCATGCGCCATATTGAGTTTCGCCAGCAGATGGATCCGTGGACAGGAGACTTTACGCAAATCGATCCTAGCGGATACTCTCCTGCAGCCTTGGTATTTCTGGAGTTTGCCCGCAGATTAGGGAAAGCGCCAAAGGCTTAATCCTTACCGCAGACTGCGAAGACGCTTGCAAGCTTCTGCAAGATCCTCGTCTTTTTTGGCAAAGCAAAACCGCAACAGATCTTCGCCCTTGCCTGCGCGGAAGAAGGCCGAACCAGCTACCGCAGCAACGCCAGTCTTTGCCAACAGCGATCGCGCACGTTGCGCGGCTGTCTCTCCGCTAAGTACGCTCTCCAGTCCTTTCGTTGAAGCCAGGATGTAGTACGCACCATCGGGCACGTGCGGAGACAAACCAGCATCACGCAAAGCACTGACCAGCATCTCGCGCTTGGCCTCATGATCCAATGCCAGGCGTGCATAAAAAGTCGGTCCTAGTTGTTCGATTCCCGCTGCTACGCCATGTTGGAACGGCGCGGGAGCACAGACATAGAGCAGATCATGGAAGTAGGCGATTGCAGGAAGCCATTTGGCATCAGCGATCACGTAGCCGATACGCCATCCTGTAACCGAGAATGTCTTCGAGAAGCCCGACATTACGATCGTCCGTTCGCGCATACCGTGAAGCGTTGCCGGACTGATATGCTTCGCGTCGCCATACAGAAAGTGCTCATAGATCTCGTCCGTCAGCACAAAGAGGTCATGCTCACGTGCGATCTCGGCTAGCCCTTCCAGCTCTTCGCGTGTGAAGACCTTGCCTGCGGGATTTGAGGGAGTATTCACCACGACTGCCCGCGTCTTTGGAGTGATTGCAGCGCGCACTCTGTCCAGATCGAGCTTCCACTCCGCCCCCTCCAATTCCACTGCGACCGGAGTCACACGTAGCGAACGCAACGTCCCAACGTGATACCCATAGAACGGCTCGAAGAGCAACACCTCGTCGCCGGGATTGAACAAGGCCATAGCTACTGCATGGAACGCCCCCGTTGCTCCGCTGGCCACCAGGATCTCTCGCTCCGGATCGGCCACCAGCCCCAGCGTGCTCTCAACCTTACCTGCAATCGCACGCCGTAGTCGCTGAATACCGTCAAGACGGGTATAGATATTGTGGCCGTCACGAATGGCGGCGATCGCTCCTTCGGTTACAACCTGCGGAACCTCGGTGTCACAGACTCCCTGGGCCAGATTCACGCCTCCCACGCGGTCGCTCTCCACCGACATGGCGCGAATCTCCGACTGCGCCACCCGCGGAGCCAGTTCACTCAATCCCAACCCACGTCCCTTAGCGACCTCAGCCTGTACCATCCCTGCTCCTCCGTTCCTGAGTGCTTCTATCTTACGTCCGTTGTCCAAAACGCTTACGAAAAGGAGCTGCATTGAATTGAGAGGTCTCGCATCTTCAATCCAAATAGACTCTTACCAACTCCGGGTTCGCTTGTTATCCTCACTCCACACCGACATGCGCTCTATATTTTTCATTGCGGTTCTTGCTCTCTCTGCCTCCGCAAACGCACAGTTCCAGATCCAGGACTCCCACACCACCGCAAGCCTGCGCGGTATTCATAGCCTTGGAGATGGAGTCGCATGGGCTAGCGGGACCGAAGGCACGATCCTTCGCACCATCGACGATGGCGCCACCTGGCAGCATTGCTCCATTCCATCCGGAGCCGAAAAACTCGACTTCCGCGGCGTTCAAGCTTTTGACCCGGACACCGCCATCGCCATGTCTTCGGGTAAAGGCGACCTCTCGCGGCTCTATAAGACGACGGATGGCTGTAAGACATGGAAGCTCGTCTTCACCAACCCGGATAAAGATGGCTTTTGGGATAGCATCGATCTTTCTAGCAATGGAGCGTATTGGTCAAAGGATTCTCGTTATGTTGCAGGCGTTGTTTTAGGCGATCCGGTAAATGGTTTTTTTTCTATCTTTGCGACTCAGGACGGCGGCGAGACATGGCATCGAAGGGTCATCTCTAAGACGCGAACGAAGGACTTCGATTGCAAGACTGATCCATTTCCCTCCCAAGAAAATGAGAGCGCATTTGCTGCCAGCAATCAGTCTCTCCTGTATTACAACTACTATTCATTCTTATTCGTAACTGGAGGCTCTCATGCACGCTTAGGATATCTGGATCATTTCGATCTCGACTTTTCTTTCTGCCACGACTATGCAAAGTTCATTGAGCTTCCACTTGCACAAGGAAGCGACGCGGCTGGTGCATTCGCTGTAGCAACCAAACAGTTTCCAATTAGCTCACCTTTTCAACTGATGATTGTTGGTGGAAACTACAAACGTCCCGATGACCCTAACGGCACGGCAGTTTTCCTTTCTTATCGTGACGGATTTAAACTTCCGCTTACTCCCGACTTCGACGTAGTGAAACCTCAAACCCCACCCCACGGTTATCGAAGCTCCGTCGCCTATGACGCCTCCACAAAAACATGGATCACCGTAGGCCCCAACGGTACCGACATCTCCCGCGACGACGGCAAAAACTGGCAAGCCCTCAAACCCAGCCCCACGGATGCCCCAGACGCTGACAAGAACTGGAATGCGCTCTCACTTCCCTTCGTCGTCGGGCCCAAGGGTCGCATCGGAAAACTGCGCCCGGATGCGCTCAAGCCTACGAAGTAGCGAGTGATGATTAGTAGCCGCTGTAATCGCCTGTGCTCAGGTTTTCGAAGCGCGTGTAATCCGAAAGATACGCCAACTGCACGCTGCCCGTCGGACCATTACGCTGCTTGGCGATGATGATCTCGGCCTTGCCCTTCGACTCCGGATCTTCGTCACCGTTCTCATCCTTGTTGTAGTAGCTGTCGCGATGGATGAAGCAGACAACGTCGGCATCCTGCTCGATCGAACCCGATTCACGAAGGTCCGAGAGCATGGGCTTCTTATCGCCGCCACGTTGTTCGCTCGCACGCGAAAGCTGCGAGAGCGCGATCACCGGAACCTTCATCTCCTTGGCCAGCGCCTTCAAACCGCGCGAGACCGCCGCAACCTCCTGGTTACGGTTCTCGAAGCCCTTCTTGCCCGGCCCGCCGGAAGCGGTCATCAGCTGCAGGTAGTCGATCATGATCAGATCGAGCCGGCCTTCCTGCTGCCGAAGGCGACGAGCCTTGGCTCGCATCTCTGCCAGCGTGATACCGGGAGTATCGTCGATAAACATTTTTGATTCGATCAGACGTTCAAGCGCAGAGATCAGTTTGCCTTTATCTTCCTTGCCCAGAAAGCCCGTCTGAATCTTGCGCGAGTTGACCATCGCTTCGCTGGCGAGCATACGACGCAACAGACTCTCCTTCGACATTTCGAGCGAGAAGACAGCAACAACCTTGCCGTCTCTTACCGCAGAGTTCTGCGCGATATTGATCGCCCAGGCAGTCTTTCCCATCGAGGGACGCGCCGCAATGATGATCAACTCGGAGTCCTGCAAACCGCTGGTCATGCGGTCGAACTCGATGTAATGCGTGGCCAGACCCGTGACTTCGCGGCCCTGTTCATAAAGCGCATCGATAGAACCGAAGGAAGACTTTACAATCTCGCCGACATCGGAGAAACCGCCCGTAACGGCGTGATCGGAGATCTCCATCAGACGCGTGCTGACGTTGTTGAGGACGTCGATCGCCTCCTGGCTCTGATCGGCAGCATCAACCATGCCCATATCGCAAACGGTCATCAGCTGTCGCATCAGGCTCTTGTCGCGCACAATGCGAACGTAGCTCTCGACGCTCAGTTTGCGCGGAAGCCCCTCGCTCAACGAAGCGAGATACGGGACTCCACCAATGGAATCCAGCTCCTTCTGTTTCTTGAGCTCCTCAGCAACCGTGACGATATCGACCGCATGGCCCGCCTCAGAGAGCCGTAGCATCGCTGCAAAGATGCGCCGGTGCGAATCGAGCGCGAAGTCTTCGGCAGTAAGCAGCATCGTGGCGTCGGTGATCGCCAGGGGCTCGACCAGCATTGCACCGAGAATGGTCATCTCAGCGTGAACAGACGCCGGACGTTCCTGCTGATCGCCGACTAGATGGGGAATTGCTGCCATGAACTACTTACCTTAGCGAAGAGCGGACTGTGGATACTCTTCGCTCTTGTGGACGCCGTGGAAATCTAGGCTAAGTTTATAACTTTCAAGGCTTCCGCTACTAAGAGGCGTGCCTCTGTTGGTACTAGAGGTTTACCTTGGATATCAATCAAACCCATTCGATCAGTCTCAATACCCTTGAGGTAGTTGGCTATTTCTTCAACGCTTGCATTGCCCTTTAGAAGCAACAGTATGTCACCGAGGTAGCTATCATACTCATCAGCAGCATTTGGTTCGTCTTTGACACCGATTGGATCCCATTGATCCATCAGGATGCGACGAACCTCTACCCGCAGCTCTCGGGATTTCTGCTTATCGATCACTCGCTTACTTGTGTTTGTACTCCTGGAACAGATCCGGGAATTGCTGTTTCAGCGCGGCGATTTTGGGCACATCGCAGACCTGAATATAGGGATTATCCGGGTTCTTCTCGGCGTAGTCCTGGTGATAATCTTCTCCGTCATAGAAGGCTTCAAGAGGCACAAGCTGGGTCACGATCTTCCTGGGGAAGACGTGCTCGGCATCGAGTTGTGCAATGTAAGCTGCGGCAACCTTCTGCTGCTCCGGCGTGGTGTAGAAGATCGCCGAACGGTACGAAGTGCCTACGTCCGGTCCCTGACGGTTGAGTTGCGTCGGGTCGTGGACAACAGAGAAGAAGATACGCAGCAGAGTCCCGTAGCTGACCTTCAAAGGATCGAAGACGACCTTGACGGATTCGGCATGGGTCGTGCGCTCCGAGGAAACATCGCGATAATTTGCCGTGTCCTTCGTGCCACCGGAATAGCCCGCCGTCGTTGCGGTAACTCCCTTAATGCGTTGAAAGACACCCTGCACTCCCCAGAAGCAGCCTCCGGCAAAGACTGCCGTCTCGTTGCGCGGGCTTTGCACATGTTCATCGACGATCGGGGCCGGAATCGGTCCTCGTCCTGCTTCTGCTGCAATTGCCATCCTTCGTCCTCCCATCCA
Source organism: Edaphobacter sp. 4G125 (assembly GCF_014274685.1). Taxonomy (NCBI): domain Bacteria; kingdom Pseudomonadati; phylum Acidobacteriota; class Terriglobia; order Terriglobales; family Acidobacteriaceae; genus Edaphobacter; species Edaphobacter albus. The sequence goes on from NZ_CP060393.1 coordinate 4,247,561, forward strand.
CAGAACAATAGTCAGTACGGCGATAAATACCAGACTAAGGCCAACCCAGTAGGGCGCACTTTTCATTGGATCACCTGCTTCAACAGAGAATTAGATAGAGATGGCGGCAGGAAGGTCACAAGGGGACGGAGCATCGATGGATGCTTCCTCGGCTGCGCTCAGAATGAGCCAATCCTCCCGCCCGCTTGAAATCCTGTCAAGCCCCAGTAAATCGCAACTCGAACAATCTAAAAAAGATAAATCCAGAAAAAACTGCAAAAACATCCTACCCAATCTGCTACTCTTAAAATACAGATCGTAAAACACCCTTGCCCCTCATTGAGGGGCTAACTCTTTTGGAATCTATATTTTTAGGCTTAAACCATCTGGTTTCAATATTTTACCCTGTCTAAATCTCGTAAATTACTGAAATCAGACTTGTTGCGCTCCGCTCTCTAAGGGGGTGGGGTTAGGCCACACTCTGCTGTCTCGCCTGGATCTCGATATAGATATGGATCAGGCTGATCGCCGCAGGCGTAACTCCGGCGATGCGGCTGGCCTGGCCCAGAGTCTGCGGACGAACGCGGCCCAGCTTCTCCTTCATCTCACGCGAGAGGCCGGAGACAGCCGTGTAATCGAACCACTCCGGAATCACCTTCTGCTCGGAGGTGCGCAGTTTCTCCATCGACTTTCGCTGCTGGTTCAGGTAGCCCTCGTACTTGATCTCGGTCTCAACCGTCTTGATCTCGTTGCGCACCCAGACCGGGAGCTTGCTGCCCTCGTGAGAGGCGACGGCTTCTGTCCACGCTGAAAGCTCGGGCTTTGTAGCGATGATGGGAAGCAGCGCAGGCCAGATCGCCTCAATGGTGATAGCAGGCCGCTTGAGGAGTTGTGCAAAAGTGATGCCCTCGACGCTGGGACCGGTGAGATCGGACTGTAGCTCTTCAGGCAGCGCCTTAATGTCGGCCTTCACGGAACGCAGCATCTGTGCGAGCGCTACGGCACGCGCCTGCTTCGCCTCGTACTCAACCCAGGCATCGTCGGGGATCAGACCCAGCCGGCGTCCGTATGGAGTCAATCGCTTGTCTGCATTATCGATACGCAGGTGCAGGCGGAACTCCGCCCGCGAAGTAAACATGCGATACGGCTCGTTGGTGCCCTTCGAAATCAGGTCGTCAATCAGGATGCCTGTATAGGCCTCGGTGCGGTCGAGCGTAAAGGCAGGTTCACCTTTAACCCAGAGCGCGGCATTGATCCCGGCCATCAGACCCTGGCAGGCGGCCTCTTCATATCCGCTGGTGCCGTTGATCTGTCCGCCAAGATAGAGTCCTTCAAAGCTCTTCACCTTCAGCGCGCGATCAAGCTCCGTGGGATCGATGGCGTCGTACTCAATCGCATAGCCGGGGCGCAGCATCTCGGCGTTCTCAAGGCCGGGGATCGAGCGCACCATCGCAGCCTGCACGTCCATCGGAAGCGAAGTACTCATGCCATTGATGTAAACCTCGTGCGTGTTCAATCCTTCAGGCTCGAGGAAAAATTGGTGCTGTGTCTTATCCGGGAAGCGTACGATCTTGTCTTCGATCGACGGGCAATAACGTGGTCCGATGGCTTCAATCTGGCCGGTGTACATCGGCGAGCGATGCACGTTATCGCGGATTAGCTGCAACGTCTCCGGTGTTGTGAACGCGATATGGCAGTTGATCTGGCGCAGCGGAGGTACACCGGTACGCGTGAACGGCGAACGAAAGCTGAACGGCGTGGGCTCGGCATCGCCCGGCTGCTCTTCAAAGCGCTCCCAGTCGATGGTGCGGCCATCGAGCCGCGGCGGTGTCCCGGTCTTCAGGCGGCACTCGCGCAGACCAAGCTTCTTCAGGTTCTCGCCAAGCAGTACGCTGGCAGGTTCACCGCTGCGTCCTGCGGTGTATTGTTGTTCGCCGCAATGAATCAGCCCGTTGAGGAATGTTCCTGTCGTGACGACCGTCGCCTTCGCGCTCACCGCGCGTCCATCGCGCAGGCGTATGCCGCGAACAGCATTGCCGTCTTCAACGATCAGATCGACTACCTCGGCCTGCTTGATGAAGAGATTCTTCTGACCTTCCAGCACCTCGCGCATCTTTACGCGGTAGAGCGCCTTATCGCACTGCGCACGCGGCGACCACACCGCCGGACCACGCGAAGTGTTCAGCAGACGGAATTGGATGCCGCAGGCGTCCGCAACCTCGCCCATCACGCCTCCCAGAGCATCGACCTCGCGAACGAGATGGCCCTTGGCAATTCCGCCAATCGCAGGGTTACAGCTCATCTGCGCGATCAGATCGAGATTCAGGGTAAAGATCGCCGTGCGCAGCCCCATGCGCGCTGCGGCAACGGCTGCCTCGCAACCCGCGTGTCCCGCGCCGACCACCACGACGTCATATTGTTCCGTAAAAGCCATCTTCTCTATTTTACTGGGATTCCTTCGCTATCCCCATGACCCTTCAACAACAGGTGTTGAATCCGCCGGAAACCGCTCATCTAGAAGAACAAGCAACCGGCGGCCATCGCCTTGCCTCACAATGAAGCATGACCGTGCTTACCGCTGACGCTGTGCCCCATTTCAAACACACCTGGTTCTTCGCCATCTTTGTCTTCTGCGGCATCATCGTAATGGCCAATGTCGTCCATTACGTCTTGTTCCGTATTCTTAAGAAAAAAGAAGAGCAAAAGACCGGGGCCGGCTGGAGTATTAAACGCTATCTCAGCCACCCGGCGCGGGCCATCTTCTTTCTTACCTGCGCAGGGATTGTTCTTCCTCTGCTGCCCCCGCTCCCTGCGAATCTGAACGACATCCTCCGGCAGGGGCTTCTGATGGCGATGGTCGTGTGTCTCGGCTGGCTCGCTGTTGGATTCGTCTACGTTTTTCAAGAGTTCATGCTTCGCCGTTACGACCTGAAGGCAGATAACAACATTCGCGCTCGACGCATCCATACGCAGTTTCAGCTTTTCCGGCGCATCCTGATCACCTTCATCATCGTCATCACCATCGGCGGACTGCTGTGGAGCTTCAACGACCCTCGAATCTGGCACTACGGCTCCGGTTTGCTGGCATCGGCAGGAATCGCCTCGCTGATCCTTGCCACGGCTGCGAAATCCACCGCGTCCAACTTTCTCGCCGGACTCCAGATCGCCTTTACCGAACCGATCCGTATCGACGATGTCGTCGTCATCCAGGGCGAGTGGGGTCGCATTGAAGAGATCACCTCTTCGTATGTCGTCGTCCGCATCTGGGATCTTCGTCGTCTGATTGTCCCGCTCACCTATTTCATTGAAAACAGCTTTCAAAACTGGACGCGCGAATCCTCCGACATTCTCGGAACCTCGTTCCTCTACGTGGATTACTCCATTCCTGTGGAAGAATTGCGGGCCGAACTGACCCGCATTGTAAAGACCACCTCTCAGTGGGACGGTAAGGTATGCGGTCTCCAGGTGACGAACCTTTCAGAGCGCACTATGGAACTGCGCTGTCTGATGAGCTCGCGCAACTCCGGAGAAAACTTCGACCTTCGCTGTATCGTTCGCGAAAAGATGATCAGCTACATTCGCGAGCACTACCCCGATGCATTCCCCACCACACGCTTTGCCGCCATCTCGCAGATTCCGGTGAATATCTCCAGCCCCTATGGCACAGGAAACGATGTAAAGGTTGAGGCTGGCAGCCCGTCTCGGTTGTAGAGGCTGGCTGTCGGGAAGTTCGTCCACGCATAGCGCACGTAACGTGGCTCAGAAACGGAGGGACTGCTTGCGACAACGGTATCGCCTTCGATGCGTGCCGTAGCCGATACAAAGTTGCCATCCAACCCGGCCACTTCAAAGCCTGCAAGTGGGCCGTGCGCGGTAAGTCCGCCTTCTACGTGATCGAACCAGACATGCATCGCCCCATCCTTCGGATATGCAAGACGGAAGAGTGGGCCGGAGTCGGAAACCTTCTCTCCATAAACCGCATTGCGGGCCAGCAGGGCAAGGCGTTCTCCGACAACCTGTTTATTTGCAGGATGAATGTTGTGCTCTTCTCCAGCATCGATCGTGATGGCCATCCCCGTATTCGCAAGCGAAAGCGTACGACGCTGAGCATCGCGTAACAGCCCCCAATTGGAAGTCGGACCCGCTCCATAAGCAGAAAGCTGAACGAAGAAGAAGGGGAAGTCGCCCTGCTTCCATTGGCTGCGCCAGTCCTGAATCATCGTCGAGAAGAGACGGTGATACAGCTCGGCATAGCCCGGTTCCGTGTTGGCTTCGCCCTGATACCAGATGGCTCCGCGAATGGCCATTGGTGTGAGCGGTGCGATCATTGCGTTGTATAACCCTGCTGGTTCCCATGACGCAGGATCGGGATGCCAAGGGCGCGCCGGAGGTGCAGGCTTGCCGGCGGCCTTTGCCTCCTCGGCGATCTTCAGATAGCGGCGTTCGGTAGCTTCTCGGTCCATGTGTGAAGCGCGGCCGGCAAAGACGGGCATAAGGGAAGAATCTGCGGAGAGACTACCGAGGCTCGTCCATGCTTCGGCTGGTGTGCCGCCCCATGTGGTATCGACGAGACCGATCGGCACCTTCTCGTGCGCCTGAACATCGACTCCAAAGAAGTATGCTGCAGCGGAAAAATTACGCGCCGTCTCCGGAGTGCATGCCGACCAGCCTTGCACGGCTTTTGCATCGCCTTGCGGATATTCGGCAGAGTCCTTCTTGATCAATAACAGGCGAATCTGCGGATGGTCTGCTCCCGCGATCGCTTTTTCACCATCTTTGATCGGAGCACCATTGAAGCCTGCTAACGGCATCTCCATGTTCGATTGCCCAGAGGCAATCCAGACATCTCCCAGCAGGATGTCATCAAGCGTGAGAGTATTCGTTCCCTGCACGGTCAGGGTGTAAGGACCGCCTGCGGCCTCATGCGGAAGATAGACGCTCCATCGGCCTGAAGAGTCGGCCACCACCTTAGCAGAACTACTATGAAATCCGACTGAAACTTGTTCTCCCGGAGAAGCCGTGCCCCAGATGTGAATCGGCATATTTCGCTGAATCACCATGTGACTGGAAAGCACTTTGGGCAGCTGAACTTCGGCGTTAGCTGTAAAAACGAACGAACAGATGGCAGCGGCAGTCGCCAGGGAGGCGAAACGAAAGGTCATACGCATGTAATCTCCGGCGCGACCTTTATATCAGGCTCGATCTCCAGCACAATCTTTGATCGTGAATTGATCGAGGATCTACAGCCGTTTCTGGCGGAAGTTAACGTGTATCAGCAGAAAACGAAATAAGACCACCTGCTGCGACGAAAAAGAAAGTCAGCCTTGCATACCTACCAAGGGCGGGTTATATTGATATCGGACTAAATAAGTCCTATATCATTTGAACGAGATCAGGCCGTTGCAGAGTCTTTTGGCGAAGCGCTGCGCGGCCTGACGAGATCGACCTACCCGGGCCAGGTTTGCACACACCTGTCCGCAACCTCTGGAGAGCTGACGATGACCTCATCCTGATCCCCTTTTCCATAGTCCCTGATGCTCCGTCGCGGCCTGCTCTTAGACGGAGCAAGTTCGCGGTCTCGACTGCTTTGGTCGCCCGCTCATTGCCGAACTTTGAACCCTATGGAAGGTCGATATGCGCTCACATCAGTTCCTGGCGAACCTGCTTCGCATTGGTTTTCTCTCGCTCTTTTTTGCTTCACTCGCAACCAGCTTCGTACAGGCCGAGGAGAGTACCTCTTCCGGCATAACGAATTCTGCGGAGACTGCTGAGAGCGGGCCCGTATCCTGCACGAATACTGCTACCGGTCCCTTACGTCGACTTGTAGGAGTAATTACCGATCCCACCGGTGCAGGCATTGCGAATGCGCAACTCTCGTTGACCTGCGGAGACTTCCATATGGATGCAATGTCAGCGGCGAATGGAGTGTATTCGTTCAACGTTCCTGCCGGAAATTATCGACTCTTCGTTGAGGCAGCGAACTTCGGTGGCGCTAGTGAGGATGTGAAGATCGCGAATACCGAGACCGCTACCGAGCTGAATGTTTCCCTGAAGGTAGGGCAGATCAATAGCGCGGTAACGGTTTCGGCAGGCAACGAGTATGCCACCACAGAGAGCAGCGGAGGCACCAAGACCGACCTGCCGCTCTCCGAGGTTCCACAGGCCATCAGCGTAGTCAATCGCGACCTGATGAATGCGCAGAATGTTGTAAAACTCGACGACGCACTCAAAAATGTCGCTGGGGTAATGCCCGGTGGATACTACGATGGCTGGGATTACTACCGTATCCGCGGCTTCGATGCCTCGTTCAACACTTACATTGACGGCCTGCGTGGCGGAAACGGCATGTCAGAAGAGCCCTGGGCGCTGGAGTCCGTGGAAGTTCTCAAAGGACCCTCGTCGGCGCTCTACGGCCAGAGCGTTCTCGGCGGACTCGTAAACATCGTTACCCGCAAGCCCGTGCCGGATCGCTTTGTGCATGCACAGTTCACGGGAGGCACCTTTGCCTTTATGGACCCCGCTATCGATATGGGGGGATCTCTGAACTCTTCACGCACAGTGTATGGGCGCCTGGCCGCGCTGTATCACACGGCAAACTCGTACGTGGATTACGCCTACCGCCATCGCTACTACTTCGCTCCGTCATTGACGTGGAAGCCTGCGCCGGGAACCTCGCTCACGCTAATTGGCCGCATCCAGCGCGACAATGGGCGCAATGGAATGCCGTTGCCTGCATGGGGAACTGCGTTGCCGAATATCAATGGCCCGCTCTCCATCCATACCTATAACGGCGAGCTTGAAGCCCATGCCAATCAACTGGCACAGGCCAACCAGCAGTTCGGCTACCAGCTTCGCCACACTATCAACGAGCACCTCTCGCTGCGGCAGAATGCCCGCTTTGCGTGGTATCAACAGAACTGGAATCGCATCTACTATCCCAGCTTCCTTGGAGCAGATCAACGCACACTCTATCGATACCCGTTGAACTGGAACGGCACATGGGAGAACCACGAGGTCGACACCAGTGTTGAAGGCCGCGCTAACTTCTGGAAGATGGAACACAGCACCTTGCTTG